>NZ_QUDJ01000015.1:3644-94207 GCF_003477565.1 Alistipes sp. AF48-12
AATTCCTCGTCGGTGACGAACCGCTCTCCCTTGAGTGTCCGGCCTCCGGAGGATTCCAGTTTATCCAGTGCCTTGCCGGCCTTTTCCAAACGCCGGAAGAGATCCGCCACACGCGGATCGTGCTTGTCGATGAAATAATGGCTCATAACGCGGCGGTATTAGGATAGTGCGACGATTGCAGCAGTTTCCCGACATCTTCCGGTTTGTAGAAGATTTTGTGACGGATGCGGCTGAAAGGCAGCAACCCTTTCTCCCGGTAGGTTTGCAGGGTACGTTTCGATATACCCAGCACGTCACAGACATCCTGGTTGTCCAGCCATTTTTTCAAACTCACGTCCTCTTGCCTGCGGCATAACGCCTCGGCTTTTCTTTCAATGGCTTCCACGTGCCCTGCCAGCGCGTCGAAAGCCTTCACGTCCATACTTATTATTTCCATGTTCTGTTTCATTTTTTGTTTCCCGGATGCCCAAAAGTACACAAATGGACAGTATCTTGTTATCAGCCAGTGGTATATGGACGTATCCGTCTTAAAAGTGGCAGCGAGTGGCGCCACGTCCGGCGGAAACGATCCTCCGCCGATACGGGATCGGCACGCTCCGATACGCCAATCGCCCGTGAAAGGAAATGTTCGCGGGCGATTTATCATTCCATGCAGGGTGAGCCGTGAACCGACTTTCGCGAGCGTTCACGGCATATCGTTTTCTCCCCGTTTCTCTCCCATAACCTTTTCCTCTCTTTTTTTCATGCCGCGGAGCGCGGTATGGAAATCTGTTGTCAGTAGCAAAGGTAGTTACGGGGCTCACGCTGCTGCAAGATCGGGCCGCGGGGCGGTTTGCCGCAAAATCTTCCTCTTTCCCTGCGGGCGAGCGTATTTTCCGACAAAATCTTGCAGCAGCTATCCCCGACACCTTTTGATGCTACCGAAACAGATTCCATCCATACCGGCTCCGCTACGGCATAAAAAAAAAGTCAAAGGTTATGAGAAACGAAGAGAAAAATAAATGGAAACAGAAATCCTCCAACCTTCCACTTGGCATAAAGGCAAAGGTCGGGTTGGCGGTAAAGGTCGGGGCGGTGGCTTTGGGCTTCCACGTGTGGGGTATCGACTTTATTTGGGTCGTTTTGGGCTTCACGTTCTGTTATGACATCCTGCGGGGCATTTTCTCCTGCCTTGTTTCTCTCGTGGCTCTAACCGGCTTTTTCTATTTCCTATTCACTCACATCTTCTAAATTATTACAGGTATGACAAAGTACATTTCATTATTCGGAGCGACTACCACGGACACACGGGTGCAGGTAGTCAAGGAAAACCAGGTAATCATCGGTATCGGTGCGGGTGCGAGCAGAAAGCGTTACGTCGTTTACAAGGTGGAACACACCGCCCGTGGCTACGTGTACCACATGGTCGATACCGAAACAAAGGAAATCAGCCAAACGGACATTCTGCGACCCCTCTCGCAAACATTCGGTATCGGCAGGTACTACGACGACGTGAACCCCGAGTTCATGGACGCTTTCGAGGTGGCTTTGCTTGTGGGGCAGGCGGAAGAGCAAGCCACGGCGCAGGCCATCGCCGCCGCCAAAGAGAAAGCCGAGCATGACCGCATAGCGGAAATAGGGGCGCAGAGGTTACGCCGCATCATGCCCGAAGGGGTGCAGGGCGTAATCATCGCCGAACTCAACGAAACGGAATACACTGACCCCTCTTACGAGTGTTCGACCACCCGAAGCGTGCGTACCGTCATTCTCGGCTTTTCGGCCACCTCCCGCAACGGCTTCGGGGAGTTGAGAAAGGCGGCGGCCAATTTCCCGCAAACGGCGCACCTCTCCGAATACGACCCCAAGAACGAACACCGCTATCCCGTTTTCACGCTCGGCAAAAGTCCGAAATACGGGTGGAGTGTCTGCAAACTGACCCACTACACACGTGAAGGGTACATCGACAGGCTGGCATATATCGCAGGAAACGAGGAGAATATATGTCTGCCCGAGCCGAAAGACGAAAAACGGGCGGAACGCACTGAAACGAGCGTGCAAGGCGGGTTTATCATCGTGGACTATTCCGAGAAGGCGATAGCCGTATTCGGGGACACCAAGCCCGTCAAGGACGCCCTTCACGCACTCGGGGGACGCTTCAACGCACGGCTGACGCATGACGGGCAGAAGAAAGCGGGATGGATTTTCCAAAAGACCAAAGAGGACGAGGTGCGGCGGCTTCTCGGAAAGGACGAATAAATGTTGAACACGGGGCGGCTCGCCGCCCCACAATACCAAAAAATCATGGCACAAGGAACAGATTATTTCAAACTGACGATACAGAACTATCTCGACGCACGGGCACGGGAGGACGAACTTTTCGCACCCCGATACGCCAACCCGAAAAAGAACATTGACGATTGCTGCACTTTCATCATCAACCAAGTACGGCAGAGCGGTTGCAACGGGTTTGCGACGAGGAAATATACTCTATGGCACTCCACTATTACGACGAGGAGGACATCGACATCGGCAAACCCGTCAGTTGCAAGGTAGTGGTCAATCACACCGTTGAACTGACCGAGGAGGAAAAAGCCGAGGCACGGCGGAACGCCATACGGAAGGCCGAGAGCGAAGCCTACGCCAAGTTGGCGAAAGCCAAGTCCAAACCCAAGAAAATCGAAGATAACAAACTAATGCCCAGTCTATTTTAGTTATGAAACCGAGAACAAAATTCCAACAGAGCGTTGTGGCGGCAAGCAAACACCTGCCGCCGCTTACCCCCGCACAAATCGAATGGGGGTACAAGAACTGCATCGAGCATATCGGACGCCGCACGCCGAAAGGACTTATCACCTGCACCGAGTGCGGCCACACGTGGCAGAGCGAAAACGGAGAACTCACGGACAATCTGTTAGGGTGCGAGTGTCCGCACTGCCACACCACGCTGAAAGTGGAAACCACCCTGCGCCGCAAGTTCAACGATTACGAGTATTTGTGCATCGTAACCCGCTGCAAGGGTTTTCAAGTCCTGCGCTTCGTCTATATCGAGTGTTGGGCGAAAGTGGGACAGACACCCGTTTACACCCATATCGAAGCCGTACAGCGGTGGATTGCCCCCGACGGACGCTCCGCAACCTTCGCACGGCTGCGCCCGATGGGCTTCTTCGTTCACGGGTGGAGTTGGTCGAGCGCATTGGAACTGCGGGCGGAGAACGACGGGAAATACAACATCACGCCCACACGCATCTATCCCCGGCAACGGCTTATCCCCGAACTGCGCCGAAGCGGTTACGGCAAACAACTCCCCGATGTAACCCCTTTCGACCTTATCCACCTGCTGCTCTCGGAGAACAAGGCCGAAACGCTGCTTAAAGCGGGACAAACGGCACTCGTGCGATTTTTCGCCCGTTCCTCCCGCAATATCGCCGACTATTGGCCGGCCATCCGTATCGCCATCCGTAACGGGTACGCTATCGGGAAACCGACGGAATGGTGCGACTACATCGACCTGCTGCGATTTTTCGGGAAAGACCTGCATAACGCCCATTTCGTGTGTCCCGCAGACCTGCCCGCAGCGCATGACCTCTACATGGCAAAAAAACGGCGGCACATGCAAATGGAACGGCGGCAGGAGGAACGGCGCAAGGCGTTGGAACAGGAAGCCTCGTTTGTCGAAGCCAAAGGGCGGTTTTTCGGAGTGGAGTTTTCCGACGGGGAAATCTGCATCAAGGTATTGGACAGCGTTGAAGCCATACGGCAGGAGGGCGAGGCCATGCACCATTGCGTGTTTACCAACGAATACTATCTGAAAGCCGACTCGCTCATACTCTCGGCCACAATCGACGGCAAACGTATCGAAACGATAGAGGTGTCCCTAAAACGCATGGAGGTCGTGCAGAGCCGTGGCGTGTGTAACAAGAATACCCCATACCACGGGCAAATACTGAAACTGATGAAGGGGAACATGTCCCTTATACGGAAACGAATGACAGCATAAAAATCGGGGCGGCGAAAGCCGCCCGCAAAAACAAAATAGAATGAACCAAATAGCATATAAATTCGTGTCGTGGGACGTTCCCGCACTCGAAAGCCTTGCAGGCTCAAAAGCGTACATATTACGCAAACGGCTCAATGACGGGGGAACGCTCACCCGTGAGGAGAAAGACTGGATTACCCGTGAGGTAAACCATAACACCTATTTCAAGGACTCCATTCCGCTTTTAGGGTATCGTTTCAACTTTGTCGATGTACTGAAAACATTCGTGGTAAAGCAGTACGGGCATTACACGGAATACAAGGGCGTGGACAAGACGAGCATACGCTCCATGTTGTACGGCAGAGTGGAAAGGATTGTCGAATTATAAAATCGGGGCGGCGAAAGCCGCCCTACAAAAAAAAATATAACAATGAAAATCATCTATAAAAGCTACATGGCACGCCCGCTCAAACCCTTCGGGGAGTGGGATTGGGAAGTTCGGGAAGCAGTCAAGACGGCCCTTGCGCTCGTCGAGGGGAAAAACGGGTTCAAAACCCATTCCGAGATATGGCGAAGGTGCAACCTCGTCATTACCGTGGGACACAACATCTACACCACGAGTATCGAGATACGACCACCCGAGCAGGACGTGATACGCCGCAGGAGCAACTGGCATAACGGCTACGCCTACTACTGCAACGGCGTGTTCTGGGCGAACATGAGCAGGGTTAGAGTGGAACTTGTCTGATTAAAAAATTTCGGGGCGGCAAAAGCCGCCCGTAAAAAGCGAGAATATGAAAACGAATGAAGTAAACAAGGAAATCTCCTATGAAACGCTGCTCGTAACCTTCGGCGAGGGTATCGGGCGGCTCAACACCATGTTCGACGACCCGCAGGTGTGGGGCGTTGCCACGCTGAAGCAGTGGATCGACGGGTATGAAACTACGCGCTTCACCGAAATCGACGACCGAACGGCGGTTATCACATCCGAATACAACATGGACAGCGTGAAGGAATGGCTGCAAAAGAACACACCGATTATCAACCTGGAAAAACGATAAAATCATGCGCAAGTACAAATTATTCATCGGCTACCGGCTGCTGGGAGAGTTTTCCGGTATATGGGAAGCCAAAAATTTCGCCGCTGAAAGCGGCATGAGCGGAATTTTCTCGCTCGTGGGAGAAAATTACCGGGACAGTTGGTACGAACCAAAAAAACAGGACAAGAATGGAAACAAAGATTAAAGACATCACGGGAGCGGAAATAACCGTTACCGACTTAAAAGAGGCGGTACGCCAATGCCGGGAGTGCCTCGCAAGTCCCTACCTGATGCCCTCGGGGCATACCGTGGGGGAAAACCATGCCTACATGTTGCGGCAACTGCTCGCCCTGCAAAGGCGGAAACGGGAACACGGCAGGCAACGGCCGTGAAAATACGACGCGAAAAAAATCGGACGATAACTGAAGTGCACCCCAAATATTGGACGGATTAGTATTTGTTTAGATGGCATGAGTTCGGTATTGTACCGGGCTCATGTTGTTTAAGTATTTCTTTATCCGCTTGTTATTGTAGTAGTCGATATATTCTTCCAATTCTTTTCGGAAATGGTCTATGGATGAGAATTTTTGCAAATATAATAATTCGGACTTCAATAATCCAAAGAAACTTTCCATAGCAGCGTTATCCAGACAGTTACCCTTGCGCGACATGCTCTGTGTAATACCTTTCTGTCTTAAACGGAGCTGATACTGCTTCATCTGATACTGCCAGCCCTGGTCGGAATGCAAGACAATACCCGGAGAATCCGGTATTCTGGCAAACGCATCGTCCAGCATCTTCATGATCTGCATAAAGTTAGGGCGTTCAGCTATTTTATAGCTAATAATCTCCCGGTTATATAAGTCCATAATCGGCGATAGATATAACTTTACGCCGCAAACCGAAAATTCCGTAAGGTCAGTAACCCACTTCTGATTCGGTTTTTCGGCTGCAAAGTCGCGTTGCAGAAGATTGGGCGCTATCCGTCCGATCTGTCCTTTGTATGAACAGTATTTACGGAGCCTGACCTGACTTTTTATCCCGCAAATATTCATCAGCTTAAGTACGGTTTTGTGATTTATCGCATATCCGATCTTATTCATTTCAACGGTAATGCGCCGATAACCATAACGCCCCTTATGTTCGTGATATAACCTTATAATACTCTCTTTTTCGCGAGCATATTTATCGGGTTGTTTTGATTTTCTGAAGTGATAATAAAATGTGCTTCGCGCCATCCCTGCGGCTTTGAGCAATACTGAAAGCCGGCACTGCGGCCTTAGTCCTTCGATGGCTTGGGCTCTTTCCCGCTCTCGCGGACAATGCGCTCCTCGACTAAGGCCTGCAATTTTTTTAAGTAAGCATTCTCGGCACGAAGATACTCCAGTTCCTTAAGCAACTCTTCGTGCGGAGTCGTTTTGAGTTTGACTTTTTTAGTCTTCGATTTACTCATGGCCGGCCTCCTTCTTTGCGGTTTACGCCGCAGGCCTTCAGCACCTTGGTTTTGATAGAGCCGCTCCCATTGACGAATAACAAAAGGGCCCGGAATGCCGAAATGCACTGCTGTCTCCAGCAAAGATAGATGATTTTGGTGCATATGCTTCAAAACTGACAACTTAAATTCTGCACTGTAGCTACCGTGGCGCAGCTTAAGGCCGGCAAGGCCATGGCGCTCGAATAATGTTACCCACAAGTGAACTTGCGAGCGGCCACAGCCCAAGTGACATCCGGCTTCCCTAACCGAAAGTCCGCCTTCGAGTACCAGTTTTACGGCCTTTAAACGAATCTCATAATTATATTTCATAAAAAACACCCCAAAAGTGTCCAACTTTTGGGGTGCAGTACAAACAACCGTCCGATTTTTTTGTTTCCCGTCAATCGACCGCCGTATGGTCGCCCAGCTTCCCGTGCAGTTCACGCCCGATATGTCCGGCAATGCCACGGGGAGAAATTTCAGAGATTGAACCCCACCCGCCATGCGTGTATATGCACGTCTTGAGCGGTTCGGTACGGGAAAGGTAGAACAGATAGCCGTTGCGGAGCAGGATGCCCACAAACACCGAGCCGACCTCGATGTCGGCGATCTCGTCAAAACGTATCTTCCCGTCATTGTATAATACTGCCGTGCCATCCGCATCGGGAATGACGAACAGATCGTCTTCCATGACAATCCCGTGCAACTCGATTAGCGACCCCAGGCATTCACTCGCCGATACCCGGTCGTAATCACCCTTTACCTCATTTGTCGATTTCGTTTCCATATCGCTTTTCTTTAGGTTCAGACAAATACCATACGAAAAAGGCGTGAGAATACGTTAAATACCGGCATTGAGGTACAGCCAAGCACCCATCCACTCGATAGATAATTTCTCCCCACGCCGCTATCGCATACGCTTGACGCATATAGACACGACGATGAAGAAGAGAACTACCCATTATTTTGCGAGCGGATTAAAATTTGGCTGTTTTCAATGCCCCACCATAATGTGTTCCTTCCGTATGTAAATCGCCCGGCGGCACGCCGCCGGAGGATTCGATTGCAAATATAACGATTTCATTCGGGTATCGGCGACAACACGTGCGATTTTTAACAACCTTCCTGCCAAAGAACTACCCGCCGTCCTACAATTTCGGCCCCCGGGCGGGTTTGCGGGGCGCGACCTTCGGCTGCGCCTTCTTCTCCCTGGGCGGTTCGACGATCCGCAGTTTGAGTTTCTCCGTCTTACGGTCGTAACGCACCTCGCAGCAGTCAATCTCACCCGCAACCGACGTCCACACGTTGTTCACACGCACCGCGCCGCCCGAGTAGAGGGTCTTGTATTGTTCGTATTCGAGCGGCTGCCGCAATTTCGCGTCCACCTGACGGTGGAACGAGTAGATATTACGTCCCTTTGCTATTTCGTCGGGAACGTAAACCCGCAACTCGGGATGGGCGGCCTCGGCATAGAGGCACAGATCCGCCGTGCGAAGCTCCCTCGGAACCCACTGGATCATCCTCGGGTCGCCCCGCACGGCCGTATCGGCCACGAGCGGCGTGATGGCCCTCTGGGGAATGTCGTACAGCACCCCCGCATCCTTGCGAACGGCCTCCAACGCCACCTCCTCCGTTACAAGCCGGCGGTTCAGGTGCAGGACACTCATCAACCGGTGTATCTGCTGCGGGTCGTCCTGCTCGCGGAACACCTGCAAGACCAGGGCGGGGTCGCTCAACGCGCTGATAACCGAGAAATCGGTTTTGTCCTTCCCGTAGGTACGCTCGAAAGCCTCCCGGCTCATCTCCGGCGTCCGGGCTTCGCGGGGGACGCCTTTCAGGTTTTGCGGGTTCTCCCGCACCAGGCTCATGTATAGATCCGGGCTTTTCATGCTCTCGGGCAGGTGGGCGATGGCATAGGGACTGCGCCGTATGGCCTCCATGCACAACTCCGGCGTTTTCCACTTCTCGGGGACATATTGCAGGTAGCTCCCGTCGTGCCAGACGGCCCGGCGGCACATCTCCTCGTTCTTGGCGTGGTCGGGAAGGTTGTAGAACAGCTCCGGCTCCAGGGCGAAAATTTCCCGGGCCACCCTCGGCGTGAGGAACCAGGGGTTCATGTTCTCCAAAAAATCGAGGTCTTATCGTAATTCGTGCAATAGAACCCCAACACTTTCAGGTGTATCTCCTCGAAGGGGATATAGCGGAGGACACGCAGGTCGTCGGTACGGGCCAACGCCCGGTTGCAGACCTCCGGCGTGAGCTGTTCGGGGTTGAAAAAGCGGATGGCCAGGGGATCGCGCTCCAGCGCCATCCCGCACAGACGGTCGGTTTTCAGATGTTTCGGAACGTACTCCAGTGCCAGGTAGTTCGAGGACACGGCGGCCTCGCAGACCCGTTCCGTGCGTAATTCCTCCGGCACTTCATGGAGCAGGATGCCGTCCCCGCTGACGGCACGCAGGCAGACTGCCTCCGTGCGCAGTTCCACCGGCACGAGCGAAAGGCAGGACGCGTCCATCCCCACGCCGTGAAGGGCCAGTTCCCCGGTCATGACCTCCGGGGCAATGGAGGCGAAAATCTCGAACTTGTCCACGAACGACATCCCGAATTTTTTCAGCCCTTCCAGGCATATATCGGGATACGGAATGTAAGGGAGTATCTTGTAATCGGCACTGTCCACCGCTTTCAACGCCGCACGGCATATTTGCGGCGTCCTCAATTCCCCGGGGACGGCCTCCAGCACCAGACCGTTGCGCTTCACGGCCGCCATGCACAGTTCGGGGGTCTTCAACCCCTCCGGAACGTAATACAGCGCGTAGCTGTTGCTATCGACGGCGGCACGGCACATTTTCGGTGTCTTCAGACGGTCAGGGACGAATTTCAGTGTTTCGCCCCGGTGGCCGGCCGCGGCAAGACAAAGTTCCGGCGTTTTCATCGCTTCGGGAACGAACTCGATGTTGAAAGCCGATTTCTTGATGGCGAAACGGCAGACTTCCGCCGTTTTCCGATCCTCGGGCAGCGTCTCGAAAAGGTTCTCGCGCCACGGGTTCTCGTACACCCCCGTATCGAGATAGGCTATATCTATTCTCTCTTGCTCTGTCATGGTTTTCAGTATTTATGGAAAGCGCCCGGGTGACGGGCGCTTCTCTTGGTTAGACATATTCCGTTATCGTTCCGTTTCCTCCGTCCCGTTCTCGCTCTGGAACGTGAAGGAGGTCTTCACGACCTGACCCGTGTTGTCCTCGACATAGACGTCGATGGTCTGCTGGTCATCGCTGCGCGATGTGTAATAGAGGCGGAACACCTCACGGTCGAGCGGATAGCGGTCGTTGGGCAGGAACACCGTACCGTCGTCCATCCTCAACTCACCGCGCCCGTCGGGCTGGAAATAGCGGATCGTGTAACGCGCGCCGTCATATCTCCCCTCCCGCACGAGCGTGCAGCGGATTTCAGCGGTTTCACCAACGGAGATTCGCTTCTGAACGGGCATCGTTTCCAGAGAGAACGTGTACGCCTGCTGTATATCCAGCCCGTTGTCGCAGGATGCGCATAAAAGACCCAGGGCGGCGATCCAGACCGCCATGGCCAATATCTTTTTCATCTTTTTCATGTCGCTTGCAAGTTTAATGGATTATGAATTTCACGCCCAGGCCGAACTGCGCGTGGAAATGTCCCGTTGTAGTGCCCCATAGGATACGCTCACGCCCCGTCAGCGAGAGGATAATCCTGTCGGTCAGGTACGCATCGACCTCCAGCGTGACGGCCCCGCCATAGAGGAAACGGTCGCGGTGGCGGAGCGTAGAGCCGTCATAGAGCTGCCTTTCGCCCCGGTTCACACTCTCGTAACCGGCCAGCGCCGAGCCGCCGAGGTAGAAGAAAAAAGTCCTGGACGGGTCGGCGAGGAACTTGTAATAGTAACCGCCCTCGGCAGTGAACTGCGCCACAGGGATACGTTCCGACTTGTAGGGGTAATAACGGTTCAGGAACTCCGCGCCGAACACCCACTTGTCGGCATTCTTCGCGTAGCGGCTCATGGCCAGCCCGAACCAGTAGCCCGTTTCGCTGCGGCTGTCCCGGGTATAGAAGCCGTCGGTCATGCCTCCCCGTATTTCCAGCCCGCGCATGGCGGGCAGGGCACGCTGGGCGTGCGCCCCGTCCGAAAGGAGGAGGCATAACCCCAGCGTGAGAATGAATATCGCCCGTTTCATATCACTTTACCTTTAACTCGTTGATAACACGTGCGCGCACCAGGTCGGCATTCTCCACCGTGAAAGTCTGGTGTCGCCCGCCCTGCTGCTCGTGCAGTTCCACGACCAGCTGCTTGTCGTCGGCCAGCGTGAACTTCGGGAGCGTGAAGACCATGCGCTCGGTACGCTTGCCGCCGATGACCTGCACGTTGTTGTACGCACGCACGGGCCATACGACCTGCTCCTGGATGGCCGTGCGTTTGGCCACCTTCTTGTCCGTAATCTTGAACGTCAGGTAGTCCACGTTGAAAGGCACGTTGGAGGAGTTTTTCAGTTGGAGGTGGAAATAAAGCAGGTCGTTATGCACGTAGATACCTTTGAGGAGGTATTGTACCCCGAAACGCTTGCAACCGATATGCTTGATCTCGCGGCGGTCATTCTTGTAAATGGACTGCATGATCAGTTTGACCAGCAGCGGAGATTCGCATCCCAACTCCTGCAAATAGATGTCCAGCGCATTATTGGGGCGGTTTACCGCCTCCCCGCCATGCAGGAAGTCCGCCATCTCGACCGACAGTTTCACCGGCTCGTCGGCATACTTGACATTGAAGCTGTAATAGGCCCCGTCCTCGGTAATGACCGAAAGGTTGCTCTCGCGCGAGAAATCACGCAGGGCCGCCTTTACACGCAGCACGTTTTCCGTGCCGTCGGCTTTCGCCGCCAGAAGATCCGAAGACCCCAGATCGACGTAACGGATGGCCGAGGGGAAAATCACATGAACGGTCTTGCTGAACGTCACCTCCAGCGCGTAGGGCGGGATAACCCGGTTGAAGGTCAGCGGACGGGTAAGACCGTCGTACAAATCGCCCGTGGAGGGCTTTTCCTGCGCGTGGGCAGCGAACATGCACCCGATAAAAGCGAGTGCCAGAAGAATCTTTTTCATACTCGATAATTTTTTGATTGTTGATAAAAATGGATTTTTTCAGTGGTGTACGGAAGTACGTCGTTTGTACCCTTATTGAAGGGGCGGGAGCAGCAGGACGCTGTAACCGGCCTTGAGCGTGACCTTGACCGAGCGCATCTTCTTGCTCACGTATTGCGACACGCCCTGGATGGCGCTGCGCCCCAGGTCGGAGAGCAGTTGCGAACCGGCATCGTCCGTGATCGTGATACTGCTGCCCATGCCCGCACCCATATTGGCGGCGATCTCCTTCACGGCATTGAGTTCTTCCGACCCCGGCACGGGAATACCCTCGTTGCCGTTCGTGTCATAGACCGACAGATCGACCGGAACGACCGCCCCGCCGTGCTGGACAGCGCTGACCTTGACCGTCAGCCGTTCGCCGTTGATCCTCGCCGCCCCCGTTACGGGCGTACCCGAGGGGATGAGCAGCTCTCCCGCCATCATCGGTTCCAGCAGCCGGAAAGTAACCTCCCCGCCATCGGTGAGCGTCACGGTTTGCTGCACGGCGGCACGGATACTGTTGCGCTCGGGCTCGCGAAGGTCGCTCCCCACCGTGTTGAAACCCCAGTTCCGGGGCTTGACGAACTCACGGGCGAAGACCGAATCGGGCAGCGGGGCGGCGAGCAGCGACACGATGTTACGGCGCACCTGGCGCACGGGCTGCACGGAAGCCTTGCCGGAAACGGAGGCTTTCTGACGCGGGGCTTCAGGGGCTTGACCGCCATTCATGTAGCGGGCGGCGATCTCGTAGGACTTCTCCAGCAGCGCCACCTGCTCCTCCTGGGCCGTTTTCTGCGCCTGCTGTTCTTCCAGGCGGCGTTCCAGTTCCTCGATGCGGGCCTGCATCTCGCGCTCTTCCCCCGTTTCACCGGCGGTGTCCTCGTAGAAACTGCCTAACTGGCGGTTGATGTCGGCATAGGCGGCACGGGAAGTCCGGAAAGCTCCCGACGAACCGCCGGCAGGGCCGGAAGACTTATCCGGCACGGCAGCGGGCATGACGGGCTCTTCCTCCTCGTCCTCCATCCCGAACGCGAAATCCTGCAAGGAGCGCATCTTTTCCCGCTCCCTGCGCCGCATCTCCTCCTGCACGTAGGCATCACGCTTGTCCGAGAGGATACCCTCCGATTCCGGGGTCGGCAGCTCCGTGTTGAAACCCGCCGAAGGCTCCTCCCGTTCTTTTTCGCCGGGGGAGAAGATCAGCCACATGCACCCGGCAAAGGCCAGGAAAAAGAGCGGGAAGACCACCATCTTCTTCCGCATCTGTATCTGCCGGGGCGTGAGTTCCTTTTTCCCCGCCTCCGGCTGTTTATTCTGTTTTTCGTTCGTCGTCATAATTGAAATCTTTTAGATGTTTTACACTGTCGGCCTCCTGTCGTTGTCTTAATTCCAGTTCCAGCCGCTCGATATGCCGTATCTGCATCCGTTCCCCGGCTCCCTTGCCGAAGCGGTAGATGGAAGACACGGTAAAGTAGAGCGACAAGACGGAAAAGAACAAGAGCAGCGTGAGGATCACGATAATCCGCTTATCGGGCGAGAGCGCCCCGCAAGCGCGGCGCAGGTGGTCTTCGACCCACTCCCCGAAAGCCTTTATTCTCTTCTTTGCCATAACCTTATCTTTTTAATGTACGTAAATCGCGGTTCTCCAGAATCTCGAATTTCTCCATGATGAAACCCTGCGGGTTATTGTCCGAACGCCCCGAGTTGATCAGCTCGCAGCGCGTGACCAGCGAACGCTCGGTGATGTTGCTCTCGCGGACAATCATTTGCCGGGCATAGGTCATGGCCCGGTAGGGATAGGCGTTGAAGTCGCACACCACGGAGTCCACCTCGATACGCTGGCTGATGTTCCCCGACACCACACGGTTGTAGTAACCTTTCTCCTGCATGTCCTGGTAATAGGCGAAGGCGCTCTTATCGACCAGGAACAGCGCGCGGTTGATGTTGCTCTCGATGGCCGCACGGTCGGGCGAGAGGGTGAAGAACAACTCGTGAAAACGCCGGATATGTTCGCGCGCCTCCACGGGGCGGTTCTGGCTCAAATCCTGCGAGAGCGCCAGCATCAGCGACTTGCCCCCGTCCAGGACGTAGATCTTCTCGCGCTGCTTTTCGGCGAAACGGAAGCTCGCGACCACGCTGAACACGGATACCAGCGCGCACAGGCAGAGGAACACGATACCGAAAAGCCGAATCTGCCTGAAACTTGTTTCGATGTTTTTTAATGACTTGAATTCCATTGTCCAAATTGTTATGAATGATTATTGTTACCTTGTGTTGCCAGGTTGCGCCCGTTGGGGGCACTGCCCGAAGCCGGGCCGCCAACGCCGCCGTTACCGGAGGAGGAACCGCCACCGCCGCGACGCCCGAACGTGCGGCCGATCATGTTGCCGGCGATACCGCCAGCGACACCCGTGGCGAATGCCCCGGCCTTGTTGATACCGCCCATAGCCCCGCCGGCTCCGCCCGACTGGATCACCCACTCGGCAACGGTGGGGATCGTGAAATAGCCTATGATACCTATAATCAAAAAGATAATATAGACACCGCTGCCGCTGTCGGGAATGTAGTTGGGGTCTTGCAGGGCCAGGACGTCCGCCTGGAGCATCAACGTCTGGATCTTGGCCAGCACCGCGGAGAACAGGTCGGCGATGGGAAGCCAAAGGTACACGCTGATATAGCGGGAAATCCAGCTCGCGAGCGTCGAGTGAAAGCCGTCGTAAATGGAGAGGGCGAACGACAAGGGCCCCAGAATCGACAGCACGACTAAAAAGAATGTCCGCAGCGTGTCGATAGTAAGCCCCGCGGCGTTGAACAACAACTCGAAGAAGTCCCGGACAAGCTGCCGGAAACCGGCCTTGATGTCGTACCACGTGCGTTCGGCCCACATGCTGATAATCTCGCCCAAATCCGTGATACCCATATCCGCAAGCCGTTGTTCATACACCTCGTCGTCCACTAACCAAGCCTTGCCCTCGCGCCTGCGGGCCTCGGCTTCCAAATCGTCCTTCTGTTGCTGGTATGCCTGCAAATCCAATGTCTGCCCCTCCAGTATGGCGTGCGTGCCCTGCACCACGGGCGACATCACGGCGTTGATCGTCCCCAGAACCACGGTGGGAAAGAACATCACGCACAAGCCGATGGCGAAAGGCCGCAGGAGCGGGAACACGTCGATAGGCTCCGCATTGGCCAGTGCCTTCCATACCCGGTAAGCCACGTAAAAGAGCGCACCCAGGCCGGCGATACCTTTCGCCACCCCGATCATGTCGCCGCATAGCGGCATCATCTCCTGATACAGGTTCCGGAGAACCTGGTGTAAATTGTCGAAATCCATGACTGCCTCCGTTTTCAGGTTACCAATATCTGTCGTTCGGGTTCCCGTAAAGTGCCAGCACCCGGTGCGCGTCGCTCTTTTCGCGGCTGCGGATGAAGGACACGGAGATGGTCTTGCGCGTGTAATAGCACGTGAGGTTGCGGTACTCCAGCATCTTCGTGTAAACCTGATCCACCACGTCCATCCGCTCCTTGTCCGAGAGCGAGAGGCCGTTGCCGCCGGTTATGACCGTCTTGAGTTCCGTCACCAGCGCGCCGCCCTCCTCCAGCAGCCGGGCGTAACCCGCCGAGATCGCCGCCAGCTCGTCCACCGTGAAGTTCGGGTCTGAAACCATACGGTTGAATCCCGAGGTGTAGATTTCCGTGATCTCGCTGACCATTTCGAGTGTCAGCTTCACCTTCCGGGCATCCTTGATGATGTTATGCACCGATTTGAGGGCGTCGTAGTAAGCCTTGCTCTGGTTATAAATCTTGATACTCTCTTGCAGCGACTTGACCATGTTGGTCGCCGTGGTCGAGCTTTGAACCGCGCTCTTGATGTTCTGAACGAGGTTCGACGGGTCGATGACCGTCCACTGCGCTTTTGCCTGGTACGTGAAGCAAAGAAGCCCCACGAACAGCGTTAAAATCAATCGTTTCATCCTTTTCATTATTTAATTCGTGAATACTTGGGCGGTCATTCCGACGCCCGGTAATAATCCCCGTAGGCGGAGAGCTGGAGCACCTCGCGCCCCGCATCGTAGGCCAGGGCGACATACCCGTAGAGGTCGAAGTAACGGATACCTCCCCAATACTTCCTCACGGGACGGGAGAAGCGTGTCCCGTCCTTGTAGGACACCTCCACGTAAAAACCGCCGCCCCGGCGTCCCGGGTTGCGGTAGATGCGAACCCGGGGAGAACCCGAGCGGCTTTCCCACTCGCCCGCCACCTCGTACAGCGCGAAGTCCAAATGCGCCGCCGTGGGGTCTGATCCGATACACTTGCGATACATGGCCTGCCCTCCCTTTAACGTTTGCCCTCGGCGAGCTGCCTGATCGCCAGTTCCATATCACCGCCCAGCTCCCCGGCAAGCCGCTGTACCTCCACTTTCTCCGTTTCCTCGGTCGTGTAGGCCAGGTACTCCGGGACGCTGACCTCCGTGGCATAGACCGCCGACTGAACGCCGCCCAGACCGATCCAGACCTCCTTGTATTTACGGGAAGGGTCGTTGGACTGGTTGATCGAGAGAATCTGCGCCTTCTCCTTGTCGGTCAGCCCCAACAAGGACTGAATCGCGTCGAAACGGTTCATGAACTTGCGCTGGTCGAGCAGGATCTTGCAGTCCGAGTTGTTGATGATCGCCTCCTTGACCACCGGGCTGGAAATGATGTCCTCGACCTCCTGCGTCACAACGATGGCCTCACCGTAGTATTTGCGGACTGTTTTATACATATAACGCAGATATTCAGCCATATTGGCCGTAGAGAGCGCCTTCCAGGCCTCCTCGACGATGAGCTGTTTGCGTACCCCCTTGAGCCGTCTCATCTTGTTTATGAAAGCCTCCATGATGATAATGGTGACCACGGGAAAAAGCTCCTTGTTTTCCTTGATGGAATCCACCTCGAAGACCACGAAGCGCTTCGAGAGCAGGTCGATGTTGGCCCGGGAGTTCAGAAGGAAGTCGTAGCGTCCGCCCTTATAATACTGCCGCAGGGTGATGAGCATGTTGTCGATGTTGAAATCCTCGCGGCTGACCCGGATCTCCCGCTCCTCCAGCTCGCGGCGGTAGTCGTCCCGCAGGTACTCGTAGAAACTGTCAAAACACGGCACGATATTCCGGTCGGCGCGGATACGCTCGATATAGGCGTTCACGGCACTGCCCAGCTCGCCGCTCTCGGTCTTCGTGATCTTGTCGTCCTCGGTTTTCCAGAGTGTCAGCAGCAGCGTCTTGATGCTGTCCTTCTTCTCCACGTCGAAATAGTAGTCGTCGGTGTAGAACGGGTTGAAACTGATGGGATGTTCCTCGGTATAGGTAAAATACACGCCGTCCTCACCTTTGGTCTTACGCCGGATCAGCTCGCAAAGACCCTGGTAGCTGTTACCGGTATCCACCAGCACGACATGCGTGCCCTGCTCCCAGTATTGGCGAACTAAATGATTCATAAAGAACGACTTGCCTGACCCCGAGCCGCCTAACACGAATTTATTCCTATTCGTAATGATCCCTTTTTTCATCGGTTCGTCCGAGATGTCCAGGTGTAGGGGCCTGCCGCTTATGCGGTCGCACAGCTTGATGCCGAAAGGGCTGGACGAGGATTTATAGTTGGTTTCCTCCGTGAAGAAACAGACCGCGGGCTCGATGAACGTGTAGAACGATTCCTCGGCGGGGAAATCCCCCGCGTTGCCCGGCATACCCGCCCAGTAGAGCGTGGCGGCGTCCACGGTGTTGTGGCGCGGGCGGCACTCCATCAGAGCGAGCTGGCTGCCCACATCATTGCGGATATGCCGGAGCTCCTGCACGTCGTCCGACCAGGCCAGCACGTTGAAATGGGCCCGGACGGATTGAAGACCGAACGAGTGCGCCTCGTTGAGATACTGGTCGATGTCGAGTAGGTCAGCCCCCTTACGGGAGCTTTCCCCTCTAAGAACCGTACGTGAGAGTTTCCCCTCATACGGCTCAAGCAATTCAAAACTTTTATTTGTAACTAAAAGCCGGCTCATAGTAACTTCCATTTATTTCTGTTAGTAATTCGGCTGCAATGATCATGTATTAGGACTTTCGCCTTTCTACTGCTCCCTGTCATTTCAGTAATTTTCCAGGGAGTTTCCCGTGTGATGTGCTTGCCACACACAGGGCAACATTGCATTTGCTGATTCCACAGGCGATAGATATATTGCTTGCCGTCTAAGTGTGCAAGCATTCTTCGGGTCTTGTATTGATCGAAGAAATCTTTCCAATCGGCATCATATGGGTTGGCCTCACTGCGGATTTTGATATGTCGCTTTATTTTCGTATCCGACAATCTCACAAGAGTGTGGTATTTATCCACTTTCCTGTTTTCAAGCGGTACGGCAAAAGTCCAGCTTCTACCTCTTACAGTGTGATAATACTTGTTGGCAATCCATCGTTTACCTTTTTTGGGATGTCTTCTGCGAGACCATCGCCATAGTTTGTTGAAAATTTGTGCATCTGTTTTACGGAAAGTTTCCGATGCAGAACACCCCTTGTAGTAGTTCGCCCATCCTCTAATGACTGGGTTTAGCAATCGTATCAAAGATTGTTGCTTAGAAGACTTGTTCTTGTCCACTATTTCACGAACCTTATCTAAAAATCTCTTTCGACTCTTCTTGGATGGTTTTGTGATAAACTTGCCTTTATATTTTCTGATATTGAACCCAAGAAAATCAAACCCTTCTTCTATATGAGTTATCTTAGTCTTTTCTTCTGATAAGGTAAGCCCTCTTGCTTGAAGAAACTCAATGACTAATGGTTTAACATGGTTCTCCAACAACTCCTTACTCTCTCCTGTGATAATAAAATCATCCGCGTAGCGAACAAGATTTATCATAGGAGTATAGTAATTTTTCTTCGAGCGGTTTATCGGAAAGCTATCGGCAAGCAGTTTTTCCAGTCCGTCCAAAGTCATATTTGCAAGAGTTGGGGAGATGATGCCGCCTTGAGGAGTTCCCTCCTCTGTCGGAAAAAGTTGCTTGTTGAAAATAAATCCACTTTTCAACCATTTACGGAGCAAAACTTTATCCATAGGGATATTGTCAAGCAACCATTCATGACTGATATGGTCGAAACAACCTTTGATATCACCTTCTAAGATCCATTGTGGGGATGTCGTCCTTGCCAGGTCATTGAAGCATTGTTGAACGGCATCTGCCGTGCTCCTTTCTTTTCTGAAACCATAAGAATTGGCATCAGCCGTTGTTTCAGCTACGGGAGCCAGTGCCATCAGATACAATGCCTGCATAGCCCGGTCTTTCATAGTTGGTATACCCAATGGTCTTAATTTCCCGTTACTCTTTCTGATATGTACTCGTCTCAGAGGTTGGGGTGTATAACCTCTCCTTTTCAGTTCGGTTATTGCACACACTTTAGCATCTGGCGTTTTCCATGTTACCATATCGACGCCAGCCGTTTTACTCCCATTATTGGAAGTTACACGTCTTACCGCTAATGCTTTAGCGTAAAACGAGTGGGTCAGTGTCCACTGCAAGGCTTTGACCTTGTTGTGGCGACCCTCTTTTTGAGCCTTTACAATACGCGCTTGTAGCTTTTGAACCGCAGCTTCGCATTTGAGCCAATTTATACTGTCCCATTTGCTCTGCGTTTGGTCAGTCGATGCACACGATTTTTTAATTTCGTTCATTTGCTTTTCTCCTTTTAAAAGTTCTAAAAGTTTCTTGTAAAGAATCACCTACCGCAGAAGTCAGCCTGCTTTCGCAGCGGGATGATGTTTCAATCCCTATTCACCCCATTACAGGGTGGCATTCGCTTTTTCTGCAATCCTATACCCGCACTCCATTCGGCATTCCTTACGGTCTGCTTACCTGTCATTGGCAGGAGAAATACGGGCTTACTACGTTCCGTGCAAGTAACTTATAAGTGGGTTAGGTTCTGTCTATTACACCGGCAGTACTCTGTTCGTGTATTCCCAGAATGGAGAGGAATAACCGACTGCTTCCCTTTTGGGCTGAAGCCTATCAGTATCTTTGGCTTCTTCAACCTTACGACGTTTAGACGACAGTTCGCTTACGCTAACCATACCACCCAAGCCAAGCTCCCTGACTGTATGATACTAACAGCCATTGTCTTTCCCTCACGGTTCTGACTGCTCCTTTCGGAAGGGCTACCTTGTCTGGACAGCTTTGATACAGTATATTACTATTGGTGCATCTGTCCATAGGCTACCGTTGACGAAACAACGGGTTAAATCTAAGTTTAACAATTACTTACACAGCGACGTATCGCACCCACTCCTTGTTTATCTGGTTCCCGCGGGAGTAGCGGGAAAGGGACTGCATGTTGCGCGCACGTTTCTCGAACATACGCAGGTTTTCGTCGCTGTCTTCCAGGAACACGTACTGGTTGTAAAGGTGGTCGCAGGAAAGCAGAAGCCCCACGGGGGCCGCGAACGAGAGCAGGCAGTCCGAACGGTCGGTGGAAAGACGCTCGTAACGGGTGTCCGTACCCACGTGCCCCGGCAGGTCTTCCGTGTCCGAGAGCGTGTGCAGGCACACCCGTTTGTTACCCACGCGCAGAACCTCGGCCCCCAGCTCGATGTCCTGAAGAGAAGTCGTCTCCGAGAGCGAGAGGGAAAAGTACCGTTCCAGCAGGCCCGGACAATCCGCCGTACCCGTGATCTCGTCCCCAGTGAGGCGGACAAGGGTCAGGAAACCCGAATCGTTCAGAATACGCTCGAACTGTTCCGCCGCCTCCAGGAATTTTGTCGCCGATTCCCGGTTTACCTCTTTGGGAATGATGTTGCCCCGGCAGAGGGTCGAGAAGTCTGAACGCATGTGCATACGCTCCCTCGTCGTTTTCGTCAGGTAGAGGAAGCAGGCGTGGGTCAGGAACGGACGCTCGTTGAAATGCCGCTCGTAACTGCGGGAGAGGAAACTCATGTCCCCCTCGCCCGTGGCCGGGCGGTAACGCTCGCGGATGAACCAGTCCTGCTTGTGTACCACGCTGTATTCGGGCAAGACCTTCAGGGCCTTGCACCAGGCGGCGTGGATCGCCTCGTACTCGGCGGACGTGACGGTGAACAGCTCCGGGAGTTCGACCCGATAGACGACCGTTATGTCCGCGTCCTTGCTGATGATACAACCGCCTTCCACGGCCAGGAGCGGGAACTTGCTTTCCAGCGTGGTGGCTTTCAAGAGGTTTCTCATACGCGGCCCCCCTTTCTTTTCAGCAACCGGCGCAGGGACTTGCGGTTGAGCAGGTAGCGGGGATGCCGGCGCGCGGCGAGCAGCTTCATCAGCCCGTGTTCCCCGTAACGGGTGTTCAGGCGGAAGGTAAGCCAGACCAGCACCGAAGCCGCCGCAACGCCGAAAGCGATACATACCCACTGATCGACCCCTGCCATGTAGAGGATGACGAACACCACGAAGACGGCCAGCAGGCCGCCCGCGAAGATGAAGAGGTACTGCGCCTTCAGGCCCCGGAACTCCACGCTCTTGCCGATTCCCTTGTTGATTCCATATTCCATAATTATTTGCATGACAGGTTGGACTACAAGAAGAAAGAGCGTAGGATCGTCGCGGCGACAATCAGGAAAATACACGCGCCGAACCAGCTCGCGGCGGTCTTCGACGTGTCGGGGTCGCCGCTCGAAAACTTGTTATAGACCTTGATGCCCCCGATAAGGCCGACCACAGCCCCCACAGCGTACACGAGTTTCGTGCCGGGGTCGAAGTAGCTGGTTACCATGTTGGTAGCCTCCGTAATGCCGGCGATGCCGTTGCCCTGCGCGAAAGCGGAGGAGATGGCGGCAAAGAGAAATGCCGCCGGAAGAAGAATCTTGTTCTTTCTCATAACTCGATAATGTTTGAATTGTGGCGCGGGGATGGATAGGCCCCGCACCGGGTTAAACTTCTTGATTCGGATTTTTTCAGTGGTTCGCGGGTAACCTCATGCGCTACCCGTAGTCTTTTTCTTTCATCGTGATGTCATTATGGGGTTAAACAAACTCACGGACGTCGAAACCCGTGGGAACCGAACCCTGCGGAGATGGGCTTTCCGCAGACCTCTCGGACATACGCCGGTGAAAAGCCGAGAGGTAGGTGTCGATCAGGGATTTTACCCTGTCGTTCCCGTCGGGGCGGCCCGAAACGATGACCTCGAACATGTCGGTCTGTTTCAGGCCCAGGAGGACACGTCCCGTTTCCTCCCTTTGCTCGTCTGTTGAAGGTGGATCGTGTACCACGTGGCGGTAGGCTTCGCCCATCTGTTCAAAACTAACCCCCTGGGCAAGCGAGCGGCCCAAAAGGGGCAGCTCTTCGGTGTCGTCTTCATCCTCGTCATAATCCGGCTCCTCCGCGTCCGCATCCGGGAAAGATTCATCGTACAGCGGAAAGTCGATTTCCAGAGGTTCGTTAGGCTCCCCCTCGGGAGCGACACCGAACACTTCATCCAGGTCTTCCGGCGGAATCTGCCGGGGGTGTTCGGGTACATTCGTGGGCACAAATATATCGGCTTTTTCCGTAACTTTTTCAGTTTCAGATTCTACGGCAGCTTGTGGCCGGGAGTGGCGCGGGTCGAGGACAAAGCGGCTCCTGCCGATGATCTCCTGTCGGCAGGGAGTGTCTTCGGCAACGATCCCGTCTGCCGGTTCGTTGCGTTCCATCCGCCGCAGGCGGAAAAACGCCCACAAGGCATACCCCACGGCAAAGAGGGGCAGCAGCCACAACGCCCCGTTCATCGCTCCTCCGCTTTGGGTTGCCGGGAGGCCACGGCCTCACGCTCCTCGAAAAGCCGCTCGATGGTTTCCCGGTTATCGTCCAGGTGCGCCTTGAGAACCTTGTCCACGTAGGCCGTGATCGTCACGTCGCCACGACCGATGACACGGGTGATCTCGCGGATACGCTCGTGATACGACGGACGTATCTTCACGTGCTTGTTACCGGCGAAAGGCAGCCGTAGCAGGCAGATGTAACGGGCCAGGTACTCGGCCTCGGGGGTGGGGACAGTCCCCACGGCGACCTCCCCCGAAGGGCCGTCGGGGACGATAAGGGTTTTCATCCTGCGCCGGTAGCGGCACACGCGGAAGATGAAGGGCACGGCGACGCAAAGGACGGCCGCCAGGATAACAGATAAAATAATTGCTTTGTCTGACATGATGGATTGTTTTTAATAGGTTGTAAATATTGGGTTCATAACTAAAAAATATCGGAGTTCCGTTTCTTGTAGAGTTCCGAAATTTCCTCCTGATAGGTAGCGAAATGCTGCTCCAGCACATTGTCCAGGTAGCTATACAGCGAGAGTTCGTTCTTACCGATAACCTGCACTATCCGGGTTATACGCTCGTGAAACTCCTTGCGGATATACACCGTTTTGCCGCTTCGGGTATTGGAGGGGGCGTTCCGGATAAAAAGACGCTCGTAATCCTGGCCTTTCCCTCTTCGGCGGCGTCCCTCCTCTTTCGTAGCCGACGAGGAGGCGGCCTCGCCGGACGGTTCCGATAGAGCCGATGCCTCCTCCTCTTTTTCCGGCGTGTAAGGATGTAATGGCCGGTTTCGGCTTTTGGCCTGGCTGATGATGAAGGAAGCGTCCAAACCGTCGTCATGTTCTTTTCCGCTCATAAGATCCTACTTTAACAGTTCGATCAATTCATCCACGAGTTTATCCAGGTTGCTGCCCCGGATCAAAGAACGGTCTGCCGGGAAGAGCGTGGAGCGGAAGACAGAGCGACGGCTGGCGTTCTGCTCACGACGAAAACGCTTGGTGTCAGGCAGGAAGGTCTTCAGAACAGGAAGATCCAGCTCTTTCATTACCGCCTCGTAAACCTGATATAACTCTGTTTTTTCACGTCCGTCCACCATGTTCCATAGCATATACAGCCCTTTCATCCGGGACTTCTCGCGGCCCATGATATGCTCTTTTACCACAACCGCGTAATTCAGGGTGCTTTCCATGACAACCCGGTCGGCACTGATCGGGGCGACGAGATAATCCATTCCGGCCAGGGAATGAATCAGATCCTCGTTATTGATCGTACCGGGAAGGTCGAAGAACACATAATCGAAATCACCTTGCGGCAGGAGGTAGTCGGCATCGGCCAACGCCTCTTTCGTGTTGCTTTCCACGACGGGATAGGCTTTCTTTTGAAGCCGGGTGAATTGTTCGTAAGCTAACCTCTTGTAATGTTCGTCTTCGAGGGCAAGCTTCAGGTCACGTTCCCGCATCTCCACGATGGAGTGTTGGGGATAATCGCAGTCGATGACCGCGACATTGAAACCCTTTACATAGTGCAGGTAAGAGGCTGCCAGCACCGTGAGGGTGGTTTTACCCGCTCCGCCTTTCTGGGTGGAGAAGGCCACGAATTTCGTTTTCTCTTTCATTGTTCCATGCGTTTTTAGTTATACAATCGGGTAATCGTTCATCTCTTCACGTATCCGGGCAAGTGACGGCATGAGATTTTATGCAGGTATGCCGGCACGCATATATGCTGGTGCGCTGGCAGGCTGTTACGCCGGTATGCCGGTGCATGGGCGCGTGTCCGATTTTATACTCATGCGCAACCGCATTTGCTTATCCGGACAAAGACCCGCTTTTTCCTCTGCACACGGTGTTTTCTGCATCCGTCCGCACGTGTGCGGACAGGAGGATGTGTCATTGCCCGTATCCGTTCTCACGTGCAAAGTAAACCCTTAAAAACACGGGTTGTATGCTCTTTTTCCGCTATGGCCGCGTGTGGCATCAAAGTGGACGCAAGTGGCGTAATCACTTGTAGTACAAGCGATTGAATAGGTCGGTATCTTTGCCTCGTGAACGATCCCGACGCTAATGAAGCCGTCCTTGCCCCGTTTTACGGCGGCTCTTTCAATGTTCTGTCCGCGAGCGGGCAGAAGGTATTTGCAAAGGGCAAATAGCAAGCTGTGTTTTCTGCTGCACGATTCTCGTTTTGCAGCAGAAAACAGCTTGCCCGCAAGGGGGAGAAAGCACCTCCGGAGTCGGTGCTTTTCAGAAGGGCGGCAAGCCGCGAAGGGATCGGAATTTTCAGGAACCGGTGGGGCCCTGGCCTCTCCTTAAAATTTCGATGCGATGGAAAAGAACAGAAAGCCCCGAGGGGGCAAAGGGGGACGACCCGCGAAAAACGACCCGGCCGTTTACCGCTTTTCGGTAAACTTTTCAGCCGTGGAACATGCCCGTTTCCTCGACCTTTACGAGCAGTCCGGGCTATTGTCCAAAGCCGCTTTTATCAAAGCGAGAGTGTTCAACGAGGCGTTCCGGGTGGTAAAGACCGACCGGGGAACGCTCGAATACGTGGCGAAGCTGACCGCTTTCCACGCCCAATTCCGTGCCGTGGGAACGAATTATAACCAGGTGGTGAAGGAGCTGCACGCGCATTTTTCCGAGAAGAAAACACTCGCGCTGCTCTATAAACTGGAGAGAGCGACACGTGAACTGGCGGCCGTCGGGCAGCAGGTCGTGTCGCTCTCCGAAGAGTTCAAACAGCGATGGTAGCCAATATCACCACCGGAAAAGACGTGTACGGCGCGCTGGCGTACAACCAGGAGAAAGTCGATCGGGGCGACGGGAAGGTGCTGCTGACCCACATCGTGAGGGAGCCGGCGGATGGGCGCTTCAACGTGGCCGCGACGGCAGAAGACCTCCTGCGCTGGATGCCCTCGCACTACCGGACGGAAAAACCCGTCGTGCACGTGTCGCTCAACCCGGCTCCCGAAGACCGCCTCGACGACGGGCAACTCGCGGAGATAGCCGGGGCCTACATGGAGCGCATGGGCTGGGGAGGACAACCTTATATCGTATTCAAGCATACCGACATCGGACGGGAGCATATCCATATCGTGTCGGTGCAGGTGGCCCAGGACGGGCGCAAGATAAACGACAGCAGGCGCAACGAACGCAGCGTGGCCGTTACCGAGGAACTGGAACGGGAGTACGGACTGCATCCCGCCAAAGGGAGAAGGCGGGAGAAAGGGCAAGGGATCGTCCCCGCCGATTACACGCGGGGCGACCTGAAACGCCAGGTGGCAGCGGTAATAAAACCGGCCGTGGCGACATACCGCTTCCAGACCCTCGGCGAGTTCCGGGCATTGCTGTCCCTATATAATATAGGTATAGAGGAAGTCCGGGGAGAGCGGAACGGAACCCCCTACCGGGGATTGCTCTACACGCTGCTGGACGAGAACGGGGACAAGGCAGTGGCCGCGCCGCTCAAATCCTCACTGTTCGGTAAAGAGGTCGGGTATGACGGGCTGGAACGGCACATGGAGCGCAGCGCCGAACGGTTCGGGAAGGACGACACGAGGAGGCAAATCCGTGGCCGGGTCGATAAAGCGCTTCGGGGAGAACCCACGGAGGAAGAACTGCGCGAACGCCTGCGGGGAGCCCGGGTGGATCTCTACATACGACGCAACGAAAACGGCCGCATCGTGGGTGTGACCTTCATTGACCACGAAACACGGACGGTCGTGAACGGATCACGGCTGGGAAAGGCATACTCGGCCAACGCCTTCGAGCTGCGCTTCGGCGGGAAACGGAATCCCGGGGAAAACACGAGGGGCTTGTCCCCGAAACAAGCGCCTGCCGGACGGGACGGGCAACGGAAGCGGAATACCTCACGACGGAGGAAAGTATAACATCTCAATTATCATTCATTTATTAAATTTTACGGTTATGCAACAGGAAGACGACCTTCGGGGTCTTGCAAAAACAATGGATTTCATGCGGGCATTGAGTATCTTGTTCGTGGTTATCAACATCTACTGGTTCTGTTACGGGCAGATACGGGAATGGGGAATCAATATCGGCGTGGTCGATAGGATTCTGCTGAACTTCGACCGCACCGCGGGGCTGTTCCGGAATATACTATGGACGAAACTTTTCGCCGTCGTGTTCCTCGCCCTTTCATGCCTCGGGACAAAAGGAGTAAAAGAGGAGAAAATTACCTGGCGGAAAATCACGGCATCGCTGGCCACGGGAGGCGTGCTGTTCTTCTTCAACTGGTGGCTGCTGGACTTGCCGCTGACGGCAACGGCGAACGCGGCTTTCTACATACTGACCCTATCGGCCGGGTATATCTGCCTCTTGATGGGCGGCGTGTGGATGTCCCGCCTGCTGAAGAACAATCTCATGGATGACCCTTTCAACAACGAGAACGAATCATTCCAGCAGGAAACACGCCTGATCGAGAACGAGTACTCCATAAATCTGCCGACGAAATTTTACTATAACAAACAGTGGAACAACGGGTTCGCCAACGTCGTAAACCCGCAAAGGGCTTGCATCTGCATGGGAAGCCCGGGCAGCGGGAAGAGTTATTGTGTTGTAAACCAGTTCATTAAACAGCAAATCGAAAAGGGCTATACCCAATACATCTATGACTACAAGTTTCCCGATCTTTCGGAAATCGCTTACAACCACCTGCTGAATCACCAGAAAGGTTACAAGAAAATCCCGACTTTCTACGTCATAAATTTCGACGACCCGCGCCGCTCGCACCGCTGTAACCCCATTCACCCGGACTTCATGACCGATATTTCGGACGCCTACGAGAGCGCCTATACCATCATGCTCAACCTGAACCGAAGTTGGGTGCAGAAGCAGGGCGATTTTTTTGTGGAAAGCCCCATTATCCTTTTCGCGGCCGTGATCTGGTTCCTGCGCATCTACGACAACGGGCGGTATTGTACCTTCCCGCACGCCATCGAGTTCCTGAACAAGCGGTACGAGGATATTTTCCCGATTCTGACATCCTACCCGGAACTCGAAAACTACCTCAGCCCCTTTATGGATGCCTGGCTCGGAGGCGCTCAAGACCAGCTCCAGGGCCAGATAGCATCGGCCAAAATTCCGCTTTCCCGCATGATTTCGCCCCAGCTATATTGGGTCATGTCGGGCGACGATTTCACGCTCGACATCAACAACCCGGACGATCCCAAGATACTCTGCGTGGGGAACAATCCCGACAGGCAAAACATTTACGGAGCGGCTTTGGGATTGTATAATTCCCGGATTGTCAAGCTCATAAATAAGAAAGGCCAGCTCAAATCGGGCATCATCATCGACGAGTTGCCGACAATCTACTTCAAGGGACTCGACAACCTGATCGCCACGGCCAGAAGCAACAAGGTCGCCGTGCTGCTGTGCTTCCAGGATTTTTCACAGTTGAAGAGGGACTACGGGGACAAGGAGGCCGCCGTCGTGATGAACACGGTGGGCAACATCTTCTCCGGGCAGGTCGTAGGTGAAACGGCCAAAACACTCTCGGAACGGTTCGGTAAGGTATTGCAGAAGCGGCAGAGCATGACGTTGAGCCGCAGCGACAAATCGACATCCATATCCACGCAGCTGGACAGCCTGATCCCGGCCTCGAAGATCTCGACGCTCACGCAGGGAATGTTCGTCGGGGCCGTGGCGGACAATTTCGACGAACGTATCGAGCAGAAGATTTTCCACTGCGAGATTGTCGTGGACAACGAAAAAGTGAAAGCGGAAACGGCCCGGTACAAGAAGATACCACAAATTACCGACTTCACGGATGAGAATGGGACGGATCACATGAAACAGGTCGTGCAGGAAAACTACGAACGTATCAAGGCAGAGGCCGGCCGCATCGTCGCCGAGGAGCTGGAACGTATCAAGAACGACCCGGTGCTTTGCAAGCTCCTGCCGGAACAGAACTAAATGAACACAAACACCCTCCGTTACCTTAACGGGGGCTGTTTCCTGGTTTTATAACCGCACAGCTGGTGTTTTGGAGCATAAAGTAGTGATTATGTGAACGGAAAACATTATTTTTGTGTTCGGAATCCTTTTAATTATAAGTATGACAGTTACCGATATATACGAAGCAATGAACAGCAAGGCGGAAACGTTTTTCGAGTGGTTGCAGGCTCACCCGCAATACGGGTTGCTGTTTGGTGTCGGGTTGCTTGCCCTATGGCTTGCAGGGTTGCTGTTCCGTTGGAAATGGGCGTGTCATTGGCAGTTTAACAGCAAACTGTGGTTATTTGACGATTGCAAGCCTGAAACACGCCGCAGGGTTCAGATTGTGTTGGTCAGCGTTCTGATTATACTTATATTGGTTGGTTTCTTTGTATGGAGATAACGGTATGGAAAAGGACAATCGCAAATACCGGATCTGCTTCATCGACTATATGTGGTATGTAGCCGAGATATGGCACGAAAGGGAGCGTACCAATCTCAACGGACGTATGCTACTGTTTTGGTGCTGGCTCTTCGTCCTACTCATACCGCTTGGGTTTCCGCCGATATTGCGCCTTTTCGGCTGGATGATTGGTTTGGCCATAGTGATTCCTCTCTGCTTTCTTCCCGATTTATTCTGCAAGCTACGCTATACAGCCGGACGGCGTGAAGCGCTCCGTGAACATTACGGGAAGATGAAACATCCCGGCAGGAAGCTCGCCAAAATAGTTCTTATCGCTATCGCCCTGATCGTGGCAAATGTAGCGCTGATGTTCCACCTCGGATTTATACATTGGGCATGATGAAACGGCAGGAGAATAAGCAACGGTTTTATCTCTGGGATTACCTCTGGTGGATGGGGGAGAAATGGAAGCAGGCAAGACGAACAGGCAGGGTCGATGGCGAAATGATGCTCTCGATTTATATCTTCGCTCTTTTGATATTCCCTATGATGACTGTTACTATCCGGCTTTTTCCAGGTGTGTCGGCATTGTTGCCATGTGTCGTTTTTAGCATTGTCACATTTGCCGTTATGTCGCTCGTCAGCAGGATTTACAAATGGCGAGGCAAAGCAGTGATGTCTCACTATGCCAAGTGCAGGTTTAACGAACTCCTTGCGGTTCTGTTATTTTTCCTTGCGATGGCCATTATCTGCTTTATGATGTATCTTCTTGACAAAAAGTGATACATACTTTGATACGGACTCCGGGCCGTTATATCGAATGGTCTAACTCGATGTACCAGTTTCCCTTGATGGGCTTGTAAAGCGTGGTGTCGTTGTACGTCCTGCGGTAGATCTCGTTCAGGTCGCCATGTTCGGTGATACGGATATTCCGACGGCTTCTCAATCCGGGATCGTAAACGAAACTCTTGGACGTTCCGGCATCCACGATGCCGTGGGAGTAGTACGGCATAACGAGGCTCACATATACCGAATCTGCCGTTCCCCATTCCCTGCGATCAACAAGGATAAAACCGCATCCAATCTCTGATAACAGGGAGTCGAGTAGGATTCGCTCCGGCTTCAACAGTCCATATACCGGGATGTCTTGTTCATCATTCGTTTCATGGGATGTATCGCTTTGCTCCATTGAATCAAGTATAATAACCTCTTCCGGAGAAAGCGGCGGGTAGTGAAAACTACCTTCTGAACTCTCTGCCATGATTTCGTACACCTTACGGAACGCCACCTCGTGCGTGGTGAAATGGCGTATCATTTCCTCGTCCGACGGCGGCATGGGAGGCTCTCCGCAGCTTACGGCAAGCAGGATTACAAATAACAGGATTATGACTGGTGTTCTCATTTTCTAATGTTTAATGTTCTGTGGCTAACCAATCTTGTTTAGGGAGTTGAGCCATTTGTTAATAGCATCCAATCTGTTATTCTGTTTAATGGTATCTTCATTTCTACATAATTTGATTTGCCGAATAACAGAGTTCTGCATAATTGAATCGGATTTGAAAAGCAGTTCTAAAACGGCTTCATAACATTTGGAATATCTGGACAATTCATCCAATATATTTGCGTCTTTTAGAATATACAGGTTGAAATTGTACACAAATGACTTGTAACTGAAAATCTCCGACTGTAATGCTGCTGCATCAAGACAAGTATAAAACAATTCCTTATCGTGCTGATATAGCCACATATAATCAGATGGGTTCAGGTTGTAGTGCAATAAAGTTTCCGAACGGACAAATGGAAGCCCCGTATTTGAGCCTACCAGATAACGGTATGTCTCATTGACTATTGACTCAACTATTTCAATGGATTCTGATTGTTTGTCCGATTCCCGTATTTCTGTAAATGTATCGGCAATAAGAACTTCCACATCCTGCGATTTGTAATATATACCGTTTTTTTGCCAGCGGAATCTACGGATATATTCTTCAGAAGTCGGACAACAGAACAGTAAAGTATTTAACAATCGGTTCAGATATATTCGCTTATCTGGAATATGACAACGGTGTAACCCTATTATGGAGCCATAAGCGTATAGCTTTCCAAACTCGTTTTCCTCCGAATTTGAATTTTTAGGCATGTAATACAACCGCACAATATTGGAAATGAAATAATATATATCAAGATATTTCAATGTATCAGCCGATTCTCCATATTTGTTAAGTAAATGCCGCTCCAGTTTCTCGCCATACCATAAGTAGCCATCGGGATTTATTTGAAACAACCGATGAAACTTAGGTCTTGATAATGAAAAGTTCTTGTTTCTACTTTTCATTCGTTCCAGTAAGGCGACAATAATTCTATTCGTTATATCCATAGCTGTAATGTTCGGCAGCGTTCCGCTTTAAGCGGTAGTGCTGCGTGTTAGCAACTTATTTCCAAAATTTTTCAAGCTCTTTATATTCTCCAAACCAATACTGAAAAGCGACTTTATCAATACCATTTGTGCCCCTCCAAAAATCCACTGGATAATTCCAATCCGAACGACCGCTACTTCTGGGTGGACATCCTCCGTAATATTCATAAAAAGCTCCTTTATATTTTTCAGTATGGAGAATGCCAAGATACCCCATTATTTCCAACAAATTTTGTAAAGCGAGTTCTGCACAAAATTCAGCATCAATACATTTTCCTTCTTTCTTCCAATGCTTGAAAAATTCTTTTTTCTTCAATAATTTGAACACATCACGAATTCCGTCTGATTTCTGCACAGATATAATAGTTTCAAAGACTTCTTTAAGAATATACAGTCCTTCATTTTGAAGCCCTTGATTGTGAAGAGAACTTTGGCTCTCTTTATTTTCTTGCCATAAGCACTGCAACATCTCATAAATATTATCATCACAAGGTCCAATAAGAGGGTCGTAAGGATATTCCTCCAGATTACGCTCAAATTGGCAAGAACATAAAATACAATGTTGAAGATTAGTTTGGTTAACGATTTCTGCTTGCTGTTCTTTGGGCATATCTTCAAAAGCAATTACATTCCGTTCTAAAACTGGTTTCTTATATTCTTTTGCTATTAACCTATCATCCTTGAATCTATCTCCAGTCTTAGGTATATTCAAATACGAGTAAGAATGTACATGAAAAGTTTTCATTTTAGACAATACTTGAAGTCCAAAATGAATCTGTCCATTCACTAACGTTTGCAGAAATAGCTCCGTAAGCCGTTTCTTGTCAGATGAAGCTGCTTCTTTAACTAATAACTCTATGGCTTCGTTATGTGTCATTGTTATTTTTTTACAAGTTGCTAATGTTTGGCAGCGTGCCGCTTGTTCAGTCGGTTTGCTGTTTGTTATCGTTGTTAAAGAATCTTCTTACATCATAATTTGCGATAGTTCTTGCCAATGATTTAGGAGATACTCCATAGTTATTTTTTATATCGGGATTAGCCCCATTTTTCAAAAGTTGTTCGATAAAGAAGCCATCTCCACGGTATCGCATAACGGCTTCCCATAAAGGAGTATTCCCATTTACATTTTGTATATCCAAATCTGCATTGCTATTCAGGAGTATTTCAAAAATATCTTGTAGCTGACACTGAACAGAAAGATATAATGCAGTCCGTCCGTCTTTTCTTTTATCATTTATATCCAATCCTTTTTTTATAAATTCGGATATAATCACACCTGCTGGATGTACAATACTATCATAGTTCATTATATAATAATGAAGTAGATTACTGCCATATTTGTCTTTACTTTTTATGTCATAATCTATTAGAGTCTGCATGAACTTATTTGAGTTATCACTCAATAATTCAAGTTTCATATCTTCTATTGTTTTCATTTTTTTTATTCTAATGTTGACAACGATAATGTCCGGCAGCGTTCCGCTTATTCAGTCGGTTTGCTGTTTGTTAACATCCCATTCTCTATTTCAATAATAATTGGTTTCACATTCAACTTGCGTCCTCCTTTAGTTATACTACCCGAAGCGTATTTTTGAAGTAGATCATAAAATGATACGCCATTGTTGTCGCATGAAAATGGGTTTACACCAGCACGTATAAATCTTATCATTAATTCACAATCTTCGGGATGATATTGTAATGCTATCCGAAGTGCATTTCTTCCTTGATTATCCGTTATATTTTTATCAACGCTTGGATTATCAAGTAAAGAAACTATCATTTCTATATTATATGCCCAAATTGCTGCAAATAAAGGGGATGCCCCACTCGCATCTTGATGATTTAAATTTGCGCCTAATTCTATAAGTTTATAAGCAAAATCATTTTTCCCTTCAGCTATGCAATTCATTAAAAAACTCCTGCCATTTCTATCCACGCTATTTAGCCCATACTTTTCAAGGAAAGACAGAATCTTTGAAAAGTCATTCTGAAACAATAGTGGATATAATTGTTTATCATCAAAATAATTAGTCATTTTCTCATGCTTTTAATTGGGATGTTAATGTTTGGTGGCTAACCGACCTTTTCAGGGGAGGTTGAGCCGCTTGTTATCGTCGGCTTGAAATATTATATTCAGGAATCATTTCCGGAATTTTCATTTTCTCATACTGCTCTATTTTAGGTTTATTTCCTTCAAATTTAATTCCTCGCAAATCACAACTGATAAATCTTGTTCTTGTAAAATTGCAATTATAGAATTTTGAGGCTCTAAACTCTACATTTTTAAATTCAGCACCGGTGAAATCACAATTATAAAATTTTGTCCGCCTGCCACCATATTCATATCCATATGTTGTAATACCAAATTTAGCATCAATAAAGCAACAATTCTCAAAAATGGCATCATTAGCATTAATTACCAACTTAGATTTTCGAAAATTACATTCTTTGAAAATTGATTTATCCATTAAACAACCGTCAAATTTCGTTCTGAAAAAATCAACATTGTACAAAGAACTTTCAACAACAGAACAAGAAAGAAATGAATAAGACATGTTGATTGTTTCAAATTTTGATTGTTTCAGTATGCTTTACGCAACTGAATAACTGATGATTTGCAACTAAGTTCTATACCCGATAGATCTAAGTTTGACATTTCGATGTTGCTTTGGGTAAATTGCTCTAAAACAGGGCTAATTTGCTCCAGAAATATTGGATCAGACCATTTTTCTTTAATCTTATTCATTTCCTTCTATTTACTTGACGATAACGTTATACTATCAGCCGATTTGGCTGTTATTTTCTTTAAGTATCAGACCTCGTCTTCCTCCATCAACAGATCGTCCAACGGGCTTTTGATATTGCTTTTGAAAGTGTCGGCTATGTGGACATACCTTTCCGTTGTCTTGATGTTGTTATGTCCCATAAGCTCTTTCACAATCTTGATGTCGGTTCCTTGCTCCAGCAAGTGGGTGGCGAACGAATGGCGCAGCAGGTGCGGATAAATCCGTTTCGTGATTCCCGCTTCCCGGGCCGCTGCCTTCAGCCGTTTCGACACGATACTCTCGGTGAAAGGTTCGCCCGGTCTGTGTTCAAAAAGCCACACTTTCGGTTTGTATAGTCTGTTATATTCCGTCAGCTTTTTCATCAACGGTTTTGATAGCAGGGTGTAGCGGTCTTTTTTTCCTTTACCCTGCCGCACCCGTATCAGGGAGCGGGATTCGTTGATGTCGCCGGGTTTCAGTTCCAGCAGTTCGCTGATGCGCAATCCTGCGGAATAGAGTATGGAGAACATGCAGAAGAAGCGCAGGTCTGTCACCGTCGCGTCGAGTATCTTCTTTATTTCCTCCTTGCTCAACACGTCGGGCAGCGTCTTCTCCCGTTTGGCACGGTTCACCTTGTAACACCGCCGTTCCTGACCGAGAACTTTCTCGTAATAGAACTTGATGGCGTTGATACGCTGGTTTTGCTGGCAGGAGGATATGTTTTTCTCGTGGATGAGATACAGCAGGTAGTCGTTTATCTCGCCGGGGGTAACCGTTTCAATCTTACGCCCCTCGAAATGCTGTTGGAAATCGCGGAAATAGGAGGTATATACCTTACGGTATGGTCACTGTAACGCACTTGCTGAAGTTTTTCCAGATAGCCTTCCGGCAGTGGCGGCCGTTTGTCTTCCTCTTTACGGGGGGCGGTTTCCTTGATGGCAGAATAGTCTATAAACGCCATTTTCACATAGCGGTCGAAGAACTCGGCAAGCACGAAATCTTCTGCCGGCAGATAAGCCCTGCCGCCGACAAGCAGTACGTTTTCTTCCTTCGACAGCGACAAGCGGATGTCATTGTCATTACCGAAAGTCACTTCGACAAATTCTCTCCCGTTTCTTATCACCGGAGAAAGTTTGATCTTGGTTTTTGGGGTATATATTTCCATGCCTCACGTTTTGTCGGATATTGAAACCCGTTTTCGCAAATTTATAAAAAAACACGGGTTATCCATGCGCTTTATTGACATTTAACAATAGATCCCGACTACCTGACAATAAGGTGAGGAGCCACGAAAATACCCTCTGCCAAATCCGTCCTTCCCGGCACTCCGTTTCTCCGATTTCCTCTGCCCTGCGCCACAAGCGGCCACTTCTGTGCCCGATGCTTCCATAGCCTTTCCAACTCTTTTACGTTCAGCCGGTTCCCCTTACTTTCGTTCCCGCATCGCTATTGGTGCTAACTAAAAACACTCGTAATTATGGACGAAAACGTAAAGAACGACGCTAAACAAGTCATGCTCGTTCAGAATGCCGACGACGGACGACTGCAAGCCGTTACCGGCGTGGATCGGGACGGCAATATCCAGACCGCCGACCCCACGGATCAGAATGTGGCGAGCCTGCTGAACGTGAACACGCAGGATTCAGCCCTCGAAGCCTTCTTCAAAAAGTTCATGGAACAGGCCCAGAACCCCGTCCACACGGGTATCTTCGTCATGACGGAGAATGCCCTGAACAAACTTATCCGCATCGACTTCGACCCGGAGATTCTGGAAAATTACCGTATCGACCCCTCCGAACGGCTTCAGACGCAGGAGCAGCGGCAGTTCGAGCCGCTGGACGTCACGAAGATAGACCTGGCGGATATGGAGAAGAAAGGTATCCGCATGGAGGACATCGAGCCGCACCTGAAAGCCATGTCTTACGGACATAAATCCAACGGGCTGGTGGAGATGAACCCCGAACTGGAGAACGGGATGCGTGTTTCCACCAAAGGGCGCGTGTCGCTCGAAGAGCAGGCGGACGGCTCGCTGCGCGTCGTGCCGCATTACTGGCAGGAACGGCCCGACCTCGACGCCCCCTTCCACGGGGTGCTGCTCGACGAGGAGGCGAAAACGAACCTGATGAACACCCGCCACGCCGGGAAAGTGATCGACCTGGAGCTGGAGCCGGGCAAGCTCACGCCCTGCTACGTGTCGATAGACAAATGGACGAACACGCTGGAACCCATGCCCGTTTCGTTACTCGAAAAACGTGCCCGCATCAAGGAGGCCGACCTCTCGGAAGGCAAGCAGATGGATTTCTACGGCGGCGGCAAGGTGTTGCTCGAAGGATATACCACCGCGCGGGTTATAAGCGGGATGCCTATATCCAAATCGACGCGGCCGAACGTAACTATTCCTTTACCTACGACGGTTTGGATCGCAACCGCTACGCCCAGGAGAACAAGGAGATTTACCGCCAGAAGGCCGCCGAGAAAAACGGACGGCAGGAAACTACGGCCTCCGAACGACAGCCCACGCTCACGATTCACCGGACAATCCTCAAAGCCTCCGTGCCCAAAGAGGCTTATGACCAGTGGACGGAAGCGGTGAATGATCCCTCCAAGCGGGCGGATGTCAAGGCTTTCTACATCAAGGGCATGGTCAAGGACGGGCAGGGTGAGCCGTTCAACGCCTGGGTCAAGCCCAACTTCGAGCGTAACAAGATGGACTTCTTCCGCTGGAATCCCGACCGTGCGAAACGGCAGGGAGCGGAGGTCAAACCCGCCGTTGAAAGCCGTACCCAGGTCGCCGTCAATTCCGAGGGCAAGACCGTCGAAGCGGTCAAAGGTGTGAAAGAGCCGCTCAAGCAGGGACAGCAGGAAGCCACCCCGACGCAGAAGAAAAATTACCGCAGCAGCAAAAAGAGCAACTCCAAAGGTGTCAAGGTATAACGTATGAAATGGTTCTACATGCAGGCCGGAGCCATGCCGCTCCTGATCGCGGCGCTGGCCGCCTTGTACCTCCGGCCGGGTAAACGCAGCCCCCCGGAGGAGGCGGACGACGGACGGCAGTATTACGACGGGAACGGCAACCATGTCTATTACGACCGCCGGCTGATCGCCCGTCCGGAAAAAGAGAAAGAAGAAGAACTACAAGAAAACAACCACTGAAAAATCCGAATCATCATGCAAGTAATTATCGCAGAAAAGCCCTCGGTGGCGCGTGAGATCGCCGCCATCGTGGGAGCCACGAACCGTAAAGACGGTTTTATCGAGGGAAACGGCTACGCCGTAACCTGGGCCTTCGGCCACCTGGTCGGGCTGGCAATGCCCCAACAGTACGGCATCGCGGGTTTCCGCCGGGAAAACCTGCCTATCCTGCCATCATCGTTCATCCTCCTGCCCCGGCAGGTTCGGGAGGGTAAAGAGTATAAGGCCGACCCGGGTGTCGTGAAGCAGCTCGGTATTCTCCGGGAATTGTTCGGCATGGCCGAGCGCATCATCGTCGCGACCGACGCGGGGCGTGAAGGGGAGCTGATCTTCCGCTACATCTACTCTTACCTGGAATGCCGCACCCCTTTCGTGCGGTTATGGATCAGCAGCCTGACCGACCGGGCCATCCGCGAGGGGTTACAACACCTCCGCCCTGGCAACGAATACGACAACCTTTACCTCTCGGCCAAAGCCCGCAGCGAAGCCGACTGGATCGTCGGTATCAACGCCTCGCAAGCGCTTGCCGTGGCTGCCGGGCGGGGCGTCTGGTCGCTCGGACGGGTGCAGACCCCCACGCTGGCGATCATCTGCTCCCGTTACCTGGAGAACAAGGCGTTCAAGCCCGCCACCTATTTCCGGCTGAAGCTCTCCACGGCAAAGGAGGGCACGGAGTTCACCGTCCTCTCCACGGAGAAATTCGACGGCAGGGAGAAGGCGGAAGCAGCCCGCGCCGAGGTTATCGGCGCCCGAACGGTACGCGTCGTGAACGTGGAGCGCAAGGAGGCCAGGGAACAGCCGCCTCTCTTGTACGACCTGACGACACTCCAGAAAGAGGCCAACAGCCGGTATGGTTTTTCGGCAGAAAAAACGCTCGACATCGCCCAGTCGCTTTACGAGAAGAAGTTCATCACTTATCCCCGTACCGGCTCACGCTATATATCGGAAGATGTGGCCGAGGAGATTCCGGCACTCATCGGGAACATGACACGCTATCCCCGTTTCGCGGAATACGCGGGCAGGATGGATACCGCATCTCTCTCCCGCCGAAGCGTGGACAACGAAAAGATCGCCGACCACCACGCGCTGCTTCCCACCGAGAACCTCCCTTCCGAACTGGATGCCGACCACCGCATCATCTATGAGATGGTCGCGGGGCGGATGCTCGAAACCTTTTCCGGGGCCTGCGTGAAAGAAAACACTTCCCTTACCCTGCAAAGCGCGGGGCATGATTTCACGGCCCGCGGCAGTATCATGGTCAAGACGGGCTGGCGGGCCGTCCTGAATGAACCTGTCGAGGAGAAAGAGGAGGACATGACCCTCCTTCCCGACATCGTGCAAGGCGACGAGCTGCCCGTCAAAGGATGCGGCACGGAACAGAAACAGACCCGGCCGCGCCCCCTTCACACGGAATCGAGCCTGCTGGCGGCGATGGAAACCGCCGGACGCGAACTGTCCGACGAGGCCGAACGCGAGGCGATGAAGGATGCCGGCATCGGCACGCCCGCCACCCGTGCCGCCATCATCGAAACGCTCTTTGCCCGCGAGTATGTCAGGCGAGAGAAAAAGTCGCTTGTACCCACGGACAAGGGACTGGCCGTGTATGCCGTGGTCAGGGACAAGAAGATCGCCGATGTCGCCATGACGGGCGGCTGGGAACTGGCCCTCTCGAAGATCGCCACCGGGGAGATGGACGCCCCGACGTTCCATCGCGGTATCGAGGTCTTCGCCTCGCAAATCGCCAAAGAACTGCTGGAAGCAAGAATCGACGGCGCGGAGAGTGACACAGCCTGCCCGCGTTGCGGCAGGCCCGTGGTGTTCTATCCCAAACTCGCCAAGTGCCAGAATCCCGATTGCGGCCTGACCGTATGGAGAACCGTGGCCCGCAAGGAGCTGACCGACAAGCAGCTCGCGGAACTGCTGACCAAAGGCAAAACCGGCACGATCCGGGGATTCGTCAAAAACGGCGGCGGGACGTTCGACGCGGCCCTCACGCTCGATGACCAGTTCAAGACCTCGTTCGTTTTCGAGCCGCGCGATACTCCCAGGCAGGGAAAGAGGAACAAACGGAAATAATCGTTACCTTTGCCACTGGAAAAGACCTGTCATAACGAGATACGCTTGTTTGATAAGGATTTTTTCAGTGGTCGGCGCTTCGGGTGGGAACCCGGGGCGCCTTTCTCTTCCCCGATTATCAACGACCACTAAAAATTCTTATCATGCCAGACAAGCAACACCATACCCCCACGGGGGAATTGTCCTATTACGGACTTTCGTTACTATCCTACCTCAAGGACAGCCACCCGGAACTCATCGCCGAAAGTGAGTTCATCGCCGAGCGGGCCGACAGCGCCGCCCAAGCGTACAGCGAGGCGATCCGTTCGGGCTGCAACCACATCGAGGCCGAAGAAATTGCCCGCGAGGAACTCTGCCGCGGACTGCACTTTTCACCCTACAACACGCTGGTAAACATCCTCTGGAGGGAATTCGAGGCGGAGATTCCCGAGGATACCGCCCGGCAGGCGGCTCTACGCCTGCTGCCCCTCTGCCGCGGGGTGCTGGAGAAGTACGACCTCACGGACGACTTCGCCGACACGCCCGACTACGAACTGTTCTATACCGAACTGACGGGAACCGTCCAAATACTTCTCGAAGATGGCATTCAATAAGAAAACCCACCTCCGCCAGAATATCGACGCGCTGAAGACGGCCTTCACGCTCGACAGGGAACGGCGGGCGCCGACTCCCGAAGAAGAAAGGACACTCGGCGCATACAGCGGCTTCGGCGCCATCAAGGAAGTGCTGGAAAACCCCACCGGGAAACCGGACAAGGACGGCATGGCAACGCTCGTGGCCGAGTTGCACGAGGTCATCAGGGCGAACACCCCCGACGAACGGGAATACAAGCGCTACATGGACGGGATCAAGAACTCCGTCCTGACGGCTTTTTACACGCCCCCGAAAGTGGCAGACGCCATCGTGGAGGCGATATGGGACACGCGGATCGTCCCCAAACGTATTCTTGACCCCAGTGCGGGAACGGGGGTTTTCGTCAGTGCCGTGGATTTCCACGCCCCCTATGCGGAGATCACCTGCTTCGAGAAAGACCCCGCCACGGGGTTGATCCTGAAGCACCTGCACCCCGAAAAACGGGTGCGGGTACAGGGATTCGAGCGCATCGAACCCAAATACGCCGGTTACTACGACGTGGCCGTGAGCAACATCCCTTTCGGGGACGTGGCGCTCTTCGACCCGTTCTTCTCCACCCATACCGACCCCGTGCGGCGGCAAGGCACACGGGCGCTGCACAACTATTTTTTCATGAAGTCCGTCGATATGGTACGCGAGGGCGGCCTGGTGGCATTCATCACCTCGCAGGGAGTATTGAACGCCGAGCAGGGACGCCCCGTGCGCGAGTGGCTGATGAACCGCTGCGAGCCCGTATCGGCCATCCGGCTGCCGAACAACCTCTTTACAGAACACGCGGGGACGGAGGTCGGCAGCGACCTGGTTATCCTGCAAAAGAAAGCCGCCACGGGGGAACTGTCCGAACGGCAGCGGGATTTCATCGAATCCCGCAAGCTGTCGAACGGCATCCGGATAAACAACCTTTTCCAGTCGTTCGACAGGGTGATCCATACCGAGGCCAAAGTAGGCAAAGACCCCTACGGCAAACCGGCGATGGAGTTCACCCACGCGGAGGGCGTGGACGGCATCGACCGGGAGATGCGGCGTATGCTCTCGGAGGATTTCAACCGGCATTTCAACGAGAGTTATTGCCTGGAACATGCTCCGGAACAGACACCCGGTACACCGGAGCGGGAATTGTCCCGTCCCCGTCAGGCGGAACGCCAGCGTGCCGAAAGACACGAGCCCCGCCTTGCCGGAGAAATCGTCAAGGAGATTATCGCCGATGCCCGTAACCTTCAGCAGCAGCGGGAAGAGGAGGAAAAACGCCGCGTCGTCGCCGAAATGGCGGCGCAGGGCTACCATGTCGATACCGAAACCGGGGAGATTACCCGAATCGAAAACAAACCCGGACAAGTGTCACCGGATTCTGCTGCCACACCCGCCGGAGAACCGACCGGAGAGGATCTGGCCGACTTCGGGGCCTGGTCGAAAGAGCGGGAGAATCGCTTGTGGGAGCAGCACCCGCCGAAACCCGAAGATTTCGGCATGGCAGATACTCCCGTGCAGCACGTGGGCGGAATAACGGAACCGAAACCGCGGGAGGGCTTCGCCGGGTCGCTTTTCGACACGGTGGAAACGGCGGCTCCCGTACCTGCCACCCAAGCTGCCGAACCGGTAAATGTGCAGCAGGAACCGTTGCTGACGCTCTACGATCTGTTCGGCTTCAGCGCCGAGGAGCGGCGGCAGGCAGAACTCGGTATATCCAAGAAAAGGAACAGCCGCCGGGGAGCAAAGCGGAAGACGCCCCGACAACCCTCATTATTCGCCCCGGCCTCCTCTCCGGAGGAACAGAAGAGCGAAATGCCGAAAACGACGCCACCGGAGCGTGATCCCGAAGACTTGTATGCCTCCCTGAACTGGGAGGACAACCCGCCGATCAACGGCTTTTACGAGATGATGATGTCGCTTACCCCGGAACGGAGGGCGGAATTGCGCCGACAAAGCGCCCGGCTGCAGGAAACCCCGGAACAGCGGGAACGGCAGGCGGTACACCCCCCGACGGAAGCCCCGAAAGGCAAACGGAAACAAGCCGCCGGTACGCCGAGAACGGGCGGCCTGTTCGACACGCCGGACAATCCAGAGGAGGAAGAACCCGGTAAAGAAATGCCGCAGATACGGGAGGCGGATATGAAACCCCGACCGTTCGAGGGGGAGGTCGCCCCCTATTTCCGCGAGGGAACACTCGTCACGGACGGACAAAACCGGGTCGGCTACCTGCGGGAGACTGAATCCCTGCAACCCATGTTCCACCCGCTGGAACTCACGCCTGCACAACGGACGAAAGCCTCCATGTATATCGAGATACGCGATGCCTATTACCACCTTTATAACAACGAGGCGGAAACGCTGACGGCGAACCCCGCCCTGCGGGAGATGCTCAACCGGCTTTACGACAATTTCACCGAACGCTTCGGACGGCTCAATGACAAACGCAACCTCGACCTGATCAAGATGGACGCGCGGGGGACGGAGATTCTGTCGCTGGAGCGTTACATCGACGGCAAGGCACGCAAAGCCGACATCTTCGAGCGTCCCGTGGCCTTCAATCCCGATGAGATCACGCACGCCGACGACGCTTCGGAGGCCCTTGTGGCCAGCCTGAACAAGTACGGCCGGGTGGAACCGCACTACATGGCCTCGCTCACGGGAACTACCGTGGAGGGAATACTCGGGGAACTGAAAGGACGTATCTATTACAACCCGGAAACGGACGGCTACGAGGTTGCCGACAAGTTCATCGCCGGCAATGTCATCGGGAAAGCCGAACGGATCGAGGCGTTCCTGCGGGAGAATCCCGACCACGCCCCGGCCCGGGAATCGCTGGAGGCTCTGCGCGAGGCGACACCCAAACCCATCGCTTTCGACGACCTGGACTTCAACCTGGGCGAACGGTGGATTCCAAAAGGTATTTACGAGCGTTTCGCCTCCTCGCTCTTCGATACGGAGGTGAAGATCACCTTCGCCTCCAACCTGGACGAGTACGGCGTGAAGGCGGAAGCGACGAACGTGAAGATCACGGAGCAGTATGCCGTCAGCGCGCAGACCCGTAAGTACAACGGCCTGCACCTTTTGAAACACGCCCTGCAAAACACTTCGCCCGACATCACCAAGACCGTCCTCAAATGGGTGGACGGAGAACGGCGGGAGGTCAAAGTGCGTGACGGGGAGGCCATACAGCTCGCCAACAGCAAGATAGATGAGATCCGGGGTGCTTTCCCCGAATGGCTGCGCGAGCAGTCGTCCGACTTCAAAGACCGCCTGACAGACCTCTATAACCGTACTTTCAACTGTTACGTGCGCCCGAAGTACGACGGGACGCACCAGGAATTCCCCGACCTCGACCTCAAGGGGCTGGGAATCGACAAACTGTATGACAGCCAGAAGGACGCGATATGGATGGACAAACTGCTCGGCGGCGGGATAATCGACCACGAGGTGGGCGGCGGAAAGACCCTCATCATGTGCTGCGGGGCCTACGAGAAGAAACGCCTCGGGCTGGCCAATAAACCCATGATTATCGGGCTGAAAGCCAACATCCATGAAATAGCCCGGACGTTCTGCACCGCTTACCCGATGGCCAAAGTCCTCTACCCGGGCAAGGAGGATTTCACGCCCCGGAAGCGTGAGCGCATCTTCCGGGAGATACGCAACAACGACTGGGACGCCGTGATCCTCTCGCACGAACAGTTCGGCATGATACCCCAGTCCCCGGAGATACAGCAGGAGATATTGCAGGCCGAGCTGGACTGTGTGGAGGAGAACCTCGAAGTGCTCAAAGCACAAGGCAGGGACGTTTCCCGCGCCATGATGAAAGGGTGTCAGAAACGCAAGGCCAACCTGGAAGCCAAGTTGCAGAAGGTGGCGCACGCGCTGGAAACACGCAAGGACGACGCCGTGGACTTCCGCCTCATGGGTATCGACCACCTCTACGTGGACGAGAGCCACAAATTCAAGAACCTGACTTTCACGACCCGGCATGACCGGGTGGCGGGCCTCGGAAATCCCGAGGGGTCGCAGCGGGCGCTCAACATGCTTTTCGCGCTGCGTACCATACAGCAGCGCACGGGCCGCGACCTGGGGGCGACGTTCCTCTCGGGAACGACCATCTCCAACTCGCTCACGGAACTGTACCTGCTTTTCAAGTACCTGCGCCCGAAGGAACTGGAGCGTCAGAATATCCGCACCTTCGATGCCTGGGCGGCCATATTTGCCAAGAAAACCATCGACTACGAGTTTTCCGTGACCAACGAGGTCGTGCAGAAAGAACGGTTCCGATATTTCATCAAGGTTCCCGAACTGGCCATGTTCTACTCCGAGATTACAGATTACCGCTCGGCGGAGGATATAGGGATCGACCGACCGCAAAAGAACGAGATATTGCACAATATCCCGCCGACACCCCAGCAGACGGAGTTCATAGAACGGCTGGTGCAATTCGCCAAATCGGGCGATGCCACGCTCCTGGGCCGCCTGCCGCTCTCGGAGCGGGAGGAAAAGGCGAAAATGCTCATTGCCACAGACTACGCCCGCAAGATGTCGCTCGATATGCGTATGATAGACCCCGAACTATACAGCGACCACGTGGACAACAAGGCGAGCCACTGCGCCCGTATGATTGCCGGTTACTACCGCCGTTTCGAGGCGTACAAAGGTACGCAGTTCGTATTCTCCGACCTGGGAACCTACAAACCCGGAGCGGGGTGGAACGTCTATTCCGAGATACGGCGTAAACTCGCGGAGGATTACGGCATACCCCAAAGCGAGGTGCGGTTCATCCAGGAGGCGACCTCGGAAAAAGCGCGCAAGGAGATGATCGCCGGTATGAACGCCGGAAAAATCCGCGTACTCTTCGGATCGACCGAGATGCTCGGGACGGGAGTGAACGCGCAGAAACGCTGCGTGGCGATACACCACCTGGACTGCCCCTGGCGTCCCAGCGACCTGGAGCAGCGCGACGGGCGGGGAATACGCACCGGGAACGAGATCGCCAAACTCCATGCCGACAACAAGGTGGACGTGATATTATACGCCGTCGAGAAGTCGCTCGACGCCTACAAGTTCGGGCTGTTGCACAACAAGCAACTGTTCATCCGCCAGCTCAAGACCAACAACATGGGAAGCCGTACCATCGACGAGGGGGCCATCGACGAGAAAAGCGGCATGAATTTTTCCGAGTATGTAGCCGTCCTCTCGGGAAATACAGACCTGCTGGACAAGGCCCGCCTGGAGAAGAAGATCGCCACGCTCGAAAGCGAACGCCAGGCATTCGTGCGCGGCAAATCATCGAGCCGCTACAAGCTGGAGCAGATCACGGAGAAGATAGAGAAGAACAACGACCTGATACGGCGTATCGGCAAGGATCTGGAACACTTCAAGGCCCGCGTCGAGTTCAACGAGGACGGCTCGTACCGCAATCCCGTGAAACTGAACGGGCTGGAAACCTCCGACCCCAAGCTCATCGGGAAACAGCTCAACCGTATCGCCGAAACGGCACGCACGCTCGACAGGCTCGAACCCATCGGGAGCCTCTACGGGTTCGAACTGCTCGTCCAGAGCGAAACGACCGGGAAAGACGGGCTCGACCTGGTGCAGAACCGTTTTTATGTCCGGGGTGAAGGGGATTATCTATACCAGTATAACTACGGGAATATCGCCTCCGACCCGCGACTGGCGGCGATGAACTTCATCCACGCGCTCGCGACCATCGAGCCGACACTGGAAAAATTCCGGAAAAAGAACGAGGAACTGGAGAAAGATATTCCCGTCCTGCGGGAAGTGGTGGAAAGTTCCTGGCGCAAGGAGCCCGAACTGACGGCCCTGAAAACTGACCTGACGGAAATAGACCGCAGGATACAGCAAAGCCTCAAACCGATAGAAGAGAGCGAGGGAAAGGAGGCGGAGGAGGATAACGACGTGTGCCGGGAACGGCATGACACGGCGGAAGAGCTCCCGAAGGAAGACAACACGGCGGCCCGTATTCCTTCCCGGCTGCGGCAGATTGCCGACGCCTCCGGGGGGCGCATCGTGATCGCGGGCGTGGGCAGCCCGCCGGAGAACGGCCCCGCAAAGAAAGGGATTAAGATGTAAGCGAAAAGCCGACGGAAGTACAGATTTCCGTCGGCTTTTTTCATATGCCCATGAGCGTTGTTGTCACACTTCCTGCAAGAGTGTTTGCAGCTCCTCCTGCGTGGGAAGATAGGTCATGTACTGGGCGGCGAAGACCTGCTTTTCATCTTCGGGCAGCGTATAACGGACGACCGCGTCGTTTTTCTCCGCGCAGAGGACGATACCCACCGGAGGGTTATCCCCGGGATTCATCAACTCACGGGTGTAGTAATTGACATACATCTGCATCTGCCCCAAATCCTGATGGGTCAGCTCCCCGGATTTAAGGTCTATTAAAACGAAACAGCGGGCCAGGTAATTGTAAAAGACCAGGTCGATGTAGAAATGCTTGTCGTCGAAGGAGATACGCTTCTGTCGCGCGACGAAGGCGAAGCCTTTCCCGAGTTCGAGCATCAAGCGCTGCAAGCGGCTGATGAGCAGTTGCTCCAGATCGGTTTCCAGAAAATGCTCTCCCTGGGGGATACCGAGAAACTCCAGGATATACGGGTCGCGGATGATCTCTTTGGGTTCGACACGCCCGGGTTCGGTACGGGAAATCTCCTCTTTCACGGCTTTCTTGTCTCGGCTGGCCAGCAAGCGGTCATAGAAAAGCGTGTTGATTTGGCGGTCGAGCTGCCGGACACTCCAGTTTTCCTTGACGCACTCGTGCAGGTAAAAATCACGGGCGGCATCGCCCGACACCTTGAGAAGCGTGCGGCAATGCGACCAGCTCAATTTATCACACAGCGTGTGATATTTCGGGTAGCACTGGTAAAACTGCCTCATGTACCGCAGGTTGGTGGCCGTGAACCCGTTTCCGAACTCCGCCACGAGCCGCCTGGAAAGGGTGTTGATGACAGCCTTGCCATATCCGGCACGGCCGGTTCCCTGCTGCTCGTACTCCACTATGTATTTCCCTACCTGCCAGTAAGCCCTCACGAGGGTCGAATTGACATGATGTATCACCTTCGCGCGCGCTTCCTGCAAGATATGGCGCACGTTATGCAGTAGCTCTTCCTCCCCTTTGTCGGCAGGATATATTTTATCTGTTTCTTTCATTGTTCATTATTATATAGGCTTCCAAGTGCAAACATACTGATTTTACGGCAAATATCGAACGGTTGTACCGCCTTGTCGTGCCTTATTCCATGTATCTCCGCGTTTTTCCATGACGCCGGACTCTCGGGACAGGGCCTAACCGGAACCGGCAGGACGATCCTTTTTCAGCTTGCGGAAATTACTGAAGTTACGCTCGATGAACCGCAGGACGTCCGATTCCCGGTAGAAGGTCTTGTGATAGATCATCTCGTAAGGCAGCTCTCCCGAGGTGCGGTAACGCTGGAGTGTGCGCTTGCTGATATTGAGCATACGGCACAGGTCGTAATTGTCCAGAAGACGCTCCCCGTCAGGCAGGATGGAAAGCGGTTGCTCCACGTCCCCCGCGCACAGCTTCTCAATACGTTCCAGCCGTTCCGAGAGCCGCTGCATCCATCCGTCGAAATATTCCTTATCCAGAAACATGGCCTACTCCTTTGGTCGGTTTTTGCGCCGCACGGAACGCTCCTTCAGCACACGGCGGATTTCCGTGAGGGAATAATACAGCTTCCGGTTGATGGCCGAATAGGTGATCACGTGATCCGAGCGGAGGCGTTGAAGGGTACGCCCGCTGATGCCCAGGTAACGGCAGACCTGCTCGCCGTCCATCCATTCGTCGTTTATATACTCCTTATTCCATGCACGCCCCTTTTCAGGGAGAGAGGCGATTGCAGCCTCTATTTTCTCTATACGCCCGACAAGCTCGTTATAGGCTCGCGAACTGATCACTATGATTTTCATACTCCTTTGTTTTTTAGTCTGTTACAAAGGTCGGCTTATATGGACAGCTTAAAACGATGTCGGTACGACTTTTTTTTGATAATTTGCAGTGAACTGATTCTCAACGGTTCATGCGGTGAAGAAGGCAGTGTTTTTTACCGAAATCCGCGGCCCGTACTCGGTATTTTTATTGGCAGAAATGCGATAGCATACTGTGATTCAACGCTTAACGGTGTTCTAATCCGGACGGGGCTACAACGGAACACCCGTATCGGCTCCTTATACGGGTGCAAATACGGGCGTTCGGGAAAGTTCCTTTCGAGAGTTACGGGGGAAAACCGACCTCGGTTCTTTTGTTATATACAACGCTGATTATCAGTGCTTCTATAAGAAATAGAGTGCTTTACCGGTTCATGTTCTACTCGGAATTGCCGTTTTTCTTGTTTCGCTTCCACGTCTGCATACGTTTAAGCAGGGCCTCTTTCGCCTTGTCAAGCCACGGTGTCGGGTTGTTTCGGATTTTCATATCGCAGAATGTCCTCGAAAGGTTCATGTCGAGGTGTACGTTGAAAGCGTTGGAAATGTAGCTGGCAAGTTGCGTGAGTGGCACATTGCCGAAACAGCCTTTACTGTCGAGCAGGTAAATAAGTTCCGTCAGATCCGTCTTCGAGTCCTGCCATGTCGGACGCACGTCAGGCAATGGCAGAACCATGTTCCGGAGGTTCGTGCTCTCCAGTGATTCCAATTCGCCCATAAGATAAACCGACAACATATCGTTGGCCAGGATTTTCGCCACCTTGAAATCCGCGTTTGTCGAAAACTGCGGGTCGAGTTCATAGTAGAAGGTTTCCAGGTATTGCTCCGTGTCGGTCTGCCCGCGCAGGAAATAGAGGCTGTCCAGGTGTGTAGCGCCGCTGCGGAAATAGCGGATAAAGTCGAGGCGTTTCTGCGTGTACGCGTTGATGGCCCGAACATGGGCGTCCAGGTACTCCCGTTGTGCCTCGATACTTCCTACCGGACGGTTCATCTCGATATTGTAGAGCTTGCGGTAATAGATCAGACGGCAAAAAAGACGAGGTTTGATTTCTTTGAAGAACTTTATTTCCTCGTCATCGTTTTGAAAACGGTAGCCGATGATATATTGTTTCAAACGGTCGAACGCTTCTCCCAGGACACGTGACGCTTCAAGCGACTTTTTCAACACGTCGGTATCCCGCGATTCGATACGTTCGATACTCCGCAGGACTTCGCTGTTTAATTTTTCTATAAATGCAATCATAATCCGTCTTGTTACTTTCGCGTATAAAGTTAGCGAATCGAAAAACCGGCGGATTACGATTTTTATCTTTCTCTTCGTTTTTTTATCACGGAGCCGATTTTAATGTCAGATCCGACCTTCCTGGCGGATGGAAGTGGGATTGCTCCCCATATTCCGCTTGCAAAAGTCCGTAAAGTGGGATTGGGCGGAGAAACCGCACATGTAGGCTATTTCCTGCAACGTGTAGTGTGTCGTCCGCAACAACTCCCCGATACGTTCGATACGGCGCTGACGTAACCACGAGGAGGCCGAGCAGCCGAAAACCCGCTGGAAACGCCGGCGGAAGGTAATCGTGCTGGAATACCCGCAAACCCCGGCGAGTTCCGTGACGTTATCCGAGGCAAGATAATTCGATTTGACACGGGAGATGAACTCGTAATCGTCCCCCAGGTGCAACAGCTCCTCGAACTCCCCGACATCGGCGGGAGTGAGATGTTCATAAGAGGCGTCGAGCATTTTCAGCATGACAGCAGCGTTACATTCAACGGGCATACCCAATGTCTTACGGGCTTCACGCAGGTAATTCTTGAACCGCAGCCGCAGCGTGTCGTGATGCGGGTAGGAACACTCGGACAGAATGGTGCAAACCGTCCGCAGTTCATCGACACAACAGTAGCCGAAATACCACGTTACAAGACGCTCGACGTAATGGACGACATGAAATTCCTCCGAAAGCATCAGAAGAAGCAGGAACGGGGTGAAATCCTGGTATTCCCTCGTTATGGGACGGGGTGCTTCGTCAAGCAAGGAGGCGATGTCCCGCATCAGCAGAGAATCTCCCGAGTACGCTTTTATTTGTTCGGAACTGCGGGCATAATCCCGGTAACGCGATATGACCGCCGACAAAGCATTGAACTTCACGGCGTGAACGCCTTCTATAAAGGAAGGGCGAAGACTGTTGTAAATGGATAAGTCGGTTTGCATAAGTCATTTCTATAAAACGGAGCCGCATCCCCTTGTTGCCAAAACTCCGCAAGTCGTTACTTATGAACCGCTTGGAACACGGTACGAATCCTAATTACAAATATATCGTATCCGACAATCCGGAACAAATATCAGCAGGCAAAAATGAAAATAAACCTCGTTATTTTTGATTTTTACCTGCAATAATATTATATTTGCAAACAAATAAGAGTTGTTTGACAGCATGAGAAATATAGTGTATCAAAGCACTTTACCAATTTCTTATCCGTTGCCTATTCTCATGCGAGTTTCTTTTAATCTATTTGTAGTCAATTAAATACCTTCAGACTACATCAAATATAACAAATATAATGATACTTGAAAGAAAAGCCCCCGCTTTTTTGAGGCGGGAGCTTTTTTCCGTCTATCTGCTCCAGATGCAGCGGTAGTTGAACCGGCGGTTCGGAGCCGTGTCCCCGTTCAGGCACAGCGAGATCGGATCGTTCAGGTCGGCCGGGTTGTCGCTCCACTTGAAATCGAACACGAAACGGTCGCCGCCGAGTCCGAGCAATTCGCGCGGAACGGAAACTTCCAGTTGGTTGCCTGCGTAGCGCATCGGCAGATCGGCCACTTCCGTCCAGTCGCCTTTGGCGCTGTCGTAACGCATCAGCGTGGTGGTCTGATCGTTTTTGATCCGCTTGTTGATCAGGTAATCGTATCCGTACCATCCCGTTGACGGATCGTTGTCCGCGTCGATCAGCAGCAACATCCAATTGTTGTCGGTGCACGGGGTCAGCGCGTCGGCCGTTTCGGCGTAGAACGCCACCTGCTTCTTGTCGACGGCCACTTTGGCGGTGATGATGTCGTTGCGTCCCGAATTGTTGACGTAATGGATTCCCGCGTAACCTTTGGCGTCGCGGTGGAAAACGTCGCCCTTGGTATCGCGGTATTCGGTGGTAGCCCCCGCCCAGTCGTCGAACCGGCCGTCGATCTTAGTTTTTACGTAGCCGGCCAGTTCCGGGATCGGACGGATTCCTTTGTAGCGGCGGATGTTCTGCGCCATTTGCATGTAATAGTTATCCGTGTATCCGCCTTTCATCGGCTGGATGCCCCGGTTGAATTCCATGTTGTACTGGTCGACGAAGAAGAACGGGCTGTCGCGGTTCAGCCAGACGGTGGTCTTGCCTTTGCCCGGATGGTATTTCCCGGCGGTCCATTCGTTCCAGTCGTTGATATACAGGAATTCGGGGTTGGCCTGCAGGGCGTCCTCCCAGCGTTCCTGGAAATAGATTCCGTAGTTCACCGGGTCTTTTACGGTTTTCCCGAGCCAGGGCACATAGGCCGATTTGGGCATGTCGTGTTCGTCCAGCTCCGGCTCGCCGTACTTTTTCGACCACGATTTGCCGACTCCCATGCGTTCGCCTTCGATCATCGTGACCGGATGCTGGGCCGGCGTGACGGCGGCCTGTTCGCGTTTGCCCTTATGGGTCGAGAGCAGTTCCTCGGGTTTCATATCTTTGATCCGGGGATCGGCCATGTTGTATCCGAAGCTCCAGTTGTCCTCGGTTCCGATGAAACGCTCGTTGGCCCATTCGTAGTAGCCCCACCACATCGTGCGCAGCGTGAAGAAGTTTTTCACGTCGTCGGAATAATCCGTATAATATTTAGCGGTATAGTACGGGTCTCCGTAATGCGGATTGTTTTTGTTGGTCACGGCGTCTTCGTCGTAGTGCAGATTCGGGTGCGGCGTATCCTGTCCGTTGGCGTCGTATTTCGGGGTGCCGTTATAGAGCAGCAGCGGTTTGCCGTCCCAGTAGAACCACAGGTCGGGGTATTGGTTTTTCTCGTAGATGCGTTCGTAGAGATCCTGCACGACGGTGATGACCGGGCCGTTGAACGCCCAGAAACAGAATTTGGGCACTTTGTTGCCTTCGGCCTTCATCTTTTCCATCGTTTTGAAGATCACGTCCCATTCGTCCCAGTAGCGCACCGCGTTGGTGACGTCCATGATCATCACGTCCACGCCGGCGTCTGCCAGCATCGAGATGTCCTTGCGGATCACCCATTCGTCCTGGCTGAGGAAGTAACCCATTTCCGGTTCGGCGTAGTGGTACGAACCTTCCGTCCACAACGGATTGTCGGCCTGCAGGCGCGCGTTCGGATCTTTTTCGAGGATTTTGGTCACGTCGGCCGTGTAAGGGCTTTTCAGTCCAGCCAGTCCCTGGGTATGCCAGGTGATGTAGAAGATGCCGACGATGCGGCGCTGGTCGTTTTTCACGGCTCCGACCTCTTCGTAAGAAGGCATCGTGCGTCCCACGGCGTCGGTGGCTACCCAGGTGTCGGGATAGATGTCCCGGTATCCGGCGGTGTCGGCGGCGCTTTGCTGCGCGGGATTACCCGCCGCGAGCAGCCCCGGGGCCAGCAACAATGCCGGAAGCGACAGCAATTTGTAGATGTTTTTTTTCATCTTGCGGTTAAGTTATCGGTTAATAATATCAAAATAGGCAGATTCGACCTGCCGGCGTTTCCGCGCTTTAAAGATAATGATTTATTGCGAGTGCGAAAAACGGAAGATGCAGATCGGCGTTTTTTGCGATTTCCGGGACGGATTTTTTGGGGATTCTTCAAAAAAATTCCCCCAAAGATATCGGATTTAGAACAAGTATGTTTAAACTTGCACAAACAAGGAAGCCGGATGTTTCATTAAATGTCGGATTTATGGGAGGATTGTTTAGAGAAATCAGAAGAAAAGACCGTGTTTGGGACGACGGGCGGGCCTGGGAATTGCTGGTCCGAGGCGAATACGGTTTTCTGTCGCTGTGCGGAACGAACGGTTACGGTTACGGAATCCCGATCAGCTATGCGCTGTCGGGAAAAAGCGTCTATTTTCATTGCGCGCCCGAAGGGTACAAACTGGAGTGCGTCCGGGCGAACAATCGGGCGTGTTTCTGCGTCGTCGGGCATACCCGGATCATTCCGGAAGGGTTCACTACCGAGTACCGGAGCGTGATGGCGTTCGGAACGGTCGCCTGCTCGCTGCCCGAATCGGAACGGCTGTCGGCCCTCGATCTGCTGGTGGATAAATACAGCGCCGATTTTAAGGATATCGCGGCTAAATATATCGCCGGATCGTTTCACCGGACCGAGATTCTGAGGCTGGATATCGAGCACCTGTCCGGAAAACATAAAGAACTGCATAAATAAAATCTGATCGTCTATGGAAAAAATCGATCCCGCCTGGATTACCGAAAATTTTATTTCGCTGATCGGCAGAGAATGGATGCTCGTCACGGCTGGCGATGCGTCCCGTTTCAACACCATGACCGCCTCGTGGGGCGGGGTGGGGTATCTGTGGAATAAGCCCGTGGTGTTCGTATTCGTTCGTCCGGAACGGTATACGTTCGAATTTATCGAACGCTGCGACTGTTTTACGCTGTCGTTCTTGTGCGAGGAGTACCGGGAAGCGTATAAAGTTTGCGGTTCCCGTTCCGGGCGCGATACCGATAAAGTGAAGGAAGCGGGGCTCGTCCCGTTCGTTACGCCGTTGGGAAACGTCACCTTCGAGCAGTCCCGCCTGACGCTGGAGTGCCGGAAACTGTACACCGGGATAACCGCCGAGGAGCGGTTTATCGATAAGAGTATTTACCGGAAGTGGTACGGAGGGTCCCAGGGCGGAGACCATCGGTTGTACGTGGCCGAGATCGTGGACTGTTGGATCAAGTAAGCCGTCCGTCCGCTGTTTTCGCCGGCTTCGCACGAATCCCCGTTCCCGGAAAAAGTGTTGTTTTTACGCTTATTTGTTTGGTTTATTAAATAAAAAAAGATAAATTTACAGACAGAAACGAATTGTTTAACCAAAAGTCAACTTTAACGATTAAAAAACTACTTGATTATTATGAAAAAACTTTTGTATGCGGCTTTATTCGTCTTGGGGGCTACGGCTTTCTGGCAATGTGACGATCCTGAATGGGAATCTGCGGCGATCGGAACGTGGGGCGCGCCTGAAGTGTCCTTCCCGATTGCAGGCGGGTCCACAGCAGTGAAATTTACGGCGACCAAAGGATGGTCCATTTCCATCGACTATCCGGAAGGGGCGATTCAAAAAGATTGGTGCACCGTATCTCCGATGAGCGGCGGCGCAGGAGACAATGAAATTACCATTACGGCTGCCCAGAACGAGACTTTCGAGGATCGTACGGTCGACGTCGTGGTGCATTCCGGTTCCGCTTCGAAGGTTTACAAGGTTACGATGCCGTCGAAGAACGAACTGGCGGCCGAGGTTCACGAGTTCAAGGATCTGTCTTATGAAGAGCAGATCATCGAAGTGCCGTTGGTCAGCAACGTCGAGTACAAGGTGAATATCTCGCCGGAAGCGCAGGAGTGGATTTCGCAGGTGGAATCGAAGGCCGAGCCGGTGAAAGACACGCTCTATTTCAAGATCGAAACTTACCGGACGGGGCTTCTCCCGCGCGAAACGAGCATTACGCTGACCAACACGGCGCTGGGGGCTTACGAGCAGATCGATATTTCGCAGAATCCCGGCCCGACCCTTGTCGTAGATCCGGCGCTTTCCGAAATCGACGGGAAGAAACAGGAGGTGACCGTTTCGCTGGTATCGAGCGCTGCGTGGAAATTGACGCAGGAGGAAGCGACTGCTTGGTGTAAGTTGACCGGGACCGGTCCGGAAGGAGAAAAAGGCGAATATGAGTTGGTCTTCTCGGTTGAGGAAGCGCTTACCAAGCACGTACCGCCGTATTCACGCTGACGGCCGACACGATGGTGCGAACCATTACGATCCAACAGACCGAACTGGGCGTTGAAAACGGAGCCTTTATTTATAAAGGGGATGCAGCGACGTATTCCAATCCTTCGGTATTCGAAAAGAGCGGCAACCTGATAGGGCTTTATACTTATCCTTATAAGTTGAGCGCTTCGCAGGCTGAATTGTGGGCTGCCAACTCAGGCGTTACTGGCGGAGAGTTCAGAAAGGGAACCTTATACGTGCATTTCGTGCTGGATCTGCCTGCTAGCAATATGAAGCAGTCTATCCGTGGGGAAGGTTGGGGAAGTACTAGCAAAATGGTCTTCAAACTGTACCGTTGGGATACCGATTACAACACGACGCTGGCCGGCGATCCGATCATTACCAATACGATTCCGTACACCGAAGGTAAGCACTACGATATGCTGCCGAGCGGCAAGACCGTAGCTCCGGGCGAATATATGCTTTCGCTGGAAGCTACCGATACCGATATCAATAACCCGCAATACTGGTCGTGGGGTAAGGCGAATGACAAGTTTGTCAAAGGAGCTTGGTGCGGAAAAGAGGAAATGACTGCTAATTTCCCCGAATTCTATTGCGTTTACGACACGAAGGTGAACGGTTCGGGACAGGTGGCCTGCAAAACTTCCACCGACCTGGGCAAAACGTGGAAAGATCAGGCCGACGAATCTTTCGCGGCTCTCAGCAAGAAATGGCTCGGCGATTATACGGTCGCTTCCAATTTCAATTTCACGACGTTCGACGGATATTATTACGTGACTTTCGATAAGGCCGGTGATAAGGGTATTTGCGTAACCCGGTGCAAAATAGCCGGCGGCGATTGGGAATCGTGGAACGGTTCGGGCTGGTCGGCCGACGGAAAAACTGCCGTATGGACGAGCTCGACCCCCGTTTCGCTGGTCGGGAAAGACGGAGCCGTGTACGCTTATTATATGGACGGCGACAATGTGGTGTCGGTTAAATACGCCGGCGGCGACAACTGGCCGGCTTCCGGACAGCAGAGCGTAGGCTATGCGTTCACCGAAGACGCTCCTGCCGAAATCGACGTGAAATACCATGCGGGCAGCAGCGAATATGTTGCGACTTACGTGACCGCCGACCGCGAAATCGGGACGCTCACGTCGACCGACGGCGTTCGGTTTACCGTAGCCGATCCGCTGCCGGTAGATTCGTACTACCTGTGGGCCGGCGCTTCCGGCGTGCGTTATGCCGTCGATGCGGCTACCGGTACGGTGAAGGCGAAATCTTACATCTCCTATAAACGCGGAGAAGGTACGAAAGGATTGTATGCGTTCCCCGAGAAATAGCATACGTTCGTAATTCCTAACGAAGAGGAGGTTGTCCATCGGGATAATCTCCTCTTCCCTTTTATTCGGATCGCCTGCCGGGGAAATTTCGAAAAAACGGGTACGCTTTTGGTGCGATTCCGTAGGGTGCGCCCCTGTTCAAGCCTGCGCCGGACGGGGAAAATCCGTGCATAAAAACGAACGGGACGAATCCTCAGCGGCGGAAATCGGGCAATCGCCCGGAAGAAATGCGAATATTTTTTTGTTTTCGGAAAAATCACTATCTTTGCAAGCCCGTAAAAGCGGGCACGGATCACATAATTAAACAAGTATTAATTTTTTAAACCTTAAAAACAGTGGAGTCACTAAGCTACAAGACAATCTCCGCCAACGCTGCGACCGTCACCAAGGAATGGGTTTTGATCGACGCAACGAACGCGGTATTGGGACGTCTTGCCGCCCAGGTAGCCAAAATCCTGCGCGGAAAAGACAAGCCGAGTTTCACTCCTCACGTTGACTGCGGTGACAATGTCATCATCATCAACGCCGAGAAGGTGAGACTGACCGGGAAGAAGCTCACGGACAAGGAGTATGTCCGTCATTCGGGCTATCCGGGAGGCATTCGGTTGACCACGCCTGCCGAATATCTCAAAAAAAATCCCGAATTCATTATCGAGAAAGCCGTGAAAGGCATGTTGCCCCGCACGCGTCTGGGGGCTGCGCAGATGCGCAACCTGAAGGTGTATGCAGGCGGCGAGCATCCGCACGCCGCTCAAGCTCCGAGAACAATCAATTTAAACGAGATTAAGTAATGAGTATGGAAGTTGTAAACAGCGTTGGACGTAGAAAAGCTGCTGTAGCTCGCGTTTACGTGAAACCCGGAAAAGGCAACATTACGATCAATTCGAAGCCGCTGGCTACCTATTTTCCGTTGGAAATTTTCCAGTATGTCGTAAAACAGCCGTTGCTGGTTACCGACAATACCGAAAATTTCGACATCACGATCAATCTGGATGGCGGCGGAATCAAGGGTCAGGCCGAAGCCGCCCGTCTCGGGATCGCCCGTGCACTCTGCGAAATCGATGCGGAGATGCGGCCGATCCTCAAGAAGAACGGTTTCATGACGCGCGACCCGCGCGAGGTTGAACGTAAGAAACCCGGACAACCCGGAGCACGTCGCAAGTTCCAGTTCAGTAAACGTTAATCACTGCGTTCACCGGGCACAGAACGGGAACAAATACCGGAGACTGCGATTTTCGTACTACTCTGTTATTGCCCGTCTGCGGAAAACCGCGGGGATTGTCCAGGACACTACCGCCGCGGTTGATGTAAAGAGAATTTTAATCAGAGATTTATTAACGATCAGAAAACAATGTCAAGAACTGATTTTAATCAATTGTTGGAAGCCGGAGCTCACTTCGGTCACCTGAAAAGAAAATGGAATCCCAAAATGGCTCCTTATATTTTCATGGAAAAAAACGGGATTCACATCATCGACCTGCACAAAACGGTGGTAAAGGTCGATGAGGCTGCCGCAGCCCTGAAGCAGATCGTCAAAAGCGGTCGCCGCGTGCTTTTCGTCGCTACGAAAAAGCAGGCTAAGGAGGTTGTCGCAGAAAAAGTATCGACCGTCAACATGCCTTACGTCACCGAGCGTTGGCCGGGCGGTATGCTTACAAACTTCCCCACTATACGTAAAGCCGTCAAGAAGATGGCTACCATCGATAAATTCACTGCCGACGGCACCTACAACAACTTCTCCAAACGCGAAAAGTTGCAGATCAGCCGTCAGCGCGCCAAACTCGAAAAGAACCTCGGTTCGATCGCCGATCTGACCCGTCTTCCGGCGGCTATTTTCGTGGTCGACATCCAGAAGGAAGCCAATGCCGTGAAAGAGGCGAAACGTTTGAACATCCCCGTATTTGCAATGGTTGATACTTGTTGTGATCCGACAGATATCGATTATGTGATTCCCGCCAACGACGACGCGACCAAATCCATTGCCGTAGTGCTGGATGCCGTTGTCGGCGCCATTGCAGAGGGGCTGACCGAACGCAAGCTGGAAAAGGAAAAAGAGGCTGCCGAGGCTCCGAAAAAAGAGGAAAAAGAGGCTAAGCCGCGTATCCGGAAAGTAGCCAGAGCCGAAGCTGCGAAAGCGGAAGTTCCAGCCGAAGAAGTCGCTGCCGAAAGCGGAGCTGCGGAAGCTCCTGCCGAAGAGGCCGCCGCCGAGTAATGACATTTTAATAAAAACAGAAGATCATGGAAATAAAAGCTGCTGATGTCGCCAAACTTCGTAAAATGACCGGTGCAGGTATGATGGACTGCAAAAAGGCATTGATCGAAGCCGATGGCGATTACGACAAAGCGCAGGATATTATCCGCGAGCGTGGAAAGTTGGTTGCCGCCAAGCGCGCCGACCGTTCGGCTACCGAGGGGGTGGTCGTTTCCAAAATCGTGGGTCAGAAAGGGTATATGCTTTGCCTTGCCTGTGAGACCGACTTCGTGGCGAAGAACTCCGAGTTTTCGGCGACCGCCAATGAAATACTGGATATAGCCATTGCCGCCGATGCCGCCGATCTGGAGGCGCTGAACGCCGTGGCTGCCGACGGACGCACCGTTGCCGACAAAGTGACCGAGAAATCGGGCCAGACCGGCGAGAAGGTGGAACTGGTTTTCTACGCGAAGATCGAAGCTCCGATGTGCGTAACCTACATTCATACGAACCACAAGCTGGGTACGTTGATCGGGTTCAACAAGGAGATCGGGATGGAAGTCGCCAAGGACGTTGCCATGCAGGCTGCGGCTATGGCTCCGATTTCGATCAGCCGGGAGGATTGCGATCCGGCGGTGATCGAGCACGAACGTTCGATCGGCCGCGAACAGGCCCGTCTGGACGGAAAGCCCGAGGCCATGTTGGATAAGATCGCCGAAGGAAAGGTGAATAAGTTCCTGACCGAAAATACGTTGTTGAGCCAGCCGCTGGTGAAGAACAACAAGTTGTCGGTGGGCGCCTATATCAAACAGGACGATCCGCAGGCTACGGTCGTCGCTTACAAACGTTTTTCGCTGAACGATTAATCGTTTCGGCGGGATTTCATGTACGGCCGGACACCGATCGGTGTCCGGCCGTATTTTTGATGACAAAAATGCATATTTTTGTTGTCCGTTTCGAATAATGAATTATTTTTGTCCGAAAGAAGACCCCGTATTTTGCGATCGGTTTCGTGAAAAAGGCGGTTTTATAGTCCGATTTTATCGGAAAGAATAGGGAATTTGGTTGAATGAATGAACCAGGGGAAAGTCTCGCTATTTTTATTTCGGCGGGTAAAATAATAATACAAGTTATTGCCGGATTAAAAAAAAAAGTTTAACTTTGGTTTTGATTTGAAGCCAAATTAATGCGTTATACTAAATTAAAAACCTTGTTTTATGAAAAAGTGCCTACAACTTAGCGTTTTACCTCTTTTATTGTCGGCAGTGCTTTTTTGCTCGTGTAAGGACGACAATCCGGGGAATCCCAACCCGATCGTCGACGCTTCCGTGCAGGATGCAAAAGTGACAATCGATCAGGCAAACAAAAGGATTGATGTTCTGTTCTACGAATACAATCCGCTCTCGGCCGTCGAGATCACATTTAAGTTCGTCGATGGAGCTTATCTGTATACGCCTCTGATGAAGAATCCGGCTACGCTGGATCTGTCGAATGCGAAGTACGGTTCGACGATCGTCGTACAGACGGGCGACGATCTGGTGTATTACGACGTATACGGCGCAGTCGATTACCCGATCATGGGGATGGTCGCTACCGCCGATGACGGAACGATCGAAGGACGTGTCGTATTCGACCAGAGTACGCGTGAAATTACGGTCGAATTCAACTATGTGATCGATCCGACGAAGGTCGACTGTTCGTTCACGTTGAGTCCGGAAGGCGGAAAGTTGATCGGCCTGACGAATCCGTGCGTTTTGGATATGTCGAAAGATCAGACGATCAAAGCAGAATCGAATAAAAGCGGCGGTGAAGTTACTTATAAACTGAAAGCGGTGCAGAGTGCGGACGTTTCGATCGTTCCCGACGGTTGGGAAAAAGTGTCGGGCTATACCATGCCTTCGCATATGGCGCTGTACAAAACCAATATGCTGTATGAAAACGAAGCTTATGTGCTTGTTGCGGATAAGCGGGCCAAATTCTCCGTGCTGAGTAACGGTTACAAATTCTTGACGACCCTTCCCGAATTTTACCAGCAGGATCCTACCGCGGCGGTGATTATCAACGGCAGTGCGACCGACGATATGATCGTAGTCGACGGCCAGGTGGTCAATCAGGGTCGGCAAACGAGTACTACGGGTTTCGGCGTAACCAAGACGGGAACGGTTCTGATCGGCGATAAATTTAAAGTCGAGTGGGATAAGGTTAAACAGAACGATAGCACGGCACACTATGCTATGTATGCAGTTCAGACGTTGATCGAAAAAGGTACCAAACAGGATAATCTGGATGCCGAAACCAAGGATGCGCGTGCCGCCATCGGGGTTACTTCCCGCGGATATTATGTATTCTTCGTTTGCCAGAAATACACTTCGCCCGGTATTACGGTGGAGCAGCAACGCGATATCATGGCCGACTGGGCATGTTATTACGCTGTCGGTCTGCAGGGCGGATCGGGTTCGTGTATGCTCGTCGGAGGGCAACGGACGATCTATTCGTCGAAGACAGATGCGTCTACCGGACTTACCGATAAGGATTACTACAAACCGGTCGGATGCGTAGGAGTCCTGAAATAATCGAGCTATAGAGATTCGTCGGAAAGAGGATGCAGTGTCTGAATTGCATCTTCTTTCTGTTTTGCACAACAATATCACAAAGAGAAGGAAAATAAGTTCAAAAAGTCCTTTTTTGTGTTTCTTTGTCAAATTAAAACGAAAATGGCTTGCAAAGTTGAAAAAATGATTTATTTTTGATTCTAAGCTACGACAAGGATTATACCTTGTGACATTAAAAAAACCTTATTGATAATTTGTCTATGAAAAAGTATTTACAAATCAGCGCCTTATGTTTGGTCGTATTGGCGGCGGGCATTTTCAGTTCCTGCAAGGACGACGAGTCCGGCTCGTCGAGCCCGTTGCTCGGGATGTCCGTGCAACTGGCTGCGGCGGACAGTACCGTTTCGACACGGATCAATATCGATCATGCCAACCGCCTCGTGACCGTTTCGCTTAGCCAGGAAGCGCGCGATCTGAGTCATGTTCTCTGTACGTTCGACCTGGTCAACGGAGCGTCTCTTTATACGCCGAGCGTAACGAATCCGGTCGAGTTGGATCTGAGCGACGTGAACGGCGTAAATATCCTCACGGGCGACAACATCGTATGCTATAAGATCGTAGCGGAAGTGGACAGCCCGATCAAGGAGGTGAAGGCGTCTTACGGAGGAGTCGAAGCCGTAACGAGTCTCGACAAAAAGTCTCGTTTGATCAATGTTTATTTCGGCAGCGATCCCGTGGACTTCACGCAGGTTCAGGTGGAATTCGTGATTTCGGCGATCTCGTCGATGGTCGATCCTACGAGCACGAATCTAACGATGGATCTGTCGGCCGATACGACTTATGTGAAGGTTCAGAACGACCTGGTGGGTACGGCTACCTACAAGATGATCTGCTGGAACGATCCTTCGGATAACAATCTTGCGATTAAGCGGAGTGCGGACGTGGAAGTCACCGACAACGGCGGCGGCAGCTATACGCTGAATACGACGGGTACGGCTCCGACCGTCTCTACGTCGATGTTCCCGGTATCGGCCGGTTCTGTGGTTTCGTTCTCGTACAAGGCAACCAAAGCGATCGGTCGCCCGAGGTTGAGTCTGGATGTGAATAACAAGAAATTGCAGATGCTCGGTTACGAGATGAACCAGGCTGACGATTGGACGGAATATGCCGTAGATTTGGGCGGCGTTTACTTCGATATGGGATCGGAACTTGCACCGGGTTATCCGTTGACGCTCTCGTTGGGCAGCGAATCCGGCGTGACGATCGAGATCAAGGATATCCAGGTACGCGAAAAGAACTATGAGGAACAGATGTTCGCCGACAACGCTTATTACTTCAAGTTTGAAGACGGCAAGACCGGAAACAATTTGAAGGTGAACGATGTGACTACGGATGAACAATTCCTTACCTATAAGTTCACTCCGAGCGGCACTTCCGATCCGTATGTTTCTGCGAAGAGCCGTGAAAAAGCGGTAACGATCAATGACAATCAGATCTATTTCGAATACAAGAGCGAATCACCGTTCGAACTACAGTTGTTCTGGCAGGCAGTAGCCGATTCATGGAGCGGCCGCGCCGGGTATATGCTTCCCGTTTCGGATGTTTGGGTTGCCGTTCATATGGATTGGACGGATCAGGTGAAGAGCATCTTTACGACCAATCCGACGGCCGGGGATGCGGGAGCTCCGTTCCGCTTCGACTTGGAAGACCTGAAAGATCATAGCGGCGGAATGATTGCTAACGTACCTATTTACGTTCGTAACCTGAGAATAGGTCAAAAGAGTTACGAATAGTTCGGACCGGAGGTCCCGTTAATATTCAAAGAAAGCGCTGCGGCATTTGTCGCAGCGCTTTCTTTTTAGTTCGCGAACGTTTGCAAGGAATCCTATCGGATATAAGCCGGCGATCATCATGATTAAGACCTTCGAGAGCATAACGGTACCGTTTCGGGCGATTTCCGATTTGTAGGTGGGATCGGGAAGAGGTGGGCAAGGGGGAAGCCGTTTCCGTACCTTGTCGCTATTGGTTCTGCTGGGAGGAGTTGCCGGCGTAGGAGCGGTTGCTTTAGGCCCTTCTAACCTACCGCGTTTGCTGCGACCCGTTCGATCTCCTGGAGTTCGACATACCACAGGTATCCCGTTACGGAACGGTATCCCATATCCCGGAGCAGCCGCATGTAGGCTTCGATTTGCCGGGTGTGTGCCGTTCGTTTTTTGCGTCCGAATTTGTAGTCGATCACGACGGCTTCGGTTCCCCGGGTCAGTACCCGGTCGGGTCGCCGTACGGTCGGGGCGTTCGGGACGAGAATCGTATTTTCGTTCCGTACGGCGCTCCAACGGCTGTCGAACCACGACGCGATCAACGGATCGTCCAGCGCTTTGTCAAGCAGGGCCTGTACCTGCTGCGCTTCGTTGTCCGACAGAAGACCGTTTCGGCGCATCTGCTGCAGCCGGGGCATGATCTCCGTGCGGTCTGCGACCTGTTCGAACAGCCGGTGCATGAGGATGCCGTGGTCGCGCAGCGACGGGGCAGGAGGATCGTCCTGTTCGAAATAGCGTTGCGAACTCAGCCTGAATTTCAGTTTGCTGTGGTTTTTCTCTACCGGGTAGGAGGCCGGGTAACCGGTGGCGGCATGTTCTTCTGCAGGGGAGACGGCGGGAGTGCCGAAATCGTAGGTCAGTCCTTGTTCCGTTTCCGAAAAATGTCCCTGAAGCGTTCCGATCTTCGCATTGCCCTCGCCGTCGGTTTCGATGGAACCGAGAATCAACTGGTGAATGCGCGCCGTGTTCTCCTGCGCGCTCCGGGGGAACTGGATGTGCAGTTCCTCTTCGGCGCGGGTCGCCGCCACGTAGAACAGGTTGATGTTATCGATTTGGGCGAGAACCGTTTCGCGGAAATAGGCTTCCGAAAAGTAGGATTCGGCCAGCGCTTTGTTCCATTCGAGAGGAACGTGTTCCAGTGTGTCGAACGGAGCTTCGGGGCTTCGGGCCCACAGCAAACTGCCCGTTTTGGGTTGCAGGCTCCAGTTACAGTAGGGAATACATACGGCTTTGTACTGCAGTCCTTTGGACTTGTGTATCGTGATGATATTGATGGCGTCTCGGTTGCGCGGCAGGTGGATCGATTGGGTGCGTCCCGATTCGTCCCACCATTGCAGGAAAAGCGGGATATCGGCGATCCTGGAAGTTCCGAATGCGTGGATCTGTTCTTCCAGCGCCTGTATGTAGGCGATCTCGTCTTTTTTCTCCGCGAGCCGGTAGAAAAGGACGATTTCGCTGAACGCTTCTTCGAGGGAAAGCAGCCGCAACCGGCCGATCCATGCGCTCTCGTCCGGCGTCGGCGGTTCGTCCAGGTTGCGCCCCAGGTAGCGGTTGTAGAAAGCTATGCGGATCCTGTCGTCCGGAGACGATGCGATTTGCAGTACGGCGATGATGAAGCCGACGGTGTCGGAGTTGCCTATTTGTAGGGCTTCCTGCGTAACGACGTCGTAACAGTACGGCGTGTCCGGGCGGGAGCCTTGTAGTCGAGCAATTGCCTGGCTACGGCTACGCCCTGGGCGTTGGTGCGTACCAGTACGGCGATGTCGCCGGGCGCGTAACCGCGCCGTTGCAGTTCTTCGACCGTTTCGATGACCGGCGTTCGCGCCGTTTCTTCTTCCGGCGGATCGTATGCCGTGATCCGGACGTATCCGGCCTGCGGAGCGCGGTGCTGCTTTTGCTTTAGGTCGCTGTAAGCTTCCGCCAGCATGTCGGTCAGTTCGCGGCGCAGGGAGGCCGATACGGTTCCCTCCCCGGCGGACGCGTCGAGCAGCCGGTTCAGCGATTCGTTGGCCGACCGGACGCACCGTTCGATCAGGTTGTTGTTGAAGGCGACGATCGTTCCCGAACTGCGATAGTTCGTGTCCAGGGTTTGCTCGGCGATCTGCCCGAACGCTTCGCGGACCTTCCGTCCCAGAATCTGCCAGTCGCCGCCCCGCCACCGGTAGATCGACTGTTTGACGTCGCCTACCAGCAGGACGGGAAATTCGTCCTGTTGCGCCACGGCGTTTTCGAGCAGCGGGACGAAATTCTGCCACTGCTGCGACGAGGTGTCCTGGAATTCGTCGATCATGAAGTGCGAGAACGTATTGCCCGTTTTTTCGTAAATAAACGGCGTATCGTTGCCGGCGATCAGCTTGTTGATGATCGAGTTGGTTTCGGAGATCGGGATCAGGTGCTGTTCGGCGCAGACTTCCGCGATCTTTTCGTTCAGGTTGTTCAGCAGCGCGAAGCTGCGATAGTTGGTTTGCAGCAGCCGGGTCGTGTTCAGAAAACGGAAATTGCGGTCGAACGTTTCGCAAAGCCGCCCGAACAGTCCGCGCAGTTGCGGAACGAGGCTCAATATCTTCGCTCGGTGCGGCGATTTGGCGCTGACCCATTTGTCGTCCGAACCGAGGGCGTCCTGCACGCGTTTACCGTAAGGGACGATCTCCCCGTTGTTTATCCGCGTCAGGTAGCCGGTGCAGCCTTGGCGGCCGTAGGCGAAATCTTCCGGACGCAATCCCGCGTCGGCGATCACCGCCAGCGCTTCGGAGGCGGTTCGCCGCATTTCGTCTTTGACGGCCCGGCTTCGGGCGATCGCCTCGCCTACGACGGCCGTCAGCTTTTCCGGCGTGACCGGTTCGCTTTGCAGTGTTTTGTACTGTTCCCTGAAAAGTTCCCTGCCTAAGGCGACGATTTCGCTGCGAACGTCCCATTTGCCGTTCCGGTCGATCTGCTCCTCGGCGAAACGGACGATCCATTTCCGCAGTTTGTCGTCCGTGGCGATCGCTTCGATCAGACGGTCGGCGGCCGTATCGAGCAGCGGATCGGTTTGCAGTTCGAGGTTGAAGTTGATGTCGATGCCCAGCTCTTTGATGAACGAACGGATGATGCGCTGGAAAAATTTATCGATCGTGACGATGGTGAAATGGCTGTAATCGTGCAGTATTCGGGTGCGCGCTTCCCGGGCCCGCCGACGGATCGTGTCGGGGGGCAGTTCCAGGTCGCGCACCAGTTCGGGCAGGTATCCGTCCGGCGCGCCGCAGGCCAGGCGGTTGATCTCGCTGATGATCCGTTGTTTCATCTCCTCGGTAGCCTTGTTGGTAAAGGTGACGGCGAGGATATGCCGGTAGCGTCCGGGATCGCGAATCACGTTGCGGATATAGGCGTAGGCCAACTGGTAGGTTTTACCGGAACCGGCCGAAGCTTTCAGGATTTTGACATTTCCCATGTAACAAAAAAAACGCTTGTATGCGTTAAAGGTATAGAAAAGATTGATAATCTCGCATAAAATAGTATTTTTGTATCATAAAAACCGGATGCCATGAAAAAGTTTTTGGCGCTGGCCGTGCTGATGGGAATTGCAGTGTTGCCGGCTTTTGCACAACAGGAGATTAGAAGCGAGGGATCGCTGGATTTTTCGAAAGCGGATCTGAGCGGGAACCTGACCGTGAAGATGATTCGATCCGACACGGCGCGGATTGCGATCAAACTGCAGGATGCGGAGATCAATCGGTTGAATTGGGGCGTTAAGGACGGTCTGCTGACCGTTCGGCTGAAACCCGGGATGAACGGCAAGGGTAGCGCCGACGTGACGCTCTATTACGACAGCCTGTCGTCGGTGAAAGTTTCCGGAGCCAACGTATCGGTTGCGGGGGTATTGTCGGCCGTTATGCTGGACATAGACCTGTCGGCCGGAGCGACTTTCGGCGCCGAGCTTGCGACGAAAGACACTTATATGAAAGTAGCCGGCAATTCGGTCGCCAACGTGACCGGAACGACGAAATATTTTACGCTCGTGACCGGGGCCAAGTCGAAGGTGGATTGCCGGTCGCTGACGGCCGAAGATGTGCGCGTCGAAGCCGGATCGGCTGCCGAAGTTTATGTGAACGTGACCGAACGTCTTCAGATGACTGCCGATACCGGGGGCCGCGATTTTCTACAAGGGTTCTCCGGAGATCCTCCGGTCTTCGTCGAAAATGCTGGGAACGATCAACAATATCGGGCAATAAGGATATTTCCGGTTGCCGAATGGAATTTACGGTGCCGTCCGGTTTGCGGGCGGCATTTTTTAACAATACGATCCGATGCGGGGATTCATAACGGAAGTGGCCGATGCGCTGTACCGGCGCTACGGGGACGACATATCGTCCCTACGGTTGGTATTCCCGAACCGCCGGGCGCAACTTTTCTTTTGCGATGCGTTGAGTTCGTTGATTCACAGGCCGCTGTGGCAGCCCGCTTTCGTTAGCATCGGCGAACTGATGGAACGGTTGTCGGGCCTGCGCGGCAGCGACCGGGTCAAGCTGATTACCGAACTTTACAAGGTTTATTCCCGTGTTCACGACGAGAGTTTCGATACCTTCTATTTCTGGGGGGATATGCTGTTGGCCGATTTCGACCAGATCGACAAATACCTGATCGATGCGGATATGCTGTTCTCGAACATCGGCGATTTGAAAGCGCTCGAAGGCGATCATTCGTATCTGACGGACGATCAGATCCGGGTGATTCGGCAGTTTTGGCAAAGTTTCGGCTCCGGGAGTTCCTGTTCCGACGAACAACGGCACTTCCTAACAATCTGGGAGTCGCTGGCCGATATTTACCACCGGTTCCGCGAGTCGCTTTCGGCGCAGGGATTGGCCTATGAAGGCATGGTTTACCGGGCGGCTGCCGAGAGACTGCTCGACGACGAAGCGGTCGCCTTGCCCGGCGATGCGGACGGCCGTTATGTCGTGGTCGGATTCAATGCGCTGTCGGCCTGTGAGAAACGATTGTTCAACCGACTGAAAAAAAGCGGCCGCGCCGAGTTCTACTGGGACTACGATTCGTATTACGTCGATCATAAAGATTACGAGGCGGGGATGTTCCTGCGGGACAATATCCGAGATTATCCGCCGCCGCCGGAGGCGCGGATCGGGCACGACCATTTCGGAGCTCCCAAAGAAACGGTCGTCGTTCCCGCGCCTTCCGACGCTTTGCAGTGCAAGTACGTCCATACTTTTTTGCAGGAACTGATCGACCGCGGCGAAACGCCGGATAAGGAGACGGCCATCGTGCTGACCGACGAATCGCTGTTGCTGCCGGTGCTGTACGCCGTTCCCGGCGCGGTCGATCAGTTGAACATTACGATGGGGTATCCGCTGCGGCAGACGACGGCTTATTCGTTCGTCGAGCGTCTGATCGGGCTGCAGGGGCGCAAGCGGGTGCGGAGCGGAAATACCTGGTTTTATCACAACGACGCGCTCGGCCTGCTGGAGCATCCGTACATCCGGCAGAGCCAGCCCGAAATCGCTTCCGCGTTGGCGGACGGTATCCGGCGCAGCCGGTCGGTGTACGTCCGTTCCGGGCTTTTCGAGGTCGGGGGGACGATCGGACAGGTGTTCCGGACGACCGGTTCATGGCAGTCGCTGTCGGACTATATACGCGGCTGCCTGGCGCATGTCGTCGCGCAACCGGCCGGGGAGGGACAGGAGGATGCCGCGCAACGGCGCGAGTTTTTCACGGTGATCGACGAACACCTGGTGCGGATCGTCAATTCACTGGCCGATTCCGGGTTGGAAATTCCGATGCCCGTGTTCGCTTCGCTGCTGCGGCGGACGCTGCAAACGTTGCGCGTTCCGTACGAAGGCGAGCCGTTGGCAGGCGTCCAGATCATGGGAATCCTGGAGACCCGGAACCTCGATTTCAAAAACGTGCTGATCCTGTCGGTCAACGACGATACGTTTCCCGGCAACCGGGCCGTCTCGTCCTCCTTCATTCCTTACAACCTGCGCTACGCTTACGGCTTGCCGACGCCGCAGCACCACGAAGGGGTTTATGCCTACTATTTCTATCGGCTGATCCAGCGCGCCGAGCGGGTGCATCTGGTCTATTGTTCGCGCAGCGACGACAAACGCACCGGCGAGCCCAGTCGCTACATTTACCAGCTCGAATACGAGTCGCCTCACAAGCCCGTTTACCGTCCGATCCGGCTGGGGGTCAATCTTTCGGCCCGGCAGCCGCTTTCGGTCGATAAGACCGGGCGGGTGGCCGATGCGCTGCGCGCTTACTTGGACGGCGGACAGAAGCGTCTTTCGCCGACGTCGTTCTACCATTACGTCGAATGTCCGCTGAAATTCTATTTCCGCAGCGTCGCCGGATTGTCGCCGCAGCAGGAGATTGCCGAAGAGGTCGATTTGCCGATGTTCGGCACCATCCTACACCGGACGATGGAGCTGCTGTACGCGCCGTTGCTGGGCGATCCTGCCGCCGGGCCGAAGATCGGAGCCCTTGTCGGATCTGCGGCGGTGAAGGCCGCCGTCCAGCGGGCGATCAACGAAGAGTACCTGCGCGACGAAGGGGCGGGGGAAGAGGAGTACGGAGGGAACCTGATTCTGGTGCGGGATGTGGTCGCCAAGTACGTCAACAGTTGCATTCTGCCGTACGACGCTTCGCAGACCGGTTTCGTGATGCGGGGGCTGGAAGTGCCGGTAAGCTGTCCGTTCGGATTCGGGGAAGGGAACGGGGAGCATACGGTCGTTTTCGCAGGAAAGTCCGACCGGATCGACCTGCTCGCCGACGGCCTGCTGCGCGTGGTCGATTACAAAACGGGCAAACGGCATATCCGGTTCAAAGATCTCGAATCGCTGTTTTTCGGCGATATCCGCGAACGGAGCGCGGCCGTGTTGCAAACGCTGCTTTATTCGCTGATGCTGACCCGTTCGGAGAAGTGCGACGTGCAGCCGGCGCTTTACTATGTCAGAAATATGCAGGAACCGGATTTTTCGCCGCTGCTGCTGGAGGGGAATACGCCGGTCGTCCGTTTTTCGGAGTACCGCGCGGAGTTCGAAGGTCTGCTTCGGCGCGTATTGATCGAACTGTTCGATCTCTCGAAGCCGTTCGTGCAGTGCAGTAGGCAGGAGACCTGCGCTTTCTGCGATTTCCGCGAAATCTGCCGGCGGTAACTCAGAAGTCGAGCCGGCGGATCACCCGCGCCGGGTTGCCGGCGACGAGACGTCGTCCGGAAACGATTTGGTGACGACGCTGCCCGCCCCGACGACCACCCGTTGTCCGAGAATTACTCCGGGACAGATAACCGCCCCGCCTCCGATCCAGCAGTCGTCCCCGATGGCGATCTCTTTGCACTGCTCGATTCCCTGCCGCCGCTCGCGGTAGTCCATCGGATGGGTGAACGTATAGATCTGTACGGCAGGGCCGATCAGCACGTGGTTTCCGATCCGGACGGGGGCTCCGTCCAGAATAACGCAGTCGAAATTGATGAAACCTTCCGAACCGATATAAAGGTTGTAGCCGTAATCGCAGTGGAACGGCGGCCGCACCAGGCAGTCGGCTGCGGCGTTGGGCATCAGTTCGGTCACGGCTTTCCGGTATCCTTCCGCATCGATCGACAGGGCGTTCAGCCTGCCAAGCCGTTCGGACGCCAGCCGCCGCTCTTCGGCCAACTGCCTGTCCATCGTTTCGAACGGTTCTCCGGCGAGCATTTTCTCTTTTTCCGTCATGCCGCTATTATTTTCCGGTGAATGTGAAATAATAATTCATAAAGAAGTTCCACAGCGTGACGAGTCCGATGGCGATCAGTTTCGACAGGTAGAAATTCAGGCGCGCTTTGTCGTTCAGCAGGTAAATGATGATGTTGTTCAGGATCAGTCCGATGGCCGAAATGCCGACGAACTGGACGTACTGCTGCGCCACCTCCGGGTCATGGCTGCGGAATGTCCACCAGCGGTTCAACAGGTAATTGGTCGAGGCGGCGGCCATGAATCCCAGCGAGTTGGCGATGTATTTGTTCAGTTTCAGTTTTTCTTTGAACAGGAAAGTGATGCCGAAATCCACCACCACTCCGGTGCCGCCGACGACGCAGAATTTTATGAATTGCAGGAACATGTCGCTTATTTTTTCAGGTTTATTTTTACGGTTTTGCCGTTGAACCAGGTTGTTGCGGGCAGGTTGGCGATCGTGAATCCGACCTGGAACGTGCGAGGCGTCAGTGCCGGTACCACGAAGTCCGCGGTTCCTTGCAGTTCGCCGTGCGGGGGTAGCGTGCCGGTTATCGGCAACTTATATCGGTGGGTCGGTTCGCTGCGGTTACGCCATACGATGCTGACCGAAACCGAATCTCCGTCGATTCGGTATTCGTAGGGGTAAGGATTGTGCAGCGTCAGGCGCAAATGTAGCGTGTCTCCCGCCGCGACCTGTCCGGGAAGCGCGTCATAGGCGACGTCGATCCTGCGGACGGGAGTGAAATGCTCCGTTTCGATGTATTCGAACCGCTTCCCGTTACTCAGTTTCAAGCGTCGTTTGCCGGGAACGCTGTCCCAAACCTGCAGGATCGCCGGTTTCCCGGCCATCCGGTCGTCATCGTCCTTCAGTTCGTACTGGCTGGTACGGTAGCGGATCGACGGTTGGGCGTATGCCGTTTGTCCGGTATAAAAACCGTATTTCGCGGCATCCGTATAACTGCCGTCGAAAATAACGGGCCGGCCGTCGGCCGCTGCTGCTATTTCGTTGTAGGAGGCACGGTTGTCGAATACTTCGAACTTCAGTCCCAGCGGATTGAATATCATTTCGATGCGCACCAGCGCGATCAGCGCGATCGTAATCCATCCGACGCGGACGATGTAGCGGCGCAGCCGTTCGCGCCCCTGCGTGAACAGGTACAGTACGGCGATCACGCCGAACGTGGCGGGGATTTCCCACTGCGGCTGTACGTATCCGCGTGTCGTGGAAGCGAGGAAAAACAGAATGAATCCGGCCGAAATACAATTCAGAGCTCTCAGTACCGGAGTGTGGCCTTTGGTTTTCCACCATCCTTTCAAAAATACGGGGAATAGGAACGGGTTGAAAATAGCGAACAGATTCAGCAGGTATTCCGTAACGAACGAGTATTCGAAATCGCGGGTGCGTCCGTCCAGGTGGTAACGGAACGAAATCCAGTCGTGCTGGTACTGCCACCACAGGTGCGGGGCGATCAGTGCGAGCGTCAGCAGGCAGGCTACGTAGAATTTCGGATTCTTCAGTAGCCGGAGGTTCGAAAGCACGATGAACAGCACGACCAGCGCTCCGTGGTATTTGCTGTAAGCCAGCGCTGCGATCATGACCCCCATCAACAGTGCGCTCGACCAGCGGTCGTCCTCGGTAAACTTTTTATAGAACCACAGCAGCAGCGCGGTAAAAAGCATCAGCGGCCCGTCCGGAACGGCGATGAATCCGTACAGTTGCAGGATCGGCATGGCTGCGGCGATCAGTGCGAACAGTCCTGCTTCGCGGCTGTCGGCCGAAGCCGGTCTGACGATTTTCCACAGGACGAACAGGTACAGCGGTTGCAGCAGCGTGAACAGGAAACGAACGCCCAGTTCCCCGCCCAGAAAACCGCCCAGTCTGACCAGCAGCGCGGTCATCGGCGGATGATCGAAATAGCCCCATGCCAGGGACTCCGAAAACATGTGATAGTAGGCCTCGTCGTTGGCCAGTTCGGTGCATCCGGCTTGGATCAGGTTGACGATCCACCATCCGCCGAGCAAAAGTCCCAGCAGCGTATCCGGGTTTTTGGGAACAGGTATGTTTTTTATGCTGTTGTGCATACGGAACCGTTTCGTTCGTCGTTCGTTACGGGCAATGTCCTGCCGCCGGCGAATTTTTCGCAAATGTAACAAAAAAACAGGAATTCGACGTCGGCGGAGAACCGGAGCCGGAGACAGGCGCCGGCGGTTATCCTTCGGCCAGCTCTTTCAGCAGCGCGATCTCCTGCGGCCAACGGGATTCGTCGGGCGTTTCGAGGATCAGCGGCATGTCGTCGAAACGCTTGTCGCGGGCGATGTAACGGAATACCGTCATGCCCAGCGTCCCTTCGCCGAGGCTCTGGTGCCGGTCTACGCGGCTTCCGAGCGGTTTCATCGCGTCGTTCAGGTGCATCCCCCGCAGGTAGCCGAATCCGACGACGCGCTCCAGTTCGTCGAACGTCCGGTCGCAGGCCGCCTCGCTGCCGAGGTCGTATCCGGCGGCGAAGGCGTGGCAGGTGTCGATGCAGACGCCCACCCGGCTTTTGTCTTCGACCCGTTCGATGATGGCGGCCAGATGTTCGAATGCGAAACCGACGTTGCTTCCCTGACCGGCCGTGTTTTCGATCACGGCCGTGACGCCCCGCGTCGCCGCGAGCGTCAGGTTGATCGATTCGGCGACCCGCCGGAGGCATTCTTCGATCGTGATTTGTCCCAGGTGGCTGCCCGGGTGGAAGTTCAGCCGGTCGAGGCCGAGCTGTTCGCACCGCCGCATTTCGTCGAGGAAGGCGGTGCGGGATTTGCGCAGCCCCTCTTCGTCCGGATGCCCCAGGTTGATCAGGTAGCTGTCGTGCGGGAGAATCTGTGCCGGTTGGTAATGATCCGTCCGGCAGTTCTCGCCGAACGCTTCGATCGATTTGGGACTGAGCGGCGCGGCCGTCCACTGGCGCTGGTTCTTGGTGAAAAGGGCGAAAGCGGTCGCCCCGATGGTATGCGCGTTCAGCGGGGCGTTTTCTACGCCCCCCGATGCGCTGACGTGTGCTCCGAAGTATTTCATGACAAACGTTTAATTAGTTCGTTGACGCTGCCGGCAATCCGGGTCGTGTTTTCGCCGTTTTTCACGTCGCCTGCCGTCGGGATTCCGCAGGCGGCGACGTCGCCGGGAGACCGGCGTCGAACAAAGCTACGACTTTTTTGCAGAAAAACCGATGAACGGCAAAACACTGGCCAAATATTGTTATCTTTGCCCAAATCCAATCCGGAAATTATGAAACGGCTGAATTTACTTCTGATACTTGCAGGATTCATAATGGTTTCGAACCAGGGTTTGGCGCAATTTTCCATTTCGAAAGTCCCCAGCGAAGCCGATACGCGGCTCAAAAAGGACTCCGTGAAACCCATCTCCGCCGTCAGTAACGAGTTTTTCAGCGAGGCCCGGTTCCGCGCTGAGAAAAGACGGTTGCGCAAGGAGCGCAATACGCTTACCTGCACGGTGGGACTGAACCTGAACCAGACTAAATTCGACAACTGGGCGCCGGGCGGCGTCAATACTTTTTCCGGGGTGGCCTCGTTGCTTTTTAATCATGTTTATCAGCGTGACCGGCTGCGCCTGGCGACCCGGCTGGATTCGAAATACGGGATGAACGTCATCTCGGGCAAGACCTTTAAAAATATCGACTATTTCATTCTCAACGTGAACAGCGCGTGGAACATATCGCGTTGCTGGGCCTATAGCGCCAGCGTCGACCTGCGCAGCCAATGGACCAAAGGGTTTCGGTCGGCGGACGATAAAACGATGGTCAGCAACATCATGTCGCCGGGTACGCTGGCGCTCGGCGTCGGTTTTACGTTCCGGGCGCTGAAAAAGGACAATACGGCGTGCAAAGTTCCGATCGTGATTACGGTCAACCCGTTGAGCGGTAGCATGACGTTCGTGCTGAGCGACACGCTGTCCAAACAGGGGGTTGCCGGAGTCGAGCCGGGCAAGCACCAGAAGAGCGCCCTGGGCTCGACGATGCGGATCGACCTGAACCAGCCGATCGCCAAAAGCAAGCTGAATTATATCACCTATTTTTACGTTTCCACCAACTACGAGAAAAATAATTACGTGGAGTGGCAGAACACGTTGAATATCAAAATTACCCAAATCATCAACGCGAGCGCGTTCTGTCGGATGATCTACAACGAAGTGCAACCGACTCCTCGCAATAAGCCGTTGCAATGGAACTATACGTTCGGGTTGGGTGTTGCGTATACGTTCAAGAACAAGTGATGACGGAACGGTTTCTGCATAGGTGGCACGATGCAAAAGAGATTTGAAGTATGTATAAAAACAGTAAATTCACCATTATTCTGCCGGCGGTCGTAGCCTGTTCGCTGGTGGCGGGGGTTCTTTTGGGCGGCCTGGTTTTTCGCACGAGTCGTCCGGTCGTCCGGCGGCCCGCCCTGACGGCTCCGGGCAGCGACAAGATCAATCGGCTGCTGTCGCTGATCGGGACGCAGTACGTGGACTCGGTTTCGATCGATTCGCTGACCGAACGGGTCATTCCGCTGATCCTCGATGAGCTGGATCCCCATTCCACGTACCTGTCGGCTCAAGATCTGTCGCGGGCGAAGGAGAGCATCGAAGGGGAATTCGACGGGATCGGGGTCGTTTTCAATATGGCGACCGATACGGTGATCGTGCTGAACGTGGTCAACTCGGGGCCGAGCGCCAAGGCCGGAATACAGGCCGGGGACCGCATCGTGACGGTGAACGATACCGTGGTGGCCGGCATTAAGATGCCGCAGGACAGCGTCGTGAAACGGTTGCGCGGGCCGCGCGGCAGCCAGGTGACGCTCGGTATCCAGCGGGCGGGCGTAAAGGATCTGGTTCCGTTCGTCGTGACCCGCGACGCCATTCCTATCAAAAGCATCGTCGCCGCCTACATGATCCGTCCCGAAACGGGGTATATCAAGTTCGAACAGTTCTCGATGAATGCTCATAAAGAACTGGCCGAAGCGATCGCTCGGTTGAAGGAGCAGGGTATGAAAAAACTGATCCTCGACGTGCGCGGCAATCCGGGGGGATTGCTCGACCAGGCGATTTTGATATCGCGGGAGTTTCTTCCGAAAGGCAAAATGATCGTTTATACGCAGGATCGTGACGGGAACCGGGAGATCGAATACAGCGAAGGGAACGGCAAGTTTATGGATGAGGAACTGGTCGTTCTGATCGACGAGAACAGCGCTTCGGCGAGCGAGATTCTGGCCGGCGCGCTCCAGGATAACGACCGGGGAACGATCATCGGTCGCAGATCGTTCGGTAAGGGGCTGGTGCAGAATCAGATTCCGTTTCCGGACGGTTCGGCGGTACGGCTTACCGTCGCCCGTTACTATACGCCGACCGGACGTTCGATCCAGAAACCGTACAGCAACGGACGCGAAGATTACTACAACGAATTGTTGTCGCGTTACCAGCACGACGAAATGTTTTCGGCCGACAGCATCCATTTTGCCGACAGCCTGAAATATACGACCGAGTCGGGACGCGTGGTGTACGGCGGAGGCGGGATCATGCCGGATATTTTCGTTCCGGTCGATACGACGGATATGACGCCCTATTTCCGCGAGGTCGCCGGGCGCAGCATCTTGTACAAGTTTACGCTGGAATTTTCCGACCGTTACCGCGGGCAGTTGAACAAGATCCGTTCGCTGGAAGAACTCGACCGGTTTTTCGACCGGCAGCCGAATCTGTTGAACGAGTTCGTAAGTTACGCGGCAAAAGCGGGCGTGGCGCCAAAGCCCGCCGAGATCGAGCGTTCGAAAGCGATCCTGCTGGCGCAGCTCAAGGCTTACATCGGCCGGAATACGGAGTTGGAGGACAATGCGTTCTATCACGAAATCCAGGGAATCGACAACGTGATTGCCCGGTCGATCGAAGTGCTCGATTCCGCCGGGCACGCCGGATCGTGACCGATTGCGCATCTATAAAACGAACGGGCTACCGCTGCGGTAGCCCGTTCGTTTTATAGATCCGTTCCGTTTTCTATTTCAGGAGCGGGTCGATCTCGGCGCATAGGTTTCTGAATATCCCGTCGATATCTCCGGTGCCGTTAACGGCGCGGTATTTCCCCTGTTTTTTATAGTGTTCGGCTACGATGGCCGTTTGAGCTTTGTAAACGTCGATCCGGTTCCGGATGACCGATTCGCAGCGATCGTCGGCCCGGCCGCTGTCCTTGCTGCGGAGCAGGATCCGTTTGATCAGTTCTTCGTCGGGAACTTCCAGCGACAGTATCAGGTTGATCGGCGCGCCGTGCATTTCCATGATTTTGTCGAACGCTTCGGCTTGCGGCGTGGTTCTCGGGAATCCGTCGAAAACGTTTCCCTTGCAGTCTTTGTGCTTGCAGACATACTCGGTTATGATGTCGATAACCAATTCGTCCGGAGCCAGATGCCCCTTGTCGATGTAACTTTTCATACTTCGGCCCAGCGGCGATTCCTGCCGGATCTCTTCCCGGATGACTTCTCCGGTCGAGATGTGGTGAAAACCGTATTTTTCGATCAGTTTGGCTGCCTGCGTTCCCTTTCCGGCCCCCGGCGGGCCGAACAATACAATGTTCAACATCGTGTTAAAATTTAATGATTCACTCTTTTAAATGTTAACAAAAGTAGTGTATTTTTTTGCCGGAACAAAAGATAAAGTACCTTTGTGTTTACTAAAACGCAATAAAAATGGATGATACGAAGCGAACGGAGATCGCCGAACTGGGCGAATTCGGCCTGATCGACCGGATCTGCGCCCCTTTCGAGCCGCAGCAGAAAACCACGGTAAAGGGATGCGGAGACGACGCCGCCGTACTCGATGCGGGAGATCGTTACGGATTGGTTTCGACCGACCTGATGTTGGAAGGTGTACATTTCGACCTGACCTATTTCCCGTTGCAGCATCTGGGGTATAAAGCGGTCGTGGTGGCCGTGTCGGATATTCTGGCGATGAACGGGACGCCGCGGCAAGTACTGGTATCGCTCGGGATATCGTCGCGTTTCTCGGTCGAGATGATCGACCGGTTCTACGAAGGGGTGCGGGCCGCCTGTTCCGATTTCAAGACCGACCTGGTCGGAGGAGATACGTCGGCCTCGGTTAACGGCCTTACGATCAGCGTGACCGCGACCGGCGACGTGGACAAGGACAAGATCGCGTACCGTAGCGGAGCCGGAGCGAACGACCTGATCTGCCTGACGGGCGACTTGGGAGCCGCTTATATGGGGCTTCATCTGCTGGAACGCGAGAAACGGGCCTGCGACGGGCATCCGAATCCGGAGCCGAAGTTCGAAGGGTACGAATATATCCTGCGCAGGCAGTTGAAACCCGATGCGCGGGTGGATGTCGTCGAAAAACTCGCCCAAAGCGGAATCGTGCCTACGTCGATGATCGATATTTCGGACGGGCTGTCGTCCGAACTGCTGCACCTGTGCAAAGCGTCGGACAAGGGAGCGCGGATCTACCTGAACCGGCTGCCGATCGCCAAGCAGACCTATGCGATGGCGGACGAACTGCACAGCGATCCAGTGGTTGCCGCGTTGAACGGCGGCGACGATTACGAGTTGTTATTTACCGTGCCGCTCGCCCGGCGGCAGGAAGTCTTCGCGCTCGGGGTGGACGTGATCGGTCATATGACCGAAGCGGGAACCGGAGCCGCGTTGGTCACACCTGACGGGCAGGAAATTGCGTTGCAGGCGCAGGGCTGGAAATAGCGGGGTACTCCGGGTCATTGCGCCTGCGGTACGACCGGCGTTGCCGCCGCGACGCTGTCCGCCGCGGGTTCGACCGGTTTGATCAGTCCCCGTTTGACCATCATCGGCGTAATGTCCGGGTCCTTGCCGCGGAAATTGCGGTAGAGTTCGGCTCCGTCCTGCGTGCCGCCGCGTTCGAGAATGTTTTTCCGGAAAGAGAGGGCGGTCGCTTTATCGAAAATGTCTCCGCTTTCGACGAATGCTTCGAAGGCGTCCCGGTCGAGTACCTCGGCCCATAAATAACCGTAATATCCCGCCGCGTAGCCGCTGTTGAAAATATGGTTGAAATAGGGGTAGCGGTAACGCGGTTCGATCTGTCCGATCAGTCCGCGCTTGTCGTTCAGCGCCTCTTTTTCAAAAGCTTCCGGATCGAACGGTTTGTAGTCTTCGATCGTATGGATGTCTATGTCGGACAGCGCCGCGGCTACCAGTTCCGTGGTGGCGAATCCCTGGTTGAACTGCCTGCTTTTGCGGATTTTCCGGATCAGGCTTTCGGGCATCGGCTCCCCGGACACGAGGTGCTTGGCGTAGAGCCGCAACATTTCGGGTTCGGTCGCCCAGTTTTCCATGATCTGCGAGGGCAGTTCCACGAAGTCGCGCTCTACCCGGTTCAGTCCGGCGTAGCGTACCTGCGAAAATAGTTTGTGCAAGGCGTGTCCGAACTCGTGAAACAGCGTTTCGGTTTCGTCGAGCGTCAGTTGGGCCGGATCGCTTCCGTTCGGACGGGTGAAGTTGCAGACGATCGTGACGATCGGGGCGATGCGCTTGCCGTCCGTACCGTAGGATGCTTCGCGAAACGTGCCGCACCAGGCGCCTCCCCGCTTGCCGTCGCGCGGATAGAGGTCGAAATAGAGGACTCCCAGATGGGTATTGTCTTTGTCGAGCACTTCGTAGGCGGAACACTCCTTGTTATATACCGGAACCGAAACCGGGCGGAAGGTCAGCCCCCACAGCCGGTTGCTAAGCTGAAAAACGCCCGATCGGACATTGTCCAGCGAGAAGTAGAGGTTGAGCGACGTCTGGTCGAGGTTATATTGCGATTTGCGGACTTTTTCGGCATAATACCGCCAGTCCCATGCGGCGAACGCGCTGTCCTGTGTCTCCTTCGCCTTGATCGCGCGCAGGGTCTCCAACTCCCGTTTCGCCGTATCGAGGGCGGGTTTCCAGAGTTTGTCGAGCAGGTCGTACACCCGTTCGGGAGTTTTCGCCATCCGGTCGTCCAGCACGAAGGCGGCGTAGGAAGGGTAGTCCATCAGGCGGGCTTTCTCGGTGCGGAGCCGGATGATGTCGTTGACGATCTGCCGGTTGTCGAACTGGTTGCCGTTGCTGCCGCGCTTTACGTAGCCGGTGTACAGCTTTTCGCGCAGTCCCCGGTTTTCGGCATAGGTTAGGAACGGGATCATGCTGGGCGGACTGAGCGTGAAAACCCATTTGTCGGTCATTCCCATCTCTTTGGCCTTGTCTGCCGCCGCGTCGGTGACGGTCTGGGGAACCCCGCTGATGTCTTTCGAACTTTCGACGACGAGGGTAAAATCCCGCGTCTCGGCCAGCAGGTTGTTGCCGAATCGGACGCTCAGCAACGACAGTTCCCGGTTGATGTCGCGCAGCCGCTCCTTCTGCCGCGCATTGAGCTGCGCTCCGGCCCTGACGAACTGTTTATAGGTCTGTTCGGTCAGGCGGACCTGTTCGGCCGACAACGCGCTGCCGCCGATCTGTTCGTGCACGGCGCTGATTTTATCGAATAACTTATCGTTCAGGTAGATGTCGTCGTAATGGGCCGATACGGCCGGCGCGATCGCGAGGTCGGCCGCCTGCAGTTCGTCGTTGCTGTCGGCCGCTTTGACCTGCGCGAACGCGGCATACGCCTTTTTCAGCAGTTCGCCGCTACGGTCGAGCGCGGCGATCACGTTTTCGAAACTCGGCGCATCCGGGTTGGCGACGATCGAATCGATTTCGGCGGCGTGGTCGGCGATACCCTTCTCGATAGCGGGCTTATAGTGCCCGTTTTTGATTTTGTCGAACGGAGGAACTCCGAACGGCGTATCCCACACGGTGAAAAACGGATTGGCGTCGGCCTGTTTCTTTTCACAGCCCGAGCCGGCTGACAGAACGGCGGTCATGAATGCGGCAATTAAAAAAAATCTCATGGATCTTCGGATGACGTTGTTTGTTCCTCGGTTGTTTCGTACCTTTGTCAGGACATGCAAAAGTAACCATAATCCAGTATATAACGCCTCTGCCGATGCAATTATTTTACGCTCCGGACGTCGATTTCAGTACCGGCCGCTACCTGCTTTCCGGGGAAGAGTCGCGTCATTGCGCCCGGGTGCTGCGTTTGCGCAGCGGCGACTTCGTGCATATTACCGATGGCCGGGGAACGCTTTGCCGGGCCGAGATCGTTTCCGTTTCGCCGCACGGCTGCGAGTTGTCTCTCGGCGAGCGTACCGAAAATTTCGAAAAGCGCGGTTATTTTCTGCAAGTAGCCGTGGCGCCGACCAAAAACATGGACCGGTTGGAATGGTTCGCCGAGAAGGCTACCGAGATCGGTATCGACCGGATCACGCCGTTGCTGACCGATCACTGCGAACGGCGGACGGTCAAGACCGACCGGTTGATACGGGTCGTGACCGGCGCCGTCAAGCAGTCGTTGAAAGCCTGGCATCCGCAGGTGGACGAGCTGACCCCGTTTCGCGAGTTGATCGGACAACCGTTCGACGGGAAAAAGCTAATCGCCCATTGCGAGGCCGACGCGGGGAAGATCCTGCTGAGGGATTGCGTTCGCCGCGGAGAGAACGTGCTGGTGCTGATCGGCCCGGAAGGCGACTTTTCGAAAGAGGAGATCGCCCTGGCGTACCGCAACGGTTTCGTTCCGGTTTCGCTGGGGAACAGCCGGCTGCGTACCGAGACGGCCGCCGTCGTAGCGACGCATTCGGTCGCTTTCCTGAATGAAAAATGATTTGAAATTTGATGAATACCGTTTTTACGATGCGTAAGTCGTTCGATTTGTTCTGGTCTTTCCTGAAGATAGGGATTTTTACGTTCGGCGGAGGATATGCGATGGTGGCCCTGATCGAGAAGGAGGTCGTCGACCGCCGGAGATGGGTCGAACGGACGGAATTTCTCGACCTGCTGACATTGGCCCAAACCTCGCCGGGAGCGTTGGCGCTCAATACCGCCGTTTTCGTCGGTTATAAGGTCGATGGGTACCGCGGGGGAGTGTGGTCGGTGTTGGGCGTAGTGGTTCCTTCGTTCGTCATTATTCTGGTCATCGCATTGTTTTTTGCGGAGTTCCGGCACGATCCGGTGGTCGAAGCCGTTTTCAAAGGGATGCGGCCGGCGGTCGTCGCCCTGGTGCTGGCCCCCGTATTCAATCTGTCCCGGGGGATCGGGCCGGTGCGGCTGGGTCTTGGCGCACTGGCGCTCGGCGTAACATGGTATGCGGGATTCTCTCCCGTCTACCTGATTCTGGTGGGAGCCCTGGCCGGGATCGGGTACGGGGTTTATCGCAAAAAGAAAGGGAAAGGATTATGATTTACCTGCAACTGTTTTTATCCTATCTGAAGATCGGCTTTTTCGGTTTCGGCGGCGGTTATGCGATGTTGTCGTTGATCCAGCACGAGGTGGTGATCAGCCACCAGTGGATTTCGAACAGCGAACTGACCGATATCATCGCCATTTCGCAGATGACGCCGGGGCCGATCTCGATCAACAGCGCGACCTACATCGGCTATGTCGTGACGGGGAATATCTGGGGCGCGATCCTCGCTACGTTCGCGGTCTGCCTGCCGTCCATAACGCTGATGATCGTGATCACGCGGTTTTACCTCGCTTTGCAGGACAACCTGTATATCAAAAGCGCGATGTTCGGAATGCGGCCGATGATCCTTGCGATGATCGGACTGGCCGGCGCGGTGCTTTTCACGCCCGATACGTTCATGGACGCGGCGAGCTGGGCGATCTTCGGCGTAGTGTTCGTGGCTACGCTGCGAAAGGTCGATCCGATCTGGCTGATTGTGCTGTCCGGCGCGGCAGGCTATCTGATATACGGATAGCGTCGTTGGTTGGTAATGCGTTGATTCGTTATTTGTCTCCGATTCCGATGCCTTGAGTCTTAAAGCCATAAATGTTACTTGTTTTATATTTGTCCGGGATAGAAAAAACGAAGAAGTTGCATTCGATCGAATGCAACTTCTTCGCAAAATTTCGATGCAGGAATATTGCGTATCATTGTGCGGGTGCACATGCAATGACTGTGACTTTTCCTGCGTCGGCATAAGGACAACATGCTTTGGGTGCGGGCCTTGAGCATTCTGAGATATGGTAAGTGATTGTGACGGATGCTCCACCCGAAACAGTTATCGGAAGTTTAAAACCTCCGATGATTATTTCTCCATCAGCATTGGCCCCTACGGTAGCCGTATGTTGAGGGTATGCCATCGTCATATCGGGAACGTCGTAAGGATTAGGACATTTTGTCGAAGAGTTATTTTCGTTTTGCACTAATGCTTCTACATTAGCTAATAGCAATTCATTGGTAATTATTGATTTTTCGGCTGAAAAATATACCGCAAATGCAAAAACTCCAGCTGCAATAGCTCCGATGATACAAAATGCTTTCTGTTTCATAGTAAAATTTGTGGAAGTTGTTTAACAAAAAGTTTAATATAAAAAGATAATTTGGTGCAAAATTATTTGATAAAGCGGAACTTTTTAATCCGTATTGTCAACGATCTCTTTTTTTAACGTGAAAAAAGAGATGACGGGATTGTCGTCTTCTTTTATTGTTTGAGCTATTCTTCGTACGGTCGTATCGTTGCTCTTTTCCAGAATAACATGCATGTTTGTTCCGAATGTCAAAGGGGAGATCGCCGTGATAAAGGTATTTTCCGAATAGCATGTAGACGGACTATTCAGGTTGAGGCACGTTGATAGCGTCAATAGGTTGTCATCGAAATACCGGTAATAGTAAGTTCCCCGCTTTTTTTGTTTGTCCCAGATCAGTGTGTAATCCTGAATCGAAGGAGAATCTTTTGTTTTGCCGAAAGTAACTAACAAGTATTGCGGCGTTTCGAACAGGTTGGTAACTCCCGAACTGTATCCGCTATCGAATAAGGTCTGCAACAATTCGAAGTAGTTTTTATGATTGTTTTGTTGCAAAAAACGCTCGTCCGGCAACGGATCTATCATTTCTATCGAATACATTTCTGTTATTTGTTCCCCTTCGATCTGGTATATCTTGTTCGAAACAGATTGAATGAATGATAAGTTGTGACTACAGCGGGTGATCGGATGGTTGGAGAATGTCAACAGTCCGGTATTCATAGACAGATTGCTTTGCAGAAAAAGATTCTTGACCTGATAACCGACTGCATCGGCCAAGCCGTATTGAAATGCCGTATTGTCTTCGAGCGAGGGATTGGTTATAAAAAAGTTGCATAGCAGGGAAGTGCTGTCAGCCATCTCGATATCGGCCATGTAATTATAGATAGGATCGATTGGTGTTTTGCTTTTAAAATTTCCGGAATAATCGTACTCCAACGCTTTACGCGTATATCCGTCGATCAATATGATGCTTTTGCGGTACCGATTCAGAAAAAACGCAGATATTGTATTGTATTCGTTTCCGGATCTTCCTCGTTCCCCGATTTGGGCTATAAATCTTCCTTCGTTGCTGAAGGCGTATATGGCCCGTCCGTCGTAAATAAATAATGTGCTATCCTGATATTTGATTTTTTGGATGTCTTTCAGCAAGCATTTTTCATGTGTTTCCAAAGGTACATATTTGATCTGGTCGATCAATGCGGCGCTGTGTACTTCTTCGACTATATTGCATTGCCCTCGGGAGATAACGATTGAACGGTCGCTGTTTATTTTGATATTTTGTCCCGGCGTACAACTTTGCCATCCGATGAAGCTAAATAATATTCCAATGCAAACCCGTATTCTCATGACTTTTGAGAATTTTGAATTAAGAATTTATATAAAAATAGATATAAATACATGTGCTTTAACTTGTTTTTGTTCTTTTTTTATGAGAAATTTGTGGTTGTGGATCAAATGTCCATTGCTTTCAGATCTTGATTGCCTGCCAGATCGTCTGTTTTGTCTCGTCCTGCAGCAATCTGTATATCAAAAGCGCGATGTTCGGAATGCGGCCGATGGTACTTGCGATGATCGTGCTGTCCGGCGCGGCAGGCTATCTGATATACGGTTTGTAAAAAGTGTATAACCTGTTTATAAGTTGTTCGACTCTGTTCATAAATCCGGGAGATACCGGAGGAAGCTGTTGGAAATCTTTTCCGTTTTTCGGATCGGGCATGTGTAAAACGGCGATATCCAGTTGTTTATCCGTATGTAGGTTATGAACCGTTTTCGTTTTTCGCTTTAAGATTGTTTTTCGCCCCCCGAAACGACAAAAATTAATCGATTAAAAGATTGCTTCCGATACCGCAATGTGTTACTTTTGCCTCGTTATTCATGTATTACCCGATAAAATGACAAGTTTATGAAAAAGTATTTTCTGGATGTGCTGAAATTGCAGTATGCTGATTTTAAGGGCAGGGCGTCGCGCAGGCAGTTCTGGATGTTCGTTTTGTACAATGTGATCGCCGCCGTGATCGTCGGGATTATCGGCGGTATCGTCGGACTGAACGCGATCCTGAGCGGTTTGTACAGTTTGGCGTTGTTGATTCCGTCCCTGGCTATCTCCGTAAGGCGGTTGCAGGATATCGACAAGGAGTGGTACTGGATTTTGATCAGTTTGATTCCGCTGGTGGGGAGCATCTGGTTGATCGTTCTTTACTGCCAGCCCGGCACGCCGTCGGACAACCGGTTCGGAAAAGTGCCCGACGCCGAATAAGAGGTCGAGGAACCCAAGAAACAGGCCGGGGCGTTCGAATGGGACGCCCCGGTTTTTTGCGGCATAATAGGGCCGTCCCGGTAAAATAAACCCGGTAACCGCTGTCCGGTACCGGGTTTGCATGACTTACGATATTTCGACGGATCAGGTATTCATCGCTCCGCAAACGTGGATTACCTGTCCGCTGACGTACGACGACAGGTCGGATGCGAGGAACAGGGCTACCTTGGCCACGTCTTCGGGCGTACCGCCGCGACGCAACGGAATCTGTTTGGCCCATTCGGCCTTTACTTCGTCCGACAGCGCATTGGTCATATCGGTAATGATGAAACCCGGCGCGATCGCGTTGGCGCGGATGCCGCGGGGACCCAGCTCTTTGGCGATCGACTTGGCTAGACCGATCAGGCCGGCTTTCGAAGCGGAGTAGTTGGTCTGTCCGGCATTGCCCGAAACGCCCACCACCGACGCCATGTTGATGATGCTGCCGCTTTTCTGCTTCATCATCACCGGCGTTACGGCATGGATGAAGTTGAATGCGGATTTCAGGTTCACGTTGATAACCATATCCCACTGCTGTTCGCTCATGCGCATCATCAGGCCGTCGCGGGTGATCCCGGCGTTATTGACCAGTACGTCGATGCGACCGAAATCCTTCACGATCTGAGCCACCACGCCGGCCGTATCTTCGAAGTCTGCGGCGTTGGAGGCATATCCTTTGGCCTTGACGCCGAGCGCCTGCAACTCTTTTTCCGTGTTCTGGAAATTTTCGTCCACTTTCAGGTCGGTAAAGACGACCGACGCGCCCTCTTCGGCAAACCGCATGGCGATTGCCTTCCCGATTCCCCGGGCGGCTCCGGTCACGATAGCGACTTTTCCTTCAAGTAATTTCATTCGTCTGTTTTTTAGTGTCTAACAAAATGGTTCGTTTTCGGCGGCATCCCGCCTGGACGGTTCTCGCTTTTTGCCGGGAGCAACTTTAAGCAGAGCCTTTTAGCTATGCCCGTTTCCCCGTCGAAAGCCATACAAAGGTAATAATTTATTTTGGTTCGGAGATGATTCGGTGGGTTTTATTGCTCTTTTTTACTACCTTTGGAGCGTTCTTCAAGGCTATTAAACTTTAAAGATAAATCTTATGGTAAGGGATGAAAAACTATTCGGATTGATCGAGAGCGAAAAGCAGCGGCAGTTGCACGGTATCGAGTTGATCGCTTCCGAGAACTTTGTAAGCGAGCAGGTTATGCAGGCGATGGGTTCCGTGTTGACTAACAAATATGCCGAAGGGTATCCGGGGGCGCGTTATTACGGCGGTTGCGAAGTGGTGGATCAGGTGGAGCAACTGGCCATCGACCGTCTGTGCGAGTTGTACGGCGCCGAATACGCTAACGTGCAGCCGCACTCGGGAGCGCAGGCGAACATGGCCGTTTTCCTGACGGTGCTCAAGCCGGGCGATACTTTTATGGGGCTCGATCTGGCGCACGGCGGTCATTTGTCGCACGGTTCGCCGGTCAACACGTCGGGTATCCTTTACAATGCGATCGGCTACAAGCTGAGCGAAGAGACCGGAACGATCGATTACGATGCGATGGAACGTCTCGCCCTCGAACACAAACCGAAAATGATTATCGGCGGCGCGTCGGCGTACAGCCGCGAGTGGGATTACAAGCGGATGCGCGAGATCGCCGACAAAGTGGGCGCGCTGCTGATGGTCGACATGGCGCATACGGCGGGCCTGATTGCCGCCGGGCTGCTCGACAATCCGGTGAAATACGCTCATATCGTTACTTCGACCACCCACAAAACCCTGCGCGGCCCGCGCGGCGGCGTGATCCTGATGGGTAAGGACTTCGAGAATCCGTGGGGAGTCAAGACTCCGAAAGGGGAGATCAAGAAGATGTCCGCTATGTTGAACTCGGCTGTTTTCCCCGGCATCCAGGGCGGCCCGTTGGAACATGTGATCGCCGCCAAAGCGGTCGCTTTCGGCGAAGCGCTCGATTCCTCTTACAAGGAGTATCAGGCGCAGGTGCAGAAAAATGCGAAGGCGATGGCTGCCGCATTCGTAAAGCGCGGTTACAAAATCGTATCGGGCGGTACGGATAATCACCTGATGCTGATTGATCTGCGTACCAAGTTCCCCGACCTGACCGGAAAGCAGGTCGAGAAGGTGCTGGTAAAAGCCGATATCACGACCAACAAGAATATGGTGCCGTTCGACAGCCGCTCGCCGTTCCAGACTTCGGGTATCCGCGTCGGGACGCCGGCCATTACGACCCGCGGTTTGAAAGAAGACCAGATGGAAACGATCGTAGAACTGATCGACCGGGTGTTGTCGGATATCGACAACGAGTCGAATATCGTTGCCGTACGGAAAGAGGTCAATACGTTGATGGCGAAATATCCGTTGTTCGCCTGGTAGAGCGGCAGAAAACGTACGAATGACAAAGGGAGGCGTCCGGTGCGGATTGCCTCCCTGTTTTTTGCCTGCGGATCATTTCGAAAAGATAATCAATACCGATCCGACGATCATAATTACGGCTCCGAGCAATTTACGCCCGATGGCCTGCTCCCGGAATATTTTGTAGCCGAGTAGGATACTGACGATTGTCGAGAGTTGGAAAAGCGCCAGGGCGTATCCCACGTTCATGCGGTCGAATACGTAATTGGTCGTGTACTGCATCGTGCCGATGCAGAGCACCAGCCAGACGTAGCGCGAAAAATCTTTGCGCCGGATCCGCAGCGGCGATTGCGAACGTCCGGCCAGTAGTGCCAGCGCCAGTGAAAACAAGGCTCCGAACCAGCACCAGGTGATAAAAGCGGTCGTGGCCGAAGCGTACAGGATGACCTTTTTGATGAATACCGCTTCGACGGCCGTCAGCACCATGGCCCATATCCGGTACCGGATGTCTTTTCTGCGCAGGATGGCCGGAGAAAACTTTTCGTTCAGCGTGTCCAGTACGAAATAGCTGCCTCCGACGATTAGCGCGATGCCTGCAACGCCCCATAATCCGGGAATTTCGCCCAGCAGCAGGATGCCGGCGATCATTCCGACGACCGATTTGTAGGAATTGATCGGTCCCAGCACCGATAGGTCGCCCCCTTGCAACGCTTTTACCAGAAAGCCGTTTCCGGTGGCGCCGAATATGCCGGCGACCGTGCACCAGACCCAGAACTCCTTCGGCAAAGCCGCCCACTCGATCCGGGTGGCAGGAACGATGCAGACCGCGCTCAGCAGCAGGAATGTGATGAAGTTGACCTTCAGCGGCGGCTCCGAGCGCTCGGTGAGCTGTTTCTGGAAAACGTTCGCCAACGGGTTCGACAAAATACGCAGCAGAACGGCTATTGCGGTTAACGCCATGTTCGCAAAGATTGTACGGATCGCTGTTTACCGGACGGGGAGAAGGAGTTTTTTAGAAATTCTCCATCCGAATGTTTTTATTTCTGGTTTTTTCCCGGTTCGATGGAGCCGGACCCCTTATATGAGCCGAATCGTTAAGGGCGAAGGATTCTTTCCCTGTCCACCTGCCTGATCCACAGATCGGCCATGCGTTGGTGTCCCGCCGCCGTCGGATGAACGCCGTCCCAGATCCAGTAAGTGTTTTGCGATGTGGGATCGCGCTGCAAGAGGTCGTTGAACATCTGTCGGTAGGGCAGGTAGACGGCCTTGTAATCTCGTGCTATCTTTTCTACGATCGCGCTGCAACGCTCCACGATTTTGTCATACTCCCCGAAATCTTTGTTTTCGCTCATGTTTCCCGTGGGGGCGACGAACGGCGAGGCCAGTACGATTTTCAGATTCGGATTTTCCTGACGCGTCCGGTCGAGCAGTTCGCGATATTTTTTGTCCCAAGCGTCGAAATCGAACGGCGAGGTTCTGTCGCCGTGCAGGTACCGGTTGATGTCGTTGATGCCGACGAGTATCGACAGCACGTCGGGGTTTATGTCCAATACGTCTTCCTGCCAACGTTTTTCCAAATCGTACAGCGAGTTTCCGCTGATTCCCCGGTTGAAAAATTCATATTCGTATTGCGGATATTCTCCCAGGTAATGGGAAGCGCACAGGTACATGAATCCGTGTCCGTATATATGGTTCATATCCCATAGAGTGCGTTCGGAAGAGGGCTTGCCGTCTCCGCTGCCCCAGTTGCCGTCGGTAATGGAATCCCCGATGAACAGAATTTTTAGTCCGCCTGCCTGCAAAGTGGCGGAAATAAGCATCAGGATGAGCGATGCGATTACGAATAAACCTCTTTTTTTCATGTTATGATTTATTTTAGATTTTTATCGGTTCGACTTAACCGATTGAAGAATAAACTTTTAGCGAATTATTTGAGAAATAGAGGTAACGATTTAGCAACTGTGCGAAATTCAGCGTTTTGCGTTGCTATACTGTCAAATAACTCTTTCATTTGCAAATATAATATCTTTTTCCGAAAGTACGAACTATCGGTGGCAATTTTATAAAATCGGCTTGCGAAAAAAGAAAATCATTCATCCCATTCATGAGGTTATGTTATGTAACAAATAGAAAAGGTGGTCAATGACCACCTTTTCTATTTGTTACGTATACCAACTATAGGAACTGTCTTTTCCATACCCGATTTAGCGGAATATTTGAATATCCCTATTTGTTTAGCACATTTACCTGAAGGTATCTTAATAACTTGGTCGTCATAGTAAGACAGTCCATCCTCATTCAAAAATAACACAGTTAATCCTGTTGGTATCAAGTATCCTTGTTTTACTTCGTTAGCTAAGGCTTCACCTGAATCCAAAACTTGAAATACCTTAAAAGAATTTTCACTTATACATTCTCCCTCTTTTTCAAATAATGTAATTCCTTTATAAGTAGAATTTCCACCAGCTATAAGCATGGAAACAACAACCACTAGAATAGCTCCAGTGACAACACCACCAATGAATATACATACTTTTTTCATAGCTGTCCTTGTCTAAATATCATCCAAATCATTTTGGATTTTGGCTTCAACATTTTGAGAATCACGATAGCGAATCATTACCATACCTTCATAAACTCCAGAAGACTTTTCAATTGAAAGTTGTATATCTCCTCCTGTCACTTCCCATGCACTACCATATACAACCGTTCCCTGATGCACTTCCGCCATTAAAGCGGTATTGGAATCTAAATGGGCAGGGTTGTTTTCTTTTGAAATTGTCGGCTTGCCATATTTACGAGTATATAAATCCTTATAATAGTCGTAAGTATTAACAAGGGTATTCCACTCCCCACTTGGGTCAAATAAAACGACAACTGCAAAAACATTTTTTCCATCGTCTGTAGCAGTTACCCCTACCGTTGCTTGACGACCTGTAAAGTCCCCTGAAAACAAAGTTATATTGTTTTCACGACCAATTGAAGTAAATCCTTTAGATTTGAGCTTTTGACAAAATTCTGTCATACTTCCCTCAATGGGAATACCCTTAAACGAAAGGTGCTCTTGTGCCATAATGTCAATGACTGCAAAGAGTACTGTTAAGGTGATTAAAATTTTCTTCATACTTATCATATTTAATTGGTTATATAGTAGTTAATAAATTAAAGTCTTCAATAGATATTTTACCTATTGAAACAAGCCATTCAAGATAAGAAATATCATCTTTAATATCGCCAAATTTTTGTCCTT
>NZ_QUDJ01000016.1:0-73150 GCF_003477565.1 Alistipes sp. AF48-12
GCCGTTCGATCCGGATCGAACGGCGGAGGCTTTCCAAAAACAGCGGGACGGAAATCTGAATTTCCCGTCCCGCTGTTTATTTCGTCGATCCGGAAACTATTTCCCGGAGCAGGAAGACTTGCCGGCAGCGTATGCGGTGAGCATCCAGACCATTTTCTCCTGTTCGGCCAGGTAATCGGTCAGCATGGAAACCGTCACTTCGTCTCCGGCCTGCGAAGCAACCGACAACGCCTTGCGCTCCTCCCCGATCAGATACCCGTAAGTGTCGAGTATGTGTTCGAGAGCCTCCCCGCCGCAGGAAACATGATCCACTTCGGCGATCTTCGCCACTTTAAGATACTCGCTGAACTTATTCGAAGGCACTCCGCCGAGCTGAAGGATACGTTCGGCGATCTGGTCCACTTTTTCGGCCGCATCGTCGTACAGCTCCTCGAACTTCGTATGCAGCACGAAAAATCCGTGTCCTTTGATGTTCCAGTGAAAACCCCTGAGATTCATGTAATGAACCTGAAAATCGGCCAGCAACTGTTGAAGCGATACAACTACTTTACCGGCAGCCCCGGCTTCGAGATGAAGATAATCCAACGTTTTCATAATTTTTATTTTTTAGATGGTTATTCGTTTTCTTTTTTCTTGAGACAAAGATAATACGCATTCAAATATAAATCAAATCAATAATTTTTATATAATTATAATTTAATCAAATACTATCGTTTCCCGGCACCTGCCCGGTACGCCGGAACGCCCGTTTCCGGAAAGACCTGCAAATACGGTGCAATCCTGCTGCCGAAACACCGTTTTCCGCATCCGGGAACGGCGGCGAACGTGCGCAGCTCCCTGAAAATCCTTCCGTTTTGGAAAGCGCACCCTTTCATTTCGGTAGGGTTCTCTAATACGCATCCGGACGACTCCTAACCATAAACAACTACATATCAAAACAATACATACAACGCTCAAAGAAACGGCATCCGGTTCGCTTTAAAACGGCACGAATACGAATTACTAAAATCAATCGAGTATGAATGAAATTTTGATGTTTCTGTTACTGTGTGCGGCAGGCGGTCTCTGCTTCTGCTTTTTCTTCAAATGTATCGGCCTGTTCGACAAAATCTAAAAACGACGACCATGTTTACAGTACTGTTTATCCTCAGCATCCTGATCTTCGGCTACCTGATGTATGTCTTGGTCAGACCCGAACAATTTTAACGAAACCAATCCTTAAAAGTAAATGAATACGGAAATTTCAGGCGTCGTCTTGCAACTGGCGCTGCTGATCGCGCTCAGTTACCCGCTCGGACGCTACATCGCAAAAGTATATAAGGGAGAAAAAACGCCGCTCGACTTCATGGCTCCGGTCGAACGGTGGATTTACCGTTTTTCCGGCATCAATCCCCACGAGGAGATGAACTGGAAACAGTTCCTCCGGGCCCTGCTGACCGTCAATCTGTTCTGGTTCCTGTGGGGCATGATTCTGCTCGTGGCCCAAGGCGTCCTGCCGCTGAACCCGGACGGCAACCCGGGCCAAACGCCCGACCAGGCGTTCAATACCTGCATCAGCTTCCTGGTGAACTGCAACCTGCAGCATTACAGCGGCGAAACCGGACTGACCTATTTCACGCAACTGTTCGTCATCATGCTGTTCCAGTTCATCACAGCCGCCTGCGGCATGGCGGCGCTGGCCGGCGTTTTCCGGGCGATGGCCGCGAAAACGACCCGGACGATCGGAAACTTCTGGGTCTACCTCGTCAAAAGCACGACCCGTATCCTGATGCCGCTGTCGCTGCTGGTCGGCATCCTGCTGATCCTGAACGGCACGCCGATGACCTTCGACGGCAAACAAACGCTGACGACCCTCGAAGGAACCGAACAGACGATCTCTCAGGGCCCGACCGCCGCGATCGTCCCGATCAAACAACTCGGCACGAACGGCGGCGGCTACTTCGGCGTCAATTCGGCCCATCCGCTCGAAAACCCGAACGCTTTCACGAATATTCTGGAATGTTGGTCGATCCTGATCATTCCGATGGCAATGGTCTTCGCGCTGGGCTTCTACCTGAAACGCCGTAAGCTGGCCTGGAGCATCTTCGGCGTGATGCTGTTCGCCTACGTGGTCGGGATCGCCGTGTCGGTCGACCAGGAGATGGGCGGCAGCAAACAAATCGCAGCTATGGAGATCCGGCAGGATATGGGCAGCATGGAGGGCAAGGAGATCCGGATCGGGTCGGCCGCATCGGCGATGTGGGGCATGACCACGACGGTCACGTCGAACGGCTCGGTCAACAGCATGCACGACAGCCAGACCCCGCTGAGCGGCATGCTGCAAATGCTGAACATGCAGATCAACTGCTGGTTCGGCGGCGTGGGCGTCGGCTTTATGAACTATTACGCCTTCATCATCATCGCCGTCTTTATCAGCGGGCTGATGGTCGGCCGCACGCCGGAATTCCTCGGTAAGAAGATCGAAGCGCGGGAGATGAAGATCGCGACGATGGTCGTACTGATGCATCCATTGATTATCCTGGTCGGCACGGCGCTGGCCTCCCACCTGGCGGCGCAAAATCCGGAACTGGCCGGCGCTTGGCTCAACAATCCGTCGTTTCACGGATTCAGCGAAATGCTCTACGAGTATACCTCTTGCGCAGCCAATAACGGCTCCGGTTTCGAGGGACTCAGCGACAACACGCCGTTCTGGAACATCACCTGCGGGATCGTATTGATCCTCGGCCGCTACTTCCCGATCGTCGGACAAGTGGCGATCGCCGGACTGCTGGCTTCGAAAAAATACATACCCGAAAGCGCCGGAACACTGAAAACCGATACGGCAACCTTCGCGCTGATGACCTTCGCCGTGATCGTCATCGTGGCCGCCCTGGCATTTTTCCCGGCGCAGGCGCTGGGTCCGATCGCCGATTATTTAAGCAAATAAACGATTGAAAACCATGAATAAGTCCAATTCGCTGTTCGATAAACAGCTCATCAAAGAGAGTCTCGGTGCATCGGTACGCAAACTCGATCCGAGGACGATGATTAAAAACCCGATCATGTTCACCGTCGAGATCGTCACGGCCGTCATGTTCGTCCTGCTGTTCTACATCCTCATTTCGGGGGATACGACCCAGGGGTCGTTCGGATACAACCTCGTCGTTTTCGTCGTGCTGTTCATTACGCTGCTGTTCGCCAATTTCGCAGAGGCGATCGCCGAAGCGCGCGGCAAAGCGCAGGCCGATTCGCTGCGCAAAACGCGCGAGGAGACCCCGGCCAAACTGGTCAACGGCAATACCGTTCGTATCGTCAGCAGCAACGCGCTGAAAAAAAACGATATCTTCGAATGTGAGGCGGGCGACATCGTCCCGGCCGACGGCGAGATCATCGAGGGGCTCGCCTCGATCGACGAAAGCGCCATTACCGGCGAAAGCGCGCCGGTGATCCGCGAGGCCGGCGGCGACAAAAGCTCCGTCACGGGCGGTACGAAAGTGCTGTCCGACCGCATCCGCGTCCGGGTGACCGCCATGCCGGGCGAAAGTTTCCTGGACAAAATGATTTCGCTCGTCGAAGGCGCTTCGCGGCAGAAAACGCCGAACGAAATCGCGCTGACGATCCTGCTGGCCGGGTTCACGTTGGTATTCGTGATCGTTTGCGCCACGCTGAAACCCTTCGCCGACTACGTGGGGGCCAACATCACGATCGCCGCGTTCATTTCGCTGTTCGTCTGCCTGATCCCGACCACGATCGGGGGACTGCTGTCGGCGATCGGGATCGCCGGAATGGACCGGGCGCTGCGTGCGAACGTCATCACCAAATCGGGCAAGGCCGTCGAAACGGCCGGCGACATCGACACGCTGCTGCTCGACAAAACGGGAACCATCACCATCGGCAACCGCAAGGCGACCAAATTCTACCCGGCACCGGAGATGGATATGGGTCGGTTCGTCGAAGCCTGCATGTACTCGTCGCTGTCCGACGAAACGCCCGAGGGGAAATCGATCATCGAACTGGGGCGCGAACAGGGCCGCCGCGTGCACGAACTGAGCACGATCGGCGCGCGGATGATCCGTTTCTCCGCCGAGACGAAATGCTCCGGCGTAGACCTGGCCGACGGCCGGCGAATCCGCAAAGGCGCTTTCGAATCGATCCGCCGGATCGTCGAGGGGGCCGGAAATCGGTTCGACGACGAAATCATGAAACTCGTCACGCTGATCTCGGAAAACGGCGGAACGCCGCTGGTCGTATCGGAGAACGAACGGGTGATCGGCGTCATCGAACTGCAGGACATCATCAAGACGGGCATCCGCGAACGGTTCGAACGCCTGCGCAAGATGGGCGTCAAGACCGTCATGGTTACCGGCGACAACCCGCTGACGGCAAAATACATCGCCGAAAAGGCCGGCGTGGACGACTTCATCGCCGAAGCCAAACCCGAAGACAAAATGGAGTACATCCGCCGCGAGCAGCAGAGCGGCAAGCTGGTCGCCATGATGGGCGACGGCACGAACGACGCGCCGGCGCTGGCGCAAGCCGACGTGGGCGTAGCGATGAACAGCGGCACGCAGGCTGCCAAAGAAGCCGGCAACATGGTCGATCTGGACAACGACCCGACCAAACTGATCGAGATCGTCGAGATCGGCAAACAACTGCTGATGACGCGCGGCACGCTGACGACATTCAGCATCGCCAACGACGTAGCCAAATACTTCGCAATCGTCCCGGCGCTGTTCATCGCCTCGATCCCATCGCTCGAAGCGCTGAACGTCATGCACCTGCACTCGCCGCAAAGCGCGATCCTGTCGGCCGTAATCTTCAACGCGGTCATCATCCCGCTGCTGATTCCGCTGGCCCTGCGCGGCGTGCGGTACAAACCGATCGGCGCATCGGCGCTGCTGCGGCGCAACCTGTTCATCTACGGCCTGGGCGGCGTGCTCGTCCCGTTCGTCGGAATCAAACTGATCGACCTGCTGATCAGCGTATTTTTCTAACCCGTAAAAAAGAAAATCATGAAAACATTCTGGAAATCCATCAAAATAACGCTCGCGTTCTGCGCGCTGCTGGGCGTGGGTTACGTCCTGATCCTGTGGGGAGTCGGCAGCATAGCCGGGCCGAACGGCGGCCGGGCGGCCGTCGTTACCGAAAACGGCCGAATCGTCGGAGCGGCAAACGTCGGACAATCGTTTACAAAAGCGACCTATTTCTGGGGCCGTCCTTCGGCGGTCGAGTACAACGGGAGCGGTTCGGGCGGCAGCAACAAGGCTACGACCAACCCCGAATACCTCGATGAAGTAAAAGCCCGCATCGACACCTTCCTGACCTTTCACCCGTACCTGCTGCGGCAGGACGTGCCTTCCGAGATGGTCACCGCCAGCGGCAGCGGACTCGATCCGGACATCTCCCCGGCCGGAGCCTACGTACAGGCGCGGCGCGTGGCCGAAGCCCGCGGACTTTCCGAGCAGACCGTCAGGGAACTGATCCGGCAGACGATCCAAAAACCCTGGCTGGGTCTTTTCGGAACCGAGAAGGTAAACGTACTGCAACTGAACGTAGCCCTCGACCGGCTGAAACCGGCGGCCGCATCTGAAACGGGCACGCTGTGAGACTTCCGGCAAACCATTCGAATTAAAAACAATTTAAAAACAACCCGACTTTTAAAACAAATCGACCATGAAAAACAAATTTAAAACCGCAATCGTTTTATTTGCCGTACTGACCGGAATGCTGCTCGCAGACTGCGCAATGGCTCAGGAAAAAGGCGTACGGGTCAAAGTCGGAGCCGATTTCGTCAGCAGCTACATCTGGCGCGGCTCGTACAACGCCAACGCCAGCATACAACCGACGCTCGGCATGACGGCGGGCGATTTCTCGCTGACCGCATGGGGATCGGCCGACTTTACCGGGGACTACAAGGAAGCCGACCTGACGGCCGCCTACACATTGGGCGGACTGACCCTCTCGCTGACCGACTATTACTGGACGCCCTCATCGGAACGTTACACCGAAAAATACTTCCGTTTCGGCGCCGACTCGCCGCACATGATCGAAGTGGGAGGAGCTTACTGTTTCGGCGAACGTTTCCCGCTGACGCTGGCCTGGAACACGATGCTGTTCGGCGCCGACCGCGACGACGAAGGACGGCAGAACTACTCGACCTATGCGGAAATTTCGTATCCGTTCGCAGTCAAAAGCGTGGACATGATCGCAGCGGTAGGATTTACGCCGTGGGCCACCGAGAATATGTACGGCACTTCCGGATTCGCAGTTTGCAACGTCACGGTCGGAGCGACCAAGGCGATCCGTTTCTCGGACTCGTTCTCTCTGCCGATTTTTACGCGGCTGATATGGAATCCGGCCAAAGATGATGTTAACTTTGTAGGCGGATTCTCAATTATGCTGGATTAATTTATGGATCAAAAACAGAGCGTACAGCACTTCCTCGATCTGATCAAGCGTTCGCACCGGGGCAAATTCAAAATCTACATCGGTATGATCGCCGGCGTAGGCAAGTCTTACCGGATGCTGCAAGAGGCACACCAACTGCTCGAAGTGGGCGTGGATGTGAAGATCGGCTATATCGAAACGCACGGACGTCCCGACACCGAAGCCCTGGTGTCGGGGCTTCCCGTCATTGCGCGTCGCAAACTGTTCTACAAAGGCAAAGAACTCGAAGAGATGGATCTGCAGGGCATCCTGAACACCCATCCGGAGATCGTCATCGTCGACGAACTGGCCCACACGAACATCGAGGGCAGCGAGCACGCCAAACGGTGGCAGGACGTGCTGCAAATCCTCGAAGCCGGGATCAGCGTCATCAGCGCCGTGAACATCCAGCACATCGAAAGCCTCAACGAAGAGGTGCAGCGCGTCTCGGGCATCGAAATCCGCGAACGCATCCCGGACAGCGTGCTGGCGATGGCCGACGAAGTAGTGAACATCGACCTGACGGCCGAAGAGCTGATCAAACGGCTGAAAGACGGCAAAATCTACAAGCCGGAGAAAGTGCAGGTCGCGCTGGACAACTTTTTCAAAGAGGAGAACATCCTGCAACTGCGCGAACTGGCGCTGAAAGAAGTCGCGCTGCGCGTCGAAAAGAAAGTCGAGAACGAGGTATCCGAAAACATCGGCGTGCGCCACGAAAAATTCCTCGCGGTGATCGACAGCGGCGACAAAGGGCCGCGCCGCGTGATCCGCAAGACCGCCCGGCTGGCCACGCGTTACAACGCCAGATTCGCCGTACTCTACGTGCAAACTCCGCGCGAAAGCGCCGACCGCATCCCGCTGGCCAACCAGCGTTACCTGATCAACAACTTCAAACTGGCGTCGGAACTGGGCGGCGAAGTGTTGCAGGTGCATTCCGACCGCGTGATCGAAAGCATCATGGACGTGTGCTCCAAACAAAAAATCAGTACGGTGTGCATCGCCCAACCGAAATTTACGCTACTTTCGCTGGTAAGGACGGCTTTCTTTTTCCGGCGTCTGCTCAACAAACTGTACCGACTGAGTATCGACCTCGTAATTTTATCCTGATATGCTGATTCAACGAAGACTGACGCTGGGCATCGGCGCGCTGTTCGCCATGATCCTGCTGCTGGGCATCCAGTCCGTAGGCTATATTCTCGACCTGTCGCGGGCCTCCGGGAACATCCTGACCGACAATTACAACTCGCTGCACTACGCCCGCAGCATGATGACGGCGCTCGACAGCCTGACCTTCGACTCGACGTCGATGACCGAACTGCTGGATAACCTCGCGTTGCAACGCAGGAATATCACCGAATCGGACGAATTCCGCGTGACGGACAACCTGAGCTCGAAGATCGACAAACTGTCGGATTCGGTCACGCTGGACAAGATCCTGGAGATCCGCAGCGACCTGTACAAGATCATGGATCTGAACATGACGGCCATCCGCGAAAAGAGCCGCCTGGCCGGGACGACCGCCGAAGACGCTATGTTGCGGATCGCCATCAGCGCGATCCTGTGCGCGCTGATCGCCTTCGTGCTGCTGATCCGCTTCCCGCAAGCCGTCGTCCGGCCGATCCGCGAACTCAAAAAAGGGATTATGGAAATCGCGAATTTCCACTACGACAAACGTCTCGACTTCAGCCGCAACAAGGAGTTCCGCGCCGTAGCCGAATCGTTCAACAACATGGCCGAAAAACTGTCGGAATACCAGCGCAGTACGCTGGACGACCTGATGATGGCCAAAAAGCGAATCGAAGCGGTCGTCAACAGCCTGCACGAACCGATTATCGGTCTCGACCCGGATAAAAAGATCCTGTTCATGAACGACGAAGCGTTCACGATCCTGAATCTGAAGCCCGAAGAGGCCGTCGGCCGCAACGCGACGGAAGTGGCGCTCAACAACGACCTGCTGCGGCGGCTGATCCGCGAACTCTACTCGGACGACCCGAATAAGGAGCCGCTGAAAATCTACGCCGACAACAAGGAGAGCTATTTCCAGATGGAAAACATCCCGCTGTACGTCACGCCGGTCGGCGAGAAGAAGAAAAGTTTCATCGGCAATATGATTATCCTGAACAACATCACCAAATACAAGGAGATCGATTCCGCCAAAACGAATTTCATCTCGACCGTCTCGCACGAGATGAAAACCCCGATCGCGTCGATCATGATGAGCCTGCACCTGCTCGAAGACAGCCGGCTCGGGCCGCTGAACGACGAGCAGAAAGCCCTCGCGCAGAGCATCCGCGAAAACAGCGACCGGCTGCTCGGCATCACCGGCGAGCTGCTGAACCTGACCCAGATCGAGACGGGCAAGCTGCAACTGATGCCGAAGGTCACCAAACCGATCGAACTGATCGACTACGCGGTGGCGGCGACGCGAGTGCTGGCCGAACGTTTCGGCTGTTTCGTCGAAGTCGAATACCCCGAAAAGATCGCGAAGCTGTTCATCGACAGCGAAAAAATCGCCTGGGTGGTCACGAACCTGCTGTCGAACGCGATCCACCACTCGCCCGAAGGGGCGCGGATCATCGTCGGGGCGGCGCAGCGCGACAATAAGGTCGATATTTTCGTGCAGGACTTCGGACGCGGCATCGACCCGCGCTACCACAAGAGCATCTTCGACCGTTACTTCCGCGTGCCGGGCACGAAAGTGCAGGGCAGCGGCCTCGGACTGGCTATCTCGAAAGAGTTCGTCGAGGCGCACGGCGGCACGATCGGCGTCGAGAGCCAGATCGGGCACGGCAGCCGGTTCACGATCACGCTGCCCGTCTGACCGCCGCGGAAAAGCGACCGCCGGACGCGCAAACGACTAAAACCGCCCGGTAAAGCGCAGAACCGCCGGACGCCGGCGCGAAGAAGAAACGCAGGCGAAAGCCCGGCCGGAAACACGAAGGGAAAAGCCGTCCGGCGGAAATCGGGCGCGACCGTCCGGAACGGCACGGGTTATGCAGAAAAAACGGGGAACAGACTAAATACAACGCATTATGAAATCACCGAAAGAATCGTTCAAATCGCTGAAAGACACGTTTACGCTGAGCAACGGCGTGCAAATACCCTGCGTCGGTTTCGGCACCTACCTGACGCCGGACGGCGAAACGGCCGTCAGTTCGGTCATCGAGGCCGTCCATGCGGGTTACCGGCATATCGACACGGCTGCCGTCTACGGCAACGAAAAGAGCGTCGGCAAAGCCATCTGCAAGTGCGGCACCGACCGCAAAGAGCTGTTCATAACCAGCAAGGTGTGGAACAGCGCGCAGGGCTACGAAACGACGCTGCACGCATTCGACAAAACCCTGTCCGACCTGGAACTGGACTACCTCGACCTGTACCTGATCCACTGGCCGATCCCGAGAAAGCACGACGACGACTGGCAGCAACTGAACCGCGAAACGTGGCGGGCGATGGAAAAACTATACAGGGAAGGGCGCGTGCGCGCCATCGGCGTCAGCAACTTCAAGCCGCGCCACCTGGACGCGCTGCTCGAGAAGGCCGACATCGCGCCGATGGTCGATCAGATCGAACTGCACCCGGGTATGCCCCAGGACGAAACGGTCGAGTACTGTCGGGCGCGGGACATTCTCGTCGAGGCGTGGGGCCCGTTGGCCCAGGGACGACTGTTCGAAAGCGTCGAACTGGACGTGCTCGCGGCCAAGCACCGCAAGAGCGTGTCGCAGATCGTCCTCAGATGGCACCTACAACGGGGCATCCTGCCGCTGCCGAAGTCCATCACGCCGTCGCGAATCGTCGAGAACGCGCAACTGTTCGACTTCGAACTCAGCTCGCAGGAGATGAATTTCATCACGCACATAAAATGCGAAAGTTCGGGACTCGACCCGGACACGTTCCGGATGTAACCCCGTCGCACCGGGCGCGCCCGTATGCGGATACCGGATCGCCGGCGTCCGCATACGTTTTTTTACTGTACGGCCCGTCCTCCTCCCTCGCATCCTGCCGAGAAAACAATTCGCTGACGATCAATTGCAACTGGTAGGTCTCGGGACTCATGATCTTCAAGAAATCCAGGCCGCGAGAGATACGAACGACAATCTCCTGAAACAAACCCGTTTCTTTCGGAGTCGCCTGCCGGACGATCCGGTATGCGTCCGGCAGCCAGCAGTTCCGCGACATTCCCCGGCCGTTGAACATCACCCGAAGCAGGATATATCCGCCGTCGATACACTCGAAAACGCCGAAAGCATCCTCATAGGGTTCCTCCGTGGAAGAGAATAGATACAACTCACCATGTTTCAGCACAACCATAACTCACTGATTATTTGTTAAACAACTATTATAACTAATTCTATATCGTCCACTTATAACCCGAAACCGCCCCCCGGACACACCCCTTGGGCTAAAAACAAAAAAAAGCACGGAACCCGCAAGCTCCGTACTGAGGCATCGCCAAACGCCCTACACAAAAACAAGCAGAATCCGTGCTATACTCACGTATGCACGAGTCTCTCCTGTTATCTGTGCGTAGAATGAATTTGGCGATTTTCAGTACCAGATACAGCAATCGAGTCACCTCAATGTATGTCTATTTCATCTTCTCCTGGTTGGTTTTGAGTTCTTACCGTGTCCAAAAATAGACAAATTTTTGTTATAATCGTTGTTTTTTGTCCGTTTCAGACAATTTCAGCGACTTATCCCGAACGACATCAAAAACAGTACCGTCCTGCATCCCCGGACAGAAATCGCGTTTTTCAGAATCCGGCTCACAGGACGCTCTGACTCGGTCCGGAGATCGATTCCGGCCCGGACGACGCGCCGAGCTGCGCCGGCCCTTCAGCCGCGCGCGTCCGTCGCAGCCCCCTCGACACAGGCTTTCAGCCGCCGCACCGTCTCGGGATACCGCTCGAAACCGAACACGTCCACCGGCGGCAGAGACACCCCGCGAATCCGGGCGGCGCGCACCAGGCGCAGCACCGTCTGGAATTGCAGGAACAGCAGCCACACCTCCGGCCTGCCCGGTTCGGGAACGTCCGCCAGCCTCCCGCCCCGGGCGAAATAGAGCCCGCAGGCGCATGCGAATGCGAACACGGGCAGCGCGCCCCGCTCCGGCAGCCCGCACGGTTCCGACTTCGTCTTGCCTTCGATGAAAAAGGCTTCGCAGGCGCACACGTCATCCGCGATCCACGCCCCGAGCAGGCGGTCGGGAACCGCGTCCGGCAAGACCCCCACCCCGCCGTCCGGCAGGCCCGGCCCGCTTGGTCTATGGGTCTTACCGGCCCGGTCGATCCCGGCGTACCGCTCGAAGAACCGGATCGTAGCCCCGAGGGCCGTCTCCCAGCTACGCATGGCGCAGGCCCCGACTCCGGGCGTTTTGGGACGGCAGGTCGGGGAGATGACTGCCGAGGATCGTGCGGAACAGCACCAGTTCGCCGGGATAGTGCATCGCGTAGCTGTCGCCGATCCGGACAAACGGACTGCCGTCCCGGTAACGGTTTTCGAGCACCGTGAAGCGCGGCGGATAGGCGTGGAAGGCGAACAGCCGGATGTTGCGGACAGGCCGGCGGAAAGGCCGGCGCGAGCGCAGAACGGCATCGACATAGTCGAGGAAGGTAACGATCATGCCGAGGTAGTCGCACTCCTGCAGGTAGACGATCCGGCGGCGGCCGTCGAACAGGTACTCGGTGAAGCGATACGCGCAGAACGCGCACTCCTCCGACCGCAGCAAACGGCAGTAGTCGTCGGGGCCGAGCACCTCGACGGTCACGCCGAAGCGACGGCCGTAACGCGCGAGCAAGCGGTCCATCAGTTCGCGCACCGGGGCGAAACGGGGCCGGCTCAGGTCGGGGCGGTCGCCGTGCCGGACGCGGAGTATGCGGAGTATCCGGCGCGGAACGTCTTCGGAACGGACGTTGAAGTGCCGCCCGATAAATTCGCAGCAAGTTTCCAGATTGAGGGGATTCATCGTTTTTCGGTTTATAAGATTTGAAAGAGGGTAACAGGATATTCGACCGGAAGAAAGACCGCCGCCCGGCGCGCTCCATGAGAAACGCAGTTTCTCCGGAAGGTTTTTGCGCCGTTTTTACAAAAACGGCAGTCCGGACGCCGAAGGCCCCCGCCGCACCGCTCAATAAGGACTTTCGACCGCAGGGAGAAAGTCCGCGCGGCGGACAAAGCGGCAGCTTTGTAAATGTATTTTGAGAGAGAATGCCCGTTCGATCAGGGCAAAAAAAAAGGCAAGGACGCAAGGCGCTTCCTCTTGATAGGTCTTGCAGTACCTTACTTTCGGAAATCATCCCTACGCCCAAGCCCGGCCCCGGTAACTCGTACCGGGGCATGACTCAGGTTTCAGACAAGATTTACGCCGAAAGTAAAAACCTGTTACATTTCTATAACAGTCTGCAAGTTTTCAAGAGGCATAAAGGTGTCTTAACCTTTATTGATTGTTACGACTTAAGTCGTATTCTGATAACACAAAGTTAGCATAATTTCTGCATTTAGAATATAGTAGTTAATATCTACAAATATAATCTATTTCTTCGAAAGTTGTACAAGTACAAGTGCGAAAAAGAGATATCTGCTTTTCATTTGTAGAAAATGGGAAGAAGAAAACAAAGGCGCGATACGTTACTTTTTGACAAGATCATTCTGCGAGTAAAAGAACTACGTGGTATACATGGTCATTCCCAAGAGCAATTAAAAGAAAACACCGGTTTAGATATAGCAAATCTTGAAGCCGGCGAAAATTTTCCTTCCATAACGTCAATCTCTATTCTTTGTAAATTCTACAACCTCACCCTCGACGAGTTTTTCGCCCCGATGAACTATCCGCCGAAAGAATAAACGCAGCCACACCTTATTATTTATAATACAATACAGCAAAAAGGCGCGGATCAGGACGATCCGCGCCAAGGCAACAATCCGCCGGAATGATCGGTTGCCCACTCTGCCCGCGAATTCTGGCAAACCCGGCAGAGTACGAGAATTGGATAAGTACGAAAAATCTTCGCATTTCGGTCCACGTCCGGCTTAGGCAGTTTCATAAATTTACGAAAAAAACTGCGATTCGAAACGGTCCGGCATCTTTTTTATTCCTTATTTGTTATAATAACGCCGATTTACGCTACTATTTCTGCAAAAACGATTCTTTTCCCCATTGAAAACCAACCACGACCGCTAACTTTGTAGAAGCATAATACCCAAGCTTATGGAATTAGAAACTATCAAAAACAAAATCTACGAAATCCGAGGACAACAAGTCATGCTCGATTTCGATCTGGCCGAACTGTACCAGGTCAGCACCAGCGCACTGAACCAATCGGTAAAACGGAACGCCAAACGGTTCCCGCCCGATTTCATGTTCCAGATAACCCAAGAAGAGTTCGACAGCTTGAAATCACAAATTGTGACATCAAGTTGGGGAGGCACGCGCAAATTACCGAACGCATTCACCGAACAGGGACTGGCCATGCTCTCGGGAGTGCTGAACAGCGACACAGCCATCGACATGAACATCAGGGTCATGCGGGCATTCGTCTCGATGCGGGCCTTCCTGCTGAACGGAAACATCGCCGCCGAACTCAACCAGTTGCACTGCCGGGTAAAAAAACTGGAGAGAACGTCGGACGAAACGCTCGAAGCGATCAACGACCTGAGCGAAGACTGCCGCCGCGAAACAGACGAAATCTATTTCGCCCTGTCGCAACTCGCCCGCAAGAATTGCGAACTGCAAACCCGACGCATCGCCGGATTCCGCAAAACGGACAAAAAATAATTTCTCCCGGCGCCGCGCGGCGCCGGCGCTGGCTCGTTTCTTGCTTCGGTTACGACGGGCGTACCGCACGTACGCCCCGAATCGAACCGAAAATTTATGAAAGCATACACAATCTTACTCGGCACGGGGCTGCTCCTGGCAGCCGGCGGGCCCGAATACGCGGACGCATGCACCCGCGTCGTTTACGAAGGAACGAACCGGACGGTAGTGACCGGACGCACGATGGACTGGAAGGAAGACCCCCGCAGCAACCTGTGGATCTTCCCGCGCGGCATGGAGCGAAACGGCCAGGCCGGAAGCAATTCGCTGAAATGGGTCTCCAAATACGGCAGCGTGATCACGTCGGCCTACGACATCTGTACCACCGACGGCATGAATGAAAAAGGACTCGTAGCCAACCTGCTGTGCTCGCCGAGTCGGAATACCCGGCCCGCGACGGCCGGAAACCGGGGCTCTCGGTCGCCGCCTGGACGCAGTACGTGCTGGACAACTTCGCCACCGTGGACGAAGCGGTCGAAGCGCTGGCGAAGGACGACTTCGACGTGGCGTCCGACCTGATGCCGGACGGCTCCCGGATGGCTACGCTGCACCTCTCCGTCTCGGACGCCGGCGGGGACAACGCGATCTTCGAATACATCGGCGGGAAACTGGTCGTCCACCACAGCAAGTCGTACCAGGTGATGACGAACTCGCCGGTCTTCGAACAGCAGTTGGCCCTCGACGACTACTGGAAAACCATCGGCGGCACCGTCTTCCTGCCCGGAACCAACCGGGCGGCCGACCGTTTCGTGCGCGCCTCGTTCTACATCGGCGCCATCCCGAAAACCGAAGACACGCGCACGGCCCTGGCCTCCGTATTCAGCGTGATCCGCAATACGTCCGTCCCGCTGGGGATCAGCACGCCGAACGAGCCGAACATCTCGTCTACCCGCTGGAGAACCGTCTCGGATCAAAAGAACCTGACGTACTTCTTCGAATCGACCCTCTATCCGAACGTGTTCTGGGTCGATTTCAGGGACGTCGATTTCGCGCCGGGAGCGCCGGTCAAAATGCTGGATCTGGTCTCCGGGAAAACCTATGCGGGAAACGCCGCGGAACGGTTCCGCGACGCGGCCCCGTTCGAATTTCAGGGAATCGGTTGAAAACGCCCGCAACGGCGGCAATCCCCGCCGCTGCGGACAAGCGTTCCCGCCGACAGTACGCCACTCGGCAGAAGACATTGCCCGTAAACGCGACGACCGCCGAACTCCCGGATCGCAGCGCCCGAAATATTTTATTCCCGATATTATTTTTTTCAAATAAAAAAACTATATTTGTCAAGGCGTTGTTTTGTATCGACCGAAGTGTAAATGTCGAAGCGGACCGTACGGCGTTTTTGATTTAAATGAATGAAAATTCCAGCTTATGAAAGCATAAGTTGTCGGGGCGGTCGGAAATTTAAATACGGCGCGTGGAGTTTACATGATACGAAAGGATGTCCGTTTTCATTCTTCAAAGAATGAGTGCAATTAAAATTAAAAAAGATCAAAACTATTTTGTTTTGCCCTGCAAAAAGAGGATTTTATCCTCTTTTTTTCTATGAACCGATGAAAGGCTATGAATATTACCGTCCAGTATCCGATTACCGATTGCAGGCTTTTTCTGCATAAGTCCGGCAAATTGCGCAAGCCGTACTTCGTGTCCCCCGATACGGAAGGCAGGGAATACATCCGGCATTTCGGAGCCATGCAGGGCAGGCATTTCCAGGAGTATTATTACTGCGTAGGCGAAAATACGTTCTGCAACGCCAGACATGCCCTGCGGTTCAGCCGGCCCCCGTCTTTTTACAAAGACCAGATCGCCTGCCTGAAACGGTGCGCGAACCGTTTTTATTCGGACGGCGGCATTCTGGGAAAATTCGAGGTGAAAAGCGCTTACCGGATTCAACCCGATCGGCTGAACCCGGAGAACGGAAGCGCGTACCGGCAGTTGCTCGATTTCCATTTCGGGCACGAGGTGCGGATAAACGACGCCAAAGGGGGAAACGTACGCGCTTCGTTTTCCGACGCGGGTCCCGCCCTGGCCAAACTCTATCTATACGGCTCTACGGCCTGCGGTTCCCTGCATGAGATTCGAAAATACTGGGTGCAGTCCGGTCAATCCATCGTAATCGTCGAAGAACATGCCAAACGCGCGTCCGACTTCCGGCGCCTGCCGGCCGGCGCGACGGAAGTCCTGCTGAAAGACCAATGGAGCGCGCAGTACCTCAGGCTGTATCGCTACACGTACGACGGAATCCCCTGCTGGATCATCGAGATTCTTTCCAACGCTCCCGAAGCCAAAAAGATGTGCCGGAACCTGAAAACCCTTTTGCTCCGGATCCATGCCGAAAAACAAAGCGTCATCAAGGCCCTCGAATTCCTTTCCATCAACAAGGACAACGAAGCGGTCGATATCAGAAAAGCGACCCACTTCATTAAAAACACCCTGGTCAAACTGCAAAAAGACCGGCGTTTCGACCTGAAACAGAGCGATATCGTAAACATCGCCTTCGAAGCGGACGACAGCTTTTCACAGGACGATTACCGCAGACTGCGCCAGGCGGTGCTGGATCTGAATAACCGGTATATCATCGAAGACTTCGATTGCATATTCGCCCAAATCGACTTCGACGCCCTGTGCGAGGCTTACTATTGCCAGATCAACGAAGACGAAGACGAAATCCCCGAGGCGATCAGGGCTCCGCTCGAAGAGGTCGTACACAGCCGCAGCAAACTGAAGTTCAAACAATTTTCGAAAAGATACCGTTCGATATTAGAGGGTTGCGCCAGTTCCGCCCTGTTCGAAATCATCAAATACGGAGCCGTCTCCGTAATCGGAGGTATTTAGGATTCCTTTTGCGAACGAGATGCCCGGACAGCCGGCCGGATTCGTCGTCTGCGAATCTGCATCCCGTCGCGCGCCATCCGGACAAACGGTTATTTCCCGGCATTACGGCAACCTTTCCGATTCAGAGGCAGCCGCGGGAACAACTTGCGGAAACGCACGAGGTAAGACGCGATCCTGTTCCCCGCGACGATAAGACTCACGGCCACGATAATCAGTAAAATTCCGCACCCGATCCGCAGAGTCAGGGACTCCCCGAAAACCGCCACGCCGAAAAATACGGCCGTCACGGGTTCGAGAGCTCCCAGAATAGCCGTGGGAGTCGAACCGATGTATTGGATGGCGCGGGTCGTACAAAGAAACGATATCGCTGTCGGGAAAACGGCCAGGGCGACAAGATTCCCCCATAAATACCAGCGATCCGGAACGCTGACGGCGCTGCCGAAGTCCAGCCGGACGAAGAACAGCGACAGCCCGAACAGCAAGACGTAAAAGGTCACTTTGAGCGTCGCGACGGATTTCAGCGCCGGGCGGTTCACCCCGACGATATAGATCGCATAAGAGAGTGCCGAAACCATCACCAGGATCGTCCCCGTAAGATCGAGCGTCGCGCCGTCGCCGCTTTCGTAAAGCAGCGCGATGCCGCCCAATGCCAGCAGGATACACAACGCCGTCTGCATGGAAAGCTTCTCCCGAAACCAGAAGGCCATAATCAGCGCCACGAAAATCGGATAGACGAACAGCAGCGTAGAGGCTATGCCTGCGTCCATGTAGTTATAGCTCAGGAACAGGGTCAGCGAAGAGAGGGCCACCAGCAGGCCCAGGACGATCAGCGGCAACACCTCCCGGCGGCGCAGCCCGAAATCGCGCCCGCGGGCCTTAAGCATAACGCCCAGAATCGGGATCGCGAAAAGATACCTGAAAAACAGCACCGAATCGGGATCCATACCGGCTTTATAAAGCGGGAGGGCGAACAGCGGGTTCATACCGTACGTCGCCGCGGCGACGGTTCCCAGCAGATAACCTTTGGCTTTTGCATTCATACCTCAGATTTTGCTGCAAAAATAGCATTTATTCCGACGTACGGTTAACCGTAAAGCGATCCGTACCGCCGTCACGCCGCAAAAAAGAAACCCCGGCCTGTTCCGGCCGGGGCACATTGGAGATTAGCCTCTATTGTAAATCCTTCGCTTTGACTTTCACGATCTTGCCGTCTTCACGCGCGAAAACGAGTTCTCCGTCCTCTTTTTTCTTCTGCTCTACGAGCCGTTCATACGCAAGGGCTACGCCCCTCAGTATGTTTTCTTCCATTTGCTGGACTTCTATGTCACTCATAATTCTTCAGCGTTTTATATATTAACGTTTCAACGATCGATTTTGTTTTATCCCGATTGCCTTTGGCGATCACTTTAGAAGGCGGGCGGGAATTGTCCAGCAAGATCCAGTAGTCGCAAACGGGAATATAAATATCGAACAGATTCTTAATTCCGCTGCGATACCGCCTCCGAACGACTTTCTGATCGATGTTATGCCCTCCCGCTTCCACCCGCATCTGTACCCTGCCGACGGCCAGTTCCGGCGAATTCAGCCAAAAATAGACCAGCGACACATAATATCCCTTGCTTTGAGCGGTTCGGATCAGACTCGCATACGAACGCGTAGCCAAAGTCGTTTCGAACGCAAAATCGACGCCGTGGTCGATCAGCTCATGGATTCTCCGGAGCATCAGCCGTCCCGCCTCGATCGCAACGCTACCCGGATTGAAAGGGGACAGCCCTTTCGCAATTTCGTCCGCGTTGACGAATTCCTTACACTCCAGCATTTCGGGCAGAACGGCGTAAGAAGCAGTCGTTTTCCCCGCCCCGTTGCACCCCGCTATGACGTAAAGGTTCGGCATATTCTCTGATTGACATCACAAATATAAACGATTTGGCGATAATGCCGCCACATCGGAATGCAATTTTATTTTCGAGACGCCCCCAATGCCTTCCAAAACCTCCCGGGCAAATGAATATTCTCCACCTCCTTCGCCCGAACAGCGGAACGATTTCATCGGATCGGCAGACTCAACACCGGGCTCCGGCTTTTACGGCGCTCGATTTTTCCGTTTTTTCATCTGCTATTAACGTGCGGCAAATAATTTAACCGTATATTTGTATAAAATGTTTATCCCATGAAACGATCGGTTTATATCATTCTCGCATTGCTTTTTGCCGCACGACTGTCCGCACAAGGGCCGTTGGGTGAACCGCAAATCCCTGTGTACCCTACTCTGAAAGACAGCGGTTCTTTTACCATGATTATGGTTCCGGATCCTCAGAGTTACACCAAATTCGCCGCCAATCAGCCCTTGTTCGAATTGCAGACCGCATGGATCGCCCAAAATGCAGAACGCTTACGCATCGCAGCCGCCCTGTTTACGGGGGATATGGTGGAGCAAAACAACCTGCTCACGAGCGGAGGAGTTCCCAATCCCTACAATGGGGATCAGACCTCACGTCAACAATGGGAATCCGTATCGAGAGGACTGGCCCGTCTGGACGGCAAAATACCTTATATCATCGCCCAGGGCAATCACGACGTAGGGTACGTCGCGGCGGAAAACCGCTATTCATCCATGCCCGAGTACGTCTATCCCGAACGCAATTCGTGTTTCGCCAATTCGCTCGTCGCCACGGGCTGCAATTATCAGGGGATAAACACCATGGAAAACGCGGCATTTGAATTTCATAACAAAACATGGGGCGATATCCTGGTAATAGCTTTTGAATTCGCTCCCCGCGACGAAGCGTTGGATTGGGCCCGTCAACTGATCGAATCCGAAAAATTCCGCAATCACAAAGTCATCGTTCTCACGCATTCGTTCCTGGGCACCTCGGGAGAACGTATCAAGCAGGAAAGTTATAAATTGACGCCGCGAAACTGGGCGCAGGAAGTGTGGGACAAACTGATTTACCCCTCGAAAAACATCTCGCTGGTACTGTGCGGACATACAGGAACGCCGCCTAAGATCGATTCCTCCGACAGCATCGATTACCGAAGTACGGCCGCTTATCGCGTAGACAAGGCCGCGGACGGTCGCAATATCCCTCAAATGATGTTCAATTCGCAGAACGGGGACGGCGACTGGAATGGGAATGGCGGGGACTGTTGGTTGCGCATCCTCGAGTTCATGCCGGACGGTAAAACCATTTACGTGCGGACATTCTCTCCTTTATTCGCATTATCGAAACGTACGGCCAAATACGCTTGGCGCGTCGCGGATTACGATCAATTCGAAATAAAAATCGATTGAAATTCGACTTGCCTTTTGTTAACTTAAGGTAAACGGAGAAGAAAAACCGGTTTCGGCAAAGCGGTTTCCCGTACGGCTCCGAGCCGGATGCCTTGCCGACGAGCGCATCCTACATCTATCTGACTGACAATGCGTATTACACACCGATAGTCAAATAATAAGGCAAACAAATAAACGCGCGCAAAAGCGGAAAAAGTTTTTCTCAACGTTTTTCCTAAAATAAAATCGCTAACTTTAAAGCAAATGTCCGGCTCGATAAGTCGGGGCAAACGGCAGAACACCCCCCTTCTGAAACACAGAAGAGGCAATTGTTCGTTCAATATTTTCTAATATGAGAAATTCCCTTTGCTTGGAACTACTGGTTTCTGCCGCGGTACTGTTGCTGTCGGGCTGTGAAGTCGGGCCCCGATCCCGAAGAACCTATTTCTTTGAAAAAGAAAAAAGAGTAATCATCATTCCCGTTGCGTTCAACGACACGATTACGGGACGTTTCTTGTTCGATACCGGCGCTACCAACGGCTATCTGATCCTGGATTCCTCATTTTGCGCGACTCATCCTTTGCCGGCATGGAGCGACAAACCCGATCACGTGTATTTTTCACCTCATACGGGATGGGCAACTTCGGAAAGCCCCTCATTCCGGCAGGCGATTCATAAGAAGCCGACGAGAGCGGCTATTTCGAATGTCGATCTGGTTTATAATTATCTTCATATCCGGAATCAAAAATACGGTTCAGCCGAAGATCTACAGGGAACGGTCGGCTTTCCCGATAACGATTCGACCCATGTCTGGGAGCTTAATTTCGAGCATAATTATCTGGAGATACACGAAGCCGAAAAGTTCCGGAGACCCGCCGACTGTTACTGGCTCCCTTTTGTCAACGAGCGAGGAAGCATGAACACGGTCCATATACAGTTTCCGTTGACCGTTAAAAGCGCGACCGGAGATACGGTGACAATCGACTATCCTTATTTGATCGATACCGGCATGGCGCAGGACTTCGTATTGCTCCCGTCTGCGAAAGAGATCGAGTTTTTCAGGAAAAGAGAGGATGCCGTTCTGATAAATCGCGGTCATGGAGGTGACTATCGGAGTCGTTATGACGTCAATGCAATCGCTTTCGATGGTTTTAAGATCGATTCAATGCGCATCTATACGGATGAATTCGCTACGCAATTAAGCGCTTATGCACGAGGGATCATCGGTTTGAATTTCCTGAAAAGGTTTAATGTATTTTTTGACTTCGATTCACGGCAGGTCGGATTGCAGCCGATCAGGAACTTCAGCCGAATTTTCAATAATTTTTCCGGAAGATTCTATTTTTCAGTAGACACGACCTTGGACGGGAGACGAATCGTCACGATGATGCCCGATTATGTCAAGAACAATCATTACAAGGAGGCCGGCTTGCAAAAGGGAGATGAAATTGTTGCGATAAACGGATTTACCCTAAAAGACTTATCGTTCGATAATGCAGTTAAAATCAAGGAAAGTCTTACGAGAAAACTGGATATCGTCAGAGACGGGAAGCCGATGAAAATCACGGTACGCCTCGACGAAGACGATTTGAAAGGAGAATAAAAGGGCACGGATTGTCGACATGCGACACATGTGCAGCGTATCGCTCCGCTCGTTGGTTTTGAAGTCGACGATTTGTTTCTCGTATTCCCTGATCTTCCGCTCGATCAATGCGACGATCTTTTCCCGACCGGGATAGTGACGGCGCGGACGACTCTTGGCCGCGGTTCAAAATTGCGGGGCGAACGATAAATGCAGGCTGATATACTTCCGTTTCCCTGCTTTGGTTAATCTCAGCATCAGAGGATGCTTCCCGTTAGCGAGTGTGAGGTGTATAACACGACCTCGACCGTTGTATTCATACCGATTTTCGGTTTACACTTTCGTTTACAAAATCCTTTCAAAATACCCCGAAATCCACCCGAAACAACAATAAAAAACGACCTGTCGTTTCCGACAAGCCGTTTGCAATCAGTGACTCCGACAGTTTATAAGAAGTTGCTTCTGTGTGCGTCCATCCTTCATACATAAACCTAATAATGAGTGATATGTAAAAATGCTTCAAAAACGATACAAGCAGATAAATGCACGCAAAAGCAGAAAAAGTTTTCCCTATGTTTTCCCTAAAAATAAAAGTCATTAACTTTAAAGAAAAATGTCCTACTCAATAAGATTCGTACTTCGTACCGAGAAATTGAACTCTCGGACAGGAGAAGCACCTCTTCGTATTCGTGCCATAAAAAACAAAGAGACGCTTTACAAAACAGTTACAAAAATACCTCCGATGACATGGGACGATCAAAAGCAAATCGTTAAGAAGTCACATCCTCAAGCTAAAATAATCAATGCATTACTCAGTAAGCGCAAAGCTGAATTCGAACAGACGCTATTAATGCTCGAATGTACCTCGGATAATTTCGGGGTTAATGCACTACGGGAAAAATTACATAGTTCTTTAGTCCTTGATTTGTTTCAATTCGCCGAATCAACTATAAAAAAAACGTGTCGATCACGGAAAGATCGGTACGGCAAAACGAGACAAATCGGCGTTTACCAAACTTAGCAAATATGTTGGTAGTTCCCTTTTGCCGATAGGGAGAGTAACTACCACCTTTCTTGAAGACTATCGGGACTACCTGCTATATGAGTTAGGAAATTCCATTAATACGGTAGCTACCAACCTGAAAGTTATTCGTTCAGTGGTGAATAGACTTTATAGAGAATATAATTTAGATTGGGTCAACAATCCGTTTAATAATTTTTCGATCAAAGTGGAAGTCACGGAACGGATTTTCTTAACGGAAAAAGAAATTGCCACGATTAAATCTGCGGAAATATCGCAGCAAAATATATTGGATCGTGTACGGGATATATTTTTATTTGAATGTTTTACAGGATTACGTATTTCCGACATTCTTACACTAAAATGGAGCACATATACGAGAAATGGGCAAAAAAGATTCATCAATACGACTATGCGGAAAACCGGGCGCAAAATAGCGATTCCATTAAATCATATAGCCTTTATGATTATGCGTAAACAAGCGCACGAACGAAACAAACGACTTCCGGAAGTTAATCCTCAGACCCGTATATTTACTTGGCTCGGAGATCAGTTCGACCAACTGTCAGAGATTCAGCAATACAATAAAATCAATTCTGAAATAACACGCATCAACAAATATCTCAAAGAACTCGGCCGTTCAGTAGGGTTACAAAAAACGCTTTCAACACATGTCGCGCGTCATACATTCGGAACCTTAGCCGTTACAGCAGGAGTCGATCTATATGTAATTTCAGCGTTGATGGGACATACGAATATCAAAACGACCCAGATATATGCAAAGATCGTCGATGATAAAAAAATTTCAGCATTGGATTCAATTGAAGAATTAGTATGGGACCTGTTAGAAAAAAAGTAACCATTGAAGTTCTGGAAACTAGAATAGAAGAACTAGAAACACGTCTAAGTCGAATTGAGAAATTATTAAATCGGCAGGCAAACGAAGAAAAAGAATATTTATCTTCGGAGGAAGTCATGCGAATACTCCACATTAGTTCCCGGACATTACAAAACTATCGAAGTACAGGCAAATTGCCTTATTTTAAGCCGGGAAAAATTACACTATATCACCGTAAAGATGTGGAGAAGCTATTAAAAGGAAGTAAACAGAGTGATTATTGATTTTTCTTTCAGCAATACAAATACGAAGGAACACTTTAATTAAAACCGTGTAAAGCGTGTAAAGCGACATTTTTTTACACACTTTAACGCGGGAATAGCCCATTTAGGCACATAATATTCTGTATATCTTCAAATTGAATGAAAAATTATTCTTTATAAAAACCGTGCAAAGCTGTTTTTTTATTTTTTCAGCTTGTAATTTTTCGTTCGTAAATCGCTTTGAGAATTTACGGATAATTATCCTATGATTCCCCAATAAATACCGGAGTCTCGACAGATCGAAGCAAAATACGTTAGACGTGCAACCCGAAGAAAAAGGGGATTTTTCGGACGGTTGTATAAATGCCTTCCATATAGTTACCGAAATCGCGGAAACATTGCTTCGTTCGGAAAAATTTTCGCGGCTCGAATCCTTACCCATTCCCGTAACACAGTATATAAATATCCTATCACCGTATTCGTTCGGTCTCGGATCGTTCCGATCCTTATTCCATGCAATCCCGTCTCCGGGTAAGGGAGAAAATCGGCAGTATTCGGAACACGAATCGGACAAGGGCGAATTTCCCGCCGTAACTTTTCATAACGGCGTATCGGTTCCGAGGGGGTACCCTTAAATGAGATAAGCCGAACGGATTCCTGCGGGTAGTCGCTACCTATCAGCCCCGGCCCGGAAAATCCGGACATACAAGTCACTGTTATTGCGGCCATAATAATCGGATCGAAAAGTTTTTATATCTTTAAGGCGTAATCGAAACCGTTACCGAATGAAATAAACAGAGAAAAGTTTTATAATACATATTCAAAGCGTTAGCTTTTATTCTTGTTTTTCGAAACGTAGGAAATTTCAAAAACACCCAAGAGTAAAGCGTAAACGCTCACGTCCAACGACGTGGGCTTTACTGTTTGGGTGTAAAGGTTATCCTACGACCTCGAAAAACAAACAAGTTTAGTCCACGTTTTTTATGCCTGTACACGAAACATTCAGCCGATGGATCGACGATACGATCCGGCTGCAAGAACAACGCAAACGAACCGAACAGGCCGAGCGCCATCGACGGCTCCGGGCGTTCAACGCCTTTATCGACGAACTGGTTCCGCTCTATGAAGCCCACCGGGACGAGTTCTACAAAACCCGCATCGCCGGGTTTGTCGAAAAACATCCGTACCTGAACAACGCCGGAATACTGGACGTGATCGGGAAAGCCTGCCACGAAACCTATCACTCCAAATTACTGGAACACGCATGGGCATGCACGCCCGAAGGCCGTATGCGACTGGCCCGTTTTATCGGATCGCTGCCGGATATTCCCGACCGCGAACGATTCCTTGCGAACATTGCCCGCGACCGCTACGAGGTCGAAACGGAGCATGTCTGCCGTAGATGGAACAAAGATGCTTTCCATGACAAGCGGATCGACTTGCTGATTCGCGGGAACGGCTGGCAGATCGTCATCGAAAACAAAATTTATTCGGAGGTCGCAACGATCAAGCGGCATACCCAGTTAGATAATTACCGCCGGTATGTCGAAAAGACGATGCCGGACGATTACGACCGGACGCTCTTTATCCTGTTGAGCCACCGCGACAACAGCGCCTACTGCGGCGATTGCTGGCGCTATGCCGACTATTCGCATGTATTCAATTCCCTGATCGCCTCGCCGACCGATCCGATAATCGAGAATTATTTGGCAACGCTTTTCCGGCTTCTGTCTCCCGACTGGGAAACACCCGATTCGCAGCAGGGCCGGATGCTATCCTCCCTGAAACGATTTTACCGCAAAAACATTTTAAAACTACAATCCTATGAATAAGATCACACCGCTCGAAACCAAATGTCTGGCCAATATGCCCGTCGTGCTGGAAGCCATCGCAACGACCATCGACACGCTGTCGGAAATCCTGAATCCGCAGTACGACCGTATCGAAGAATGCTTAACGGAGTTTTTCGACAAACATAAAAGACTGAAATTCGATTTTGAAAATGGTAGAGAATTTCAGAGCAAATACATTTTTACAGATCGTTTCACACAATACAAAAAAGGAGCATTGCGCGATCTGACCACAGTGTTGGAATTGTATTATTGCATCCCTTTCGGGAAAAACGTTCGAAACGGCGTATCGTTTTCTGTGCAGTTCGGCTATACCGCCGATGAAACCCAGAATGTGGTCTATTTCGGATTGGGCGAAATGAACTCCGCGCAATACCTGACCGACGAATGGATCGAAAAGATCAAAATCGAATCCGCGGGCGATTGGGAGATTTATACGGAAGACGGCTATATCGAATTTCAGATAACGCCCGACGATCAATTGACGGACGAAAAGATCGCCCGTTGCGGAGAAGATTTCATAAACCGTATCCTGAAACCTTTATTGGAACAATTGCAATAAACCTTATTTTTTAACTTAAAAATCTATGAAAAAACTATTTTTAGCGATGCTTGTCGGCGCCGTGGTGCTGGTAGGTTGCAGTAAGGATGACGGCGGGAACGAGGGCGGCGACCCGCTGGTAACGAATGTAACGCTTCCCGCCGCGGGCACTTCGTTCGCTTCGGGCGAAACCGTCACGATCACGGGTAACGGATTCACCGCGTCCGACGCGATCCTGTTCCGGGTGCCGACCAAAGCGACCGCCCCGACGACAGACATCCGCGCTACGATTATCAAAGTGACGGCAACCGAACTGACGTTTGAAGTGCCCGAAGGACTGTCCGCCGGAGAAAATTCGGTGATCCTCAAACGAGGCGCCTCCGAAATGACGCTGGGTAAAATCTCTGTTAAGGAAAAAGAACCTGAACCCGATCCACTCGTTACTGATGTGGTTTTACCTCCGGCAACGACTCAGTTTGTCGCGGGTGATGCCGTTACAATTGAAGGAAAGGGTTTTGTACAGGAGGATCACATTTTGTTTCGGGTTTTAACTCCGGATAATAACACTTCATCCGCCATAGAAGCGACTGTTATCGAAGTGACGGCATCGAAATTGACGTTTACACTACCGGAAGGTTTATCTGTCGGAGAAAATGCCGTTATCCTGAAACGTGCCGAAAAGGAAATGAATCTGGGCAATATCAGCGTGAAAGAAAAAGAACCTGGGCCAGAACCGCAAACGGCTATCCTGTACGGTTTCGGGATCAAAGACAATCATACCGTAGTTTATCGAATCGACGCGGAGAACGGCGCGGTGACCGAAATCGCGGCGCTTCAGGATGGGGAATACCTCAGCGGCGCGGTGACGATCCCCGGCAGCGGCATGATCTTCGGCGTCGCCCGCGAGGAAGCGTGGGGAACCGGAGCGGTCTGTCGTTTCGATCCCGAGACGAAAACCTACGAGGTGTTGACGGAAACGATTCCCGATATTGAAATGCTCGGCGTTACGGAAGATAAACTTTACGCGCTTTGCGTCGGCACATCCGCCGTTGCCGCCGATACCGAAATTTCGCTGTCGGAAATCGACCCGCAGACCGGAGCGATCGACAAGGTAACGTTCGGAAAATTCCTACCTACGACCACACAGGATATAGGTTGGAGCGATTACGGAACGTTGGTATACGATCCGCAAAGCGACCGAATGCTGACTACTCCTCGTATTTACGACGGAGAGAATGAAGATTTTCACCTGTTGGCGTTTGATATGGCGACGCAGAAAGCGGTACTCGGCGAGCGGTTGGCTACGGATAACGTCGATTACCTGTTCCGAAAAGGCAACGACATTTGCGCCGTATACGAGCGTGTCGCGAATTACGGAACGGCAAACGAAAGCGCCGTAACCGATCTTTATACCGTCGATCCGACTGCTATGACGTTAGGGAATAAAATCGGCGGCGACATTGCCGACAGTTGGTTCGGCTGGAATTACGACGCGGCGACCGAACGCATGTACGGTCTCAGCGAGGAAGATTGGGAAACCAAAACCTATTCGGTCGGCGTTTACGACTGGAAGGCCGGAAGTTTCAACAAACTGTCCGAGAACGTACAAGTCCAAAGCATTGTTTTAGTGGAATAGTCCGAATCTGATACTCACACGAACGGAGGCCGAAAAGCCTCCGTTTTTGTTTGAAATTCCAATGTTCTGTAATTACAGTTATCAAACGTTAAATTACATAAAAAGGATCGATATTCTTATTACATCACGTGAACGCATGTATAAATCTAAATTTGGGATTATTATTATCTAACGCATTCAAAGTATGAGACCTAGTCATTGTTATTCGAATAAAAATCGCTAGATTTACAATCAATACTTTAAATGAACGTTTGCAATGAATGAATTAAATCTATCTAATTTATTAGATAATACATCGAATATTCCTGAAAATAGAAACTATTGGCTAGTGAGATCAATGGGTGGTGATTATTATGATGACTTCTATCAGAATAGATATGTGGCAATTGGATATGATGAAATTTCATTGAAAGAAGTCAAATTCGCTCATAGTTTTGGAGTCGATGCCTCTCCTAAACTCAAAGAGATTTTCGCCTCTAAACACCCAAAGAAAGAAACAAACAACGATGATAAACTAAATGCAAGTTATGCCGCAGCTCAACTTTTAAAATTTTGTTGTGAAATAAAAGAGGGTGATTTGGTAATTGTTCCGGGGAAATCTAATGAAAAAGTTATTGCAATAGGTATTGTAGATGGCAAAGTATATGAAGAAAAAGATTCTAATCTTTTGCAAAATTGTCCGTTTGTTAAAAGGATAAAAATTTCTTGGATCAAACAATATAATAGGAAACAACTCAATCCTCAACTTCAATTATTATTTAATTCTCGGCACATTGTTTCTAGTGCCAATAATTATTCCCAATTTATAGATAGTACAACCGGAAACTTCTACCGAAAGGGCAAGATGACATTCTTAGTTTTAAATGTTCAGACTAAGAAAGAGATTGCTGTAACAGACTTTCTTTTTGTTGGCGATTTATTATCTCTTGTTAAGGAATATTCCGACGAAAATAGCTTGGGTATTGATGTGGATGAAATCAATATGAAAGTGTGCGTTCAATCTCCCGGGGATATTATCATGTATGCTTTGTCTCCCGCAGGAATAAGCATATTGGGATTATTAATTCTTCTTCTCAATGGCGGAAAATTTTCTATTGAAAAATGGGGATTAGATATATCGACCAAAGGAATAATTCAACATATAAGTGAATTTCTTGACAAACGGAAAGATAGGCAAAGACAGAAGGCATTGATAAAGAAAATAGAAACCCTTAAAATAGAGAATCCTGAAGATTTGTGTAAAATTCTTGTTGAAATGAAAAATCCGCGAGAAAAATATTAATATTTCTCACTTGGACATGGAGGCGTAAAGTGGTTGCGAATCACAATAACAGTGAGCAAAGAAGAAATAAAAACTATGGCAATATGCCAAGGATCACAAAATAAACTCACAAGAAGCTGGAGTATCCCAAAAATAAATAGGAATGCTCCTATGTACGAAATTGCATTTCGAATCTTCTTACGCATAAACAAATATACAATTTTACCTAAAAATTGCAATACTTAATTTTGAAACAAAGTTCTGCTTTTGTCTATATGTAAAACGATTATTTATTTGTAAGTATTGTAATTCTTCTGCCGTAGACTCAATAAAATCCACTTGCTTCCGATAACCCGAAAGAAGGTCTGCTTTTGTGCGGTGCAGGAAATCGTCGATATTTGCGCGTTTCGTCCGCATGGTGCTGCAACTCCCGAAGTGAACCGCACAATCGGCTAATTCGCCCTCCAAAACGTCCGCAATCTCCGATAACGTCACGAAGTCGCGCCCGATCTGTATGCCGTTCGGTCGGCCATGAAAGGCAATGTACAGAATCCGGTAGTTCTTGTACCGCTTGAAGGTGAATTGCCGGAGGTATTCGAAAAACTCGTCTTTCGTGTTGCACTTGCGGTAGACGTATCTAATCCCGGCGGAGTAGTAGAGAATATCGAGGATCGAACGGATATTTTGCTTGCTTCGCGGGTTGGTGTTCCAGTTCCCTTCCAAGCAATATATGTATCGCGGCTTTCTCAAATCCGTATATCTTTGAATACGCTGTAATACCTCGGCAAATCTTCCTGCCGGATCACTTCGTCGTTATACACTTCGAGCATCTGAATACTCCGGTGGCGGCTGTATTTCGATACGGTTAATAATTCGCCCTTGTAGGACTTTATCAGCTTCGTGATAAAATAGTGACGGAAGCCGTGCGCGCTTCCGTCGATTTGTAAGGTATGGAACGTTCGTTTGATAATCTCCCGGACGGATTTCGTCGTGAGCCGTCCGCCCCGGCAATGGTTGCTGTCGCTCCGGAATAATGCGCCCTCGCGGAAACGATATAACCGCAGGTATTCCCGTAAGACTTTCACCGTCGAAGGATGCAAATACACGGGTTCTTTATCGTCCCGGCCTTTGCCGCGAATCAAAGCGACTTTATCCCGGAACGAAATATCTTCGACATTCAATCGGACAACTTCGATTTGCCGGAGGCCCTGAAACAAAAAGAGAGCGATTATCGCTCTCAGTCTTAGATTAGCTTTTGTCGGTTCCAATGCGGAACAGTACGACTGTAACTTTCCTATATCTTCATCGGTCAGGCCGTCTTTCTTGTGTAGCCTGTTTTGGGAAAATCCTTTTACGCCGTCGGTGATCTTCTGCGGGATCAGTTGTACCCGGTACAACCCGTCGAGGAATACCTTTGCCGAAATCAGGTATTTGTTTTTGGTCGATACGCTGAACGTCTCGCAACCTTGCAAATAACGCTTGTATTCCAAATAACTGTTACGATTCAGTCCGTGCGTATCGGTAAACCGTAAAAAGTGCCGTATTCGTACCGCATATTCCCGGCGGGTGGTTTCCGACATGTCCAACGTATCAAACACCTGTTTAATAACAACATCCCGCCGATTCGACGGCAATAACTCAACATGATTCATAACTCCGTTGCTGAAAATCGTATCCCGAAGTTACGAAATTAATTCTATATTTGCAAGTGTATTCGATTGATATACAGATAAATAGATTGTGCTGTGAAATTCTCAAAAGTTTTACCTATGTTTTACCTAAGAACAATAAAAAACGGTGTAACTTATTCAGCTACACCGTTTACGCAAATCGTTTTTGTGACTCCGACAGGATTCAAACCTGTAACCTCTTGATCCGTAGTCAAGTGCTCTATTCAGTTAAGCTACGGAGCCTTTCCCTTTTGCGAGTGCAAAGATAAGCAAAAAATTATTCCTTACAAATTTTTTCCTCAAGAACTTATGAAAACCCCGGAAATCGGGAACATTCATTTCAATACGGGGGAACGGACTCCCGCATTAATTCGCAGGGGCGGAGTTTTCGGAAGCGGCAGCGCTTTTTGAAGGCTGCGGCACCAGCAATTCCCCCAACTTCTGCAAAAGCGCGCTTCCCATCAGGTTACGGGCCAGGATCGTCCCATCCGGGCCAATCAACACGTTCGACGGAATCGAACGAACCCCGTAGGTTTCGGCTGCGGCGCTCTCCCAGAATTTCAGGGTGCCAACCTGCGGCCAATCCATTTTAAACATTTTGATGCCGTCCAGCCACGCCTTTCTGTTTTTGTCGAGCGATACCGCGTAAATCTCGAAACCTTTCGAATGAAATTCTTTATAAGCCGTCACGAGGTTGGGAATCTCCGCACGGCAAGGCGGACACCACGAAGCCCAGAAATCGAGCAACACGTATTTTCCCTCGCCGACAAACCGCGACAACGGCAACTCCATCCCGGCCGTATCCGGAACCGAAATATCGACATATTTTTGCCCCGGTTCGGTTCTCGCCAGCGCAGCGGCCATCTTTTCGAGCAGCTCCGCATAAGCCGAAGCGCTGGCCGGCGGGGTCAGCCCGTCCAGCGCCTGACGGATCTCCTTCGCAGACATCTCGTACGAAAGGCCGCGAAACAGCACATAAGCCGCCGCCACGCTGCCGGAATGCTTCCGGACGAATACCCGGCCGAGACTATCCCTTTGTTTCTCCAGATCGAGGCGATCCGCGTACTGGACAGCTTCACCGAATCGCTGTCCAGCAATTTCGCGACGGAATCGGCCTGCCCGAGGAACTGCCGGTAAAGATCTTCCGTCGCCGAACCCGTCACCCGGATATCCTGCGGCCGGTCGGCCGCGCCGACGATCCGGATCATCGGGCTGTTTTCGAGGAAAAACCGCACCAACGGAACGTCCGGAGTTTCGACGGCGGCAAAAATCGGCACCGCGCAGTCGCCCGAAAATTCGAACGCCCCGTTTTTTACTTCGGCCGAGTCGATCACCCGCGGCAGCTTGCCTTCGAATACGGTCAGGTATACTTTTCCGGCAACGCCGGCGATCTCGCCGGCGATCCGATAACCGGTCTGCTGTTTCGGCTGCGCGCACGAACACAACACGGCCGCAGCTACGATCGATGAAATCAAATATTTTTTCATATGCTTTCGGAATTATTCCGTTCTACAATCACTTTTTGACCCGTTCCGGATGATCGGAAATAAAACGCTCCCAACTTACGGAAGCGGGACCGCCGCCGAGCGCCTTTTTCCGACAGCGACTTTCGAGCGTCGGCACCGGAGCGGACTGGAAAAAGTGGCAAACGGCGACGGCGAGTCCGTCGGTCGCGTCGAGACGCCGCGGCAGCTCCTCCAATCGCAGCAGTTTTTTGAGAATTATCGCGACCTGTTCCTTCGACGCGGCGCCCTGACCGGTAATCGCCTGCTTGATCCGGCGCGGGGCGTATTCCGACACCGTCACGCCACGGCTCAGCGCGGCGGCCATCGCCACTCCCTGCGCCCGTCCCAGCTTCAGCATACTCTGTACGTTTTCGCCGAAAAACGGCGATTCGAGCGCCACTTCGTCCGGACGGTACTGGTCGATCAGCGCCCCGACCCGCTCGAAAATATACTTCAGCTTTTGGTACGGATCGCCGATCCGGTGCAGGTCGATATCGCCCAGCACGATGCACGAGAGCGCATTGCCCTCGGTACGGATCACGCCGTAACCGGTCGTGTTGGTTCCGGGGTCGATGCCCATAATCACCCTGCCGTCCACCGAACGATCCTCCGCAATTATTCTGCCGAAAGCTGCGCTTTCAGTTTTTCAAGTTCTTTTTCGAGCTGTCTCACCTTATAACTCAGATCGGGCAGGTTGCGGAACACGGCGTGCGAACGGTGGTATTTGATACCGGGCATCGCCGGATTCCCCATGTAAGTCTCCCCGTCGGGAATGCTGTTCGAAATCCCCGACTTGGAAGCCAATTTCACGCCGTCGCCGACGGTCAGATGTCCGGCGATGCCGACCTGTCCGCCCAGCATACACCCGGCGCCCACTTTCGACGAACCCGCTACGCCGACCTGCGACGCGGCCACCGTATTGGCCCCGACCGTCACATTGTGGCCGATCTGGATCAGGTTGTCGAGTTTGACGCCCTTATGAATCACGGTCGAACCCATCGTAGCGCGATCGATACAAGTATTGGCTCCGATCTCGACATCGTCCTCGATCCGCACGTTGCCGATTTGCGGAATTTTGTGGAATTCGCCCTTTTCGTCCGGGGCGAAACCGAAACCGTCGGCGCCGATCACCGATCCGGCGTGGATCGTCACATTGTTGCCGATAACGCAGGCTTCGTAAATCCTGACGCCCGGATACAGCGTCACGTTGTCGCCGAGCCGCACCCCGTCGCCGAGATATACCTGCGGATATATTTTGCAATTCTTACCGGTCTTTACGCCCTGTTCGATCACCGCATAGGCGCCGATGTAAGCCCCCCTCTCCGACCGCGGCGGACGGATCGACCGACGCCAGCGGACTGACGCCCGTCTTCTGAGGTTTGTTGGCGACATAAAGTTCGAGCAACTTCGCAAAGCACGAATAGGCATCCTCTACCTTCACCATCGTCGCCGCTACCGGAGCCGTCGGCTCGAACGATCTGTTGACAATCACGATGCTCGCCTGGGTATCGTAGATATAGTGTTCGTACTTCGGGTTCGACAAAAAAGCGAGAGTTCCGGGTTTGCCCTCCTCGATCTTGGCCAGCGAGGTGACGACGGCTTTCGGATCGCCAACGATTTCCCCGCCGAGGAAACCGGCGATGAGTTCCGCAGTAAATTCCATATTTTCCAGTATTTTATCGGTTCAAACAATTACATATAATTCTTAATATCGATGTTTTCCGGCATCAGCGGGGTCGGGTCGCCGCCGAAAGCGAGCAGCTCGCGAATCACGCTCGACGAGATGGCCACGTAATCGGCCGGGGTGAACAGCAGCACGGTGTTGATCTCCGGAAACAGCGCCCGGTTGACCTGCATGATGTTCCGCTCGTACTCGAAATCGACCGTATTGCGCAACCCTCGGAGAATCGTCTTGACACCCAACTGTCGGCACAACTGCCCGGTCAGCTCGGTGTAGATCCGCACCTCGATCCGCGGTTCGCCGCGGTACAGGTCGCGGATCAGTCGCGCCCTGTTGTCGGGGGTCAGCAACCCCGCCTTCTCGCTGTTGACGCCGATGGCGATCACGATGCGGTCGAAAAGTTCGAGCCCCTGATCTACGACGAATTTATGTCCCAACGTAAAGGGATCGAACGACCCCGGGAAAAGTGCAGTTCCTTTCATAAACCGTTTTTTTGCGCATCCTTTTCCGATGCAAGATACGTATCTTTTCGAAACCCGCAAACAGCGAAGGCTGCCTCTCGCGGGGCAGCCTCTCGTTCCTGCGGGTATTTACCCGATTAACACAGCTTGGCGAAAAGTTCCGGAAACCGGTCTCCTCGGCGATCATGCCGGACAGATCGGCAATCGCGACGCGTTGCTGTTCCATCGAATCGCGGTGCCGCACGGTCACCGTCTTGTCTTCGAGCGTCCGGTGGTCGACCGTAATGCAGAACGGGGTTCCGATCGCATCCTGACGACGGTAACGCTTGCCGATACTGTCTTTCTCGTCGTACTGTACGTTGAAATCGCATTTGAGCGCATGTTGTATATCGCGGGCCACTTCGGGCAAACCGTCCTTTTTGACCAGCGGCAGCACGGCGGCCTTGACCGGAGCCAGCGCCGTCGGAATATGCATCACGATACGGCTCTCGCCGCCTTCGAGCTGCTGCTCCTCGTACGAAGCGGACAGCACCTGCAACACCATCCGGTCGACGCCGATCGACGTTTCGACCACGTAAGGCACATAACTTTCGCCGGTCTCGGTATCGAAATACTGAATCTTCTTGCCGGAGAACTTCTGATGGTTGCCAAGGTCGAAATCGGTGCGCGAATGGATTCCCTCCACCTCTTTGAATCCGAACGGAAATTCGTATTCGACGTCGGTCGCGGCATTGGCATAGTGGGCCAGCTTGTCGTGGTCGTGGAAACGGTAGTGCTCGTCGCCGAAACCGAGCGCGCGGTGCCAACTCATGCGCGTCGCCTTCCACTTTTTGAACCACTCGAGTTCCTCGCCGGGACGCACGAAAAACTGCATCTCCATCTGTTCGAACTCGCGCATACGAAAAATGAACTGCCGAGCGACGATCTCGTTGCGGAACGCCTTACCGATCTGTGCGATCCCGAACGGAATTTTCATCCGGCCGGTCTTCTGCACGTTCAGGAAATTGACGAAAATACCCTGTGCCGTTTCGGGCCGCAGGTAGATCGTGTTGGCGCCCTCGCTGACCGACCCCATCTTCGTTTCGAACATCAGGTTGAACTGGCGCACTTCCGTCCAATTGCGCGTACCGGAGATCGGACAAACGATCTCGCTATCGACGATGATCTGGCGCAGTTCTTCCAGGTTGTTGTCGTTCAGCGCGGCGACCATCCGGCTGTGCACGGCGTCGCGTTTGGCCTTGTGTTCGATTACGCGCGGGTTCGTCTCGAGAAATTTCGCCTCGTCGAACGCTTCGCCGAAACGCTTACGGGCCTTTTCGACCTCTTTGGCGATCTTCTCGTCCTGTTTGGCGATGAAATCCTCGATCAGCACGTCGGCGCGGTAACGCTTCTTCGAATCGCGATTGTCGATCAGCGGATCGTTGAACGCCCCGACATGTCCCGACGCTTCCCATATCTTCGGGTGCATGAAGATCGCCGAGTCGATCCCGACGATATTGTCGTGCAGCCGCACCATCGACTCCCACCAGTAACGCTTGATGTTGTTTTTCAACTCCACGCCTTGCTGCCCGTAATCGTATACGGCGCTCAGACCGTCGTATATTTCGCTCGACGGGAAAATAAACCCGTACTCCTTGCTGTGAGCAACCAGCTTTTTAAAAAGTTCTTCCTGTGTCATTATCGTAAATGGATTATTTTTTCATCGGTTTATTCCGCCTGCTTTTCGACCAGGCAGAGCGATCCGTCGGCCTTCTCTTCCACCCGGAAAAAGCGCGGACGCTCGTCGGGCGGCACGTTCGGCCGGTGGATGCTCAGCAACAGTTCTCCGTCGAACGTACGGAACAACATTCCGTGCCCTCCGTCGCGCGCGAAGAGCGCCTCGGGCATCTGCAACCACGGCCCGGCAACCTCGCCGCTCTGCGAACGGGCCACCCCGATCGCGTACCCACGGTCGCCGAACGACGACCACAGCATCAGCAGTTCGCCTTTCCGGTTCCGGTACAGGAACGGTCCGTCGGTCACGTAATTGCCCGGCGTATGCGGCCTGACCCACGGCGCGGACGACGCGCGGAACAGCGTCGCCGGTTTTCCGACGGCTTTTTTCAGGTTGCGGCTCAACCGGACGGCTTCCACCGTTCCGTCGCCCAATTGCGTCCATTCGTGGCAGAAAACCATCCACGGATTCCCCTTCCCATCGACGTACAGCGTCCCGTCGAGCGCCTGCCACGTTCGCGGCGTCAAGCGTCCCTTGCTGTGCTCGCGAAAAGGGCCTTTCGGACTGTCCGCAACGAAAACGGCCGTTCCGAGCAGACTGTCTGCCGCACCGCGCACCGTCGCGAACAAATAATATTTGCCCTTATAAGCATGGCACTCGGCCGCCCAGAAACATTGATCGCCCCAAAAATCAGGAGTCCGCTGAAAAATTGCGCGGGGCCCCTGCCAAGTCTCCAGATCGCGGCTCGAAAAAACGTCGAACCCGTCTCCGCGGGTCGTCCCGTACATATAGTAAGTCCCGTCCGACGAATCGGCCAGCACGAACGGGTCGCGGATATGCACCCCGTCGGTCGGAATGCCCGCCGGCAAAACGTTCCCGTCCTGCGCATACAAACTGCCGAACGACAGCAATGCGAACAGCCATACCGGAAAACCTGGTTTTTTCATATCAAAAAAAGAGTCGGTTAAATTTAAACATACGGAGTGCAAGTATATGTTTTTATTCGGAGATTTCCAAAAGAAGTTCTCCGCAAGAAATATTGCATCCAACTATATATAAGAGATTTAACGGACAAATACGAATAAAAAAGAAACTGCCGGCGAAAAGCGGAAACGTCCGTGCGGCAACGCCGGGCTGCAAACGGCCTTTCACGATTTATCTTCTCTCTTCAAACGATAGCGGACGCCGCAATCGAGGATAAAATCCAGGATGTCTTTAAAAGTAGCTTCCACCTCGGAAGGTACAAATACGTTCGAAGCTTCGCCGTACCGTTTAAAAATGATTGCCGGCAAATCGGTCAACGAAACGTTCAGACGCCGGGCCATTCCCATCGCGTCGCGCTTATCGACGGTCGCATAAACCTTGTAAGCATAGTCCGGCTCGTCGTAATCGTCGTGTTCGAGCAACACGACCAAACTTTTGTCGTCATCGAAACCGACGACGACGGACGACCATATCGGAAAATCGTCATGCGACTCCACTATAACTTCCTGTAACGTCATCATACGCTCATCTTCTTTTTTAAACCGATACCCTAATTGCATTTTCACTCGTCTTTCGTCCGCCTCGCGGTTTCCGTATTGCGATCGCAGCGGGATCGTCCGGAAAACACATAATCTCCAGAATGCAAAACAAAGATAAGTTTTTTTCTTAACTTTGCACAGAATAACGCGCGTTTCATGCCGTCTGTCGCCCGCTAGTCCGTCTGCGGATCAAGCTATAAACCAGCCGGATATCTACCGGGGAATCACCAAACGTCCCCGGGAGAGTCCCATGGAAACGCTGCGGGCAAGGCGGCCGGACGCAGCAATCGGATCATTCAACGGATTATCGTCGCATATGGGGAGAATATTGGCTATCGATTACGGACGCAAACGGACGGGCCTTGCCGTGACCGACCCGTTGCAGATCATCGCCAACGCCCTCGATACCGTTCCGACCCATACGCTGATGGACTACGTCAAGAGCTACGCCGCGGCCAACGCGGTGGACGCGATCGTAATCGGTATGCCGCTGCAGATGGACGGGCAGCCGTCGGAGTCCTATACCTACATCCGTCCGTTCGTCGAGAAACTACGTAAAGAGATGCCCGCGATGCGGATCGAACTGTTCGACGAGCGGTTCACCTCGAAGCTGGCGCTGCGGGCGATGATCGACGGAGGCGTTCCGAAAAAACGCCGCCGCGAGGACAAGGGGCTGGTCGACCGCGTCAGCGCGGCGATCATCCTGCAAGGATACCTCGATTCGCGAGACAACAATTTATCGAATCCATAAAACGTTAAGAAGAAGATGAAAAAGATCAGAGCAGCCATCGTCGGATATGGCAACATCGGAAAATACGTACTCGAAGCGTTGCAGGCGGCCGAAGACTTCGAAATAGCGGGCATCATCCGCCGCGACGCCGCGAACGTGCCCGAAGAGTTGAAAAGCTACACCGTAGCCACCGAAATCGGATCGCTCGGCAAGGTGGACGTGGCGATTCTCTGCACGCCGAGCCGCAGCGTACAGAGCTTCGCGCTGAAACTGCTCGAAAAAGGGATCAACACGGTGGACAGTTTCGACATCCATACGCAGGTCGCCGAACAGCACGCGACGCTCGGCAAGGCGGCCGCGCAGCACGGCGCCGTTTCGATCATGTCGGCCGGCTGGGACCCGGGCAGCGACTCGGTGGTGCGCGCCCTGCTCGAAGCCTGCGCCCCGAAAGGGATTACCTACACGAACTTCGGCCCCGGCATGAGCATGGGTCACACCGTAGCCGTCAAGGCGATCGACGGGGTTAAAGCCGCGTTGTCGATGACGATTCCGACCGGGACGGGCATTCACCGGAGGATGGTTTACATCGAGCTGAAAGAGGGCTACGATTTCGACAAGGTGGCCGACGCGATCAAAAAAGACGCCTATTTCGTACACGACGAGACGCACGTGATGCAGGTGCAGAGCGTGGACGCGCTGCTGGACATGGGACATGGCGTCAACCTGACGCGCAAGGGCGTTTCGGGCAAAACGCAGAACCAACTGTTCGAATTCAATATGAAGATCAACAATCCGGCGCTTACGGCCCAGATACTGGTCTCCTCGGCGCGGGCTTCTATGTTGCAGAAACCGGGATGCTACACGCTGATCGAAATCCCGATGATCGACCTGCTTCCCGGAGACCGGACGGAACTGATCCGGCATCTGGTATAACAGGATTAAAAACAGCAAACGAACGATATGTTACTTCCGATTTATATTTACGGTTCGGCGGTTTTGCGCAAAGAATCCGAAGACATCGCCAAAGATTATCCGGAACTGGACAAATTTCTCGAAAACCTGTGGGAAACCATGTACGAAGCCGACGGAGTCGGACTGGCCGCCCCGCAGGTGGGCCGCAACATCCGGATCTTCGTGGTCGACGCTTCGGTGAACGCCGACAAGGATCCGAGCCTGGCCGGTTTTAAAAAAGCCTTTATCAACGCGCACATCTACGAACGCTCCGGCGACGCCGTTCCGTTCGACGAAGGATGTTTGAGCCTGCCGGGAATCAACGAACGGGTCGAAAGGCCGTCGCGGATCAGGATCCGCTACGCGGACGAAAATTTCGTCGAGCACGACGAGGAGTTCGAAGGTTTCGCGGCGCGGGTCATCCAGCACGAGTACGACCACCTGGACGGCAAACTGTTCATCGACCACGTGTCGCCGCTGCGCCGAACTCTGCTGAAAAGCAAACTGGCCGCGATGACCAAAGGGAAATACAAAGCGCACTATCCCTGCAAACTGGTGAAAAAATAGTTTCCGCCCGTTTCCGGGATCTCTTTCAGGGCCGTTCGCCGTTTCGGGCGAGCGGCCTTTTTGCATACCGTCTTTCCCCGTCGCTTTCGGCGATGACAGCCAACCGTTTAATCGAATAGGTTTATAAGTTGTTAATAAGTATTCCGCCGAAAATGTTTTCCGTCGAAACGATTCGCTATGTTTGTGAAAACATTCGGTTCTCGATGCCGGGCTTCTCGCCCGGCGGGAGATCAAAAGGGAATCCCGTGAAAGTCGGGAACTATCCCCGTAGCTGTAAGTTCCTGCCAAAGGCCGCGCAAACCCGAATGCCACTGTCGGTTTACCCGATGGGAAGGCGCGCGACCCGGAACAAGTCAGAAGACCTGCCGGATGAATTGCATTGTAGCTTTCGGGTGAAGAGCGATCGAATGTCGGGGCCCTCCGTACGCGGCCCGATATCTTTTATCCTCCCGGAGTTACCATTTTATCTTATTGTTTAACTGTTTAAAATTCAAACAAGATGAATGGACAGACTCATTTACGGCAAATCGTAAAACGGACGGGCGAGATCGCCCAATTCAGTCCGGAGAAAATCGAACAGGCGATCTTCAAGGCCATGCGGGCCTCCGGTGCGCCGAACCGCAAAGAAGCACGCCGGCTGTGCGGCGAAGTGGTGGCCTCGCTCGAAAAAAACAGCGCCGAACAGACGCCGCACGTCGAACAGGTGCAGGACGCCGTCGAGCAGGCGCTGTACCGTCGCGGCGATTTCGCGCTGCTGAAAAACTACATGCTCTACCGTCGGCAGCACGAACAGCTCCGCGAATCGAAAGAGCTGTTTTCGAACCTCGACGTGATGGACGACTACCTGTCGCAGGACGACTGGCGGGTCAAGGAAAGCGCCAATTCGGCCTACTCGCTGCAAGGCCTCAACCAGCACATTTCGACGATGATTACTTCGCAGTACTGGCTCGGCCGGCTCTATTCCGAAGAGGTCGCCGACGCGCACAAAAGCGGAGCTATGCACATCCACGACTTGGGCTTCCTGAGCGTCTACTGCGTCGGCTGGGATCTGAAAGACCTATTGACGACCGGGTTCAAAGGAGTCGAAGGCAAAGCGCAGAGCGCGCCGGCCCGGCACCTGCGGACAGCGCTCGGACAGATCGTCAACTTCTTCTACACGATGCAGGGCGAAGCGGCCGGCGCGCAGGCCTTCTCGAATTTCGACACCTTCCTCGCGCCCTACGTCCGCTACGACGGGCTCGACTACGCGCAGGTCAAACAGTGCTTGCAGGAATTCCTGTTCAACCTGAACGTTCCGACGCGGGTCGGTTTCCAGACTCCGTTCACGAACATCACGATGGATCTGACCGTCCCCGACTTCCTGAAAAACGAGCCGGTGGTTTGCGGCGGCGAAATAAAAGAGGAGACCTACGGCGATTTTCAGCCCGAAATGACGCTGCTCAACAAGGCCTTCGCCGAGGTGATGTACGAAGGGGACGCGGCGGGCAGCCTGTTCTCGTTCCCGATCCCGACCTACAACATCACGCCCGATTTCGATTGGGAAAATCCCGATTACGACGGCATCTGGCAGATGACCGCCAAGTACGGCATCCCCTACTTCTCGAACTTCGTCAACTCGGACATGAAACCCGACGACGTGCGCAGCATGTGCTGCCGGCTGCGGCTCGACAAACGGGAACTAATCAAGCGCGGCGGCGGACTGTTCGCGTCGAACCCGCTGACCGGGTCGGTCGGCGTCGTGACGATCAACCTGCCGCGACTCGGCTACGAATCGGGGTCCGAGAAGTCGTTTTTCGAACGGCTGCGCCACCTGATGGAGCTGGCCCGCGAAAGCCTCGAAACCAAACGCAAGGTCATCGAGCGCTACACCGAAAAGGGACTCTATCCCTATTCGAAATTCTACCTGCGCCACATCCACGACCGTTTCGGCTGCTATTGGAAAAACCACTTCTCGACGATCGGCATCAACGGGATGAACGAATGCTGTCTGAACTTCCTCGGCGTCGGAATCGCCACCGAAGAGGGCGCGGCATTCGCCCAAAAAACGATGCGCTTCATGCGGGACGTGCTGGCCGTATTCCAGGAGGAAACCGGCAATATCTACAACCTCGAAGCCACTCCGGCCGAAAGCACCGCCTACCGGTTCGCGATGCTCGATACCAAGCGTTATCCGGATATCATCACGGCGAACCAAGCCGACCGACTGCTGAAAGGCGCCAAGCCTTACTACACCAATTCGACCCACCTGCCGGTAAACTTTACCGACGACCTGTACGAAGCGCTCGAAATGCAGGATCCGCTACAAGCGTTGTACACCGGGGGAACGGTGTTCCACGTCTTCACCGGCGAAAGCGCCGTATCGCCCGCAGCCGCCCGAGACATGGTGCGCCGCGTGACCGGCCGGTTCCGGCTGCCCTACATCACGCTGTCGCCGTCGTTCAGCATCTGTCCTTCGCACGGCTACCTGTCCGGCGAACATTTCGTCTGTCCCAAATGCGGCGGCAAGGCGGAAGTATACAGCCGTATCGTCGGATACATGCGCCCGGTAAGCCAGTGGAACGACGGGAAACGGGAGGAGTTCGCCGACCGCAAGCTGTTCGACCACCGGATCGTCCACGAAACAGCGATCTGACATGCGAATCGGAGGTTTTGTCAAACAGAGTCTAATCGATTGGGAGGGAGTACTTTCGGCCGTCGTATTCACCAAAGGATGCAATTTCCGGTGCGACTACTGCCACAACCCGTCGCTGGTACTCCCCTCGCTGACCGATCACCTACCCGATCTGTCCGAAACGGTCATTCTCGACTACCTGCGGCGGCGCAGGGAGTGGATCGAAGGAGTCGTCGTAACCGGCGGCGAGCCGACCCTGCACCCCGGACTGACCGGCTTTCTGGAGAGAGTCAAAAGGCACGGATACCGGATCAAGCTCGATACCAACGGGACGAATACGGAACTATTGTCCGCCCTGATCGACATGGGACTGGTCGACTGCGTGGCCATGGATATCAAAACGATCCCCGACCGCGAACACTACGCGAAAATCTATCCGGCCGTCACCGACCGCCAGATGGACAACGTGCAACGGTCGATCGACCTGCTGCGCAACAGCGGGATCGACTACCGGTTCCGCACGACGCTGATTCCGGGCGTCCACGACGACGCCGTCCGGGAAGAACTTTCGGCCCGATTCGCCGGCGACCCGCTCGTTTTCCAGCAATTCCGCCATACGAGCGGCATCCTGTCGGACTACCCGCCGGAACGGTAACATTCCGCACCATGCACGCCGCCCCGCGCCAATCAGGATTTCTGACTGGCGCGGGGCGGCGGATTTTCCGGAAACGCCTTTATTAGTGAAAACGTCCCTTAAAGACCCTCGAATCGACAGAGGGAAGCACCCTTCCTTCCATCGTAATCCGGTTGCTGCTGTAATTCGGATCGACGGTCACGCTGGCGCGGTCGGCGCCCGGAATCAGCATGATATCGACCCGCGCGGAGATCCCGATCCCCTGAACGTTCATCCCGTAGTAGAGATATCCTTTTTTGTCCGTCCGGACGGTGACATCCGACACGTTTCCGCGCACCGTAATGCCGCCCACGCCGTTCGGCCCGGCCAGCACCGTATTGAAGGCTATCTGCACGAACGCCTCGTCGCCGTCGCGGGAAACGAAATTCGTATTCGAACTGACGCTGGCCGTACGCCCCCGTTTGAAAATAAGCCGGTCGACTTCGACTACGAAAGCGCCGCTTTCCAAAACCTGCACCGCACCGAGGTGCAACACGCTGTCCATCGCGGCCCGGCGCGCTTTCTCGACCTGTCGGGCCGCTTTGCGGGAATTCGTCTGCGCGGACAATCCGCCGCCCAGCAACGTCAACAAAACGATCAAAACAATCTTTTTCATAACACGCATTATTATTTCGGTATGCCTCTGTTAAAAAAACGCCGCGCGATCCGATCTCCGTATACGGACCGTATAAAATATACGCAATCTGCATCTTATCCAGCAATTGTCATGCCGGGGCGGTTCCCGTTGCGCCCGGCGGAGGAGATTCGCGCCGCGAAGTGCGGCCGGCGGTCTTCGTTATGACAAATTTACGGCGGAATTGGCAAACATCTTGCATTTTCCGGCAAATTATACGTAATATTGCACTGTGATTACGATACGATGAAAGCACTGTACAGCAACATCATGCGACTGATCCTCACGATCGGACTGTCGGAAAGGGATCTTTTCGTCGACAAAGTTTCGAAAATCATTTCGGAAAAGATGGACGCCGACCCGCAGCGCAGCGAGCACATCGCGGAGAGCCTGCTGCGGATGGCCGAATCGCTGAAGGACGAACTGCTGCTGCGGCAGTTGTTCGCGCAGACCCGCGACGCGGAACCGCCCGCGGCGGACAACCGCGAGCTGATCGAGAAGATGGATCGACTGAACCGCACGCTCGAAGAACTAAACAGGACGCTCAACAATAAAACGTTATGAAAATCGTCAGCATCTACATATCGTTCCTGCAGATGAACCGGGCTTTCCAGATCATGGGAATCCTGATCAAGCATTCGTTCGGGGAGTTGTTCGCGCACACCCGTTTCGGAAAACGGCGCCGCAAAGTCCACAAAATCGTCCACACGACTCCGGAACGGATCCGGATGACCATCGAAGATCTCGGCCCCACGTTCGTCAAATTCGGGCAGATCCTGGCCGATCGCCCGGATATGGTTTCGGAGAAATTCCGGATCGAACTCAAAAAACTGCAGTCCCGCGCCGTCCCGTTCGACAGCGAATACGCCATCGCGCTGATCGAAAAAGAGCTGAACGCTCCGCTCGAACAGGTTTTCAGCGAATTCGACCGGCTGCCGCTGGCCGCCGCCTCGATCGGGCAGGTCTATCAGGGACGCCTGTTGTCCGGCGACGAGGTGGTCGTCAAAATCCAACGTCCCTTCGTCGAGAACAAGATCAAACTGGACATTTACCTGCTGAAATACCTGTCCAAACGCTTCGCGAAGCAGTACCCGGAACTGGCCGCGATGAACATCACCGGCCTGATCGACGAATTTTCGGCCACGATCCTCAAAGAATTGGACTACACGATCGAAGCGTCGAATATCAACCGCTTCCGGATCATGTTCAAGGACAACCCGTCGGTGCACATTCCCGTCGTCCATACGCAGCACTGCACGAAAAAGCTGCTCGTGATGGAGAAGATCCACGGCATTCCGCCCGACGACCTCGGGGCGTTGCAGGCGGCGGGACTCGACCTGTCGCAAATCGCCCGCAACGGCGCCGACGCCCTGCTCACGATGATCCTGAAGCACGGATTCTTCCACGCCGACCCGCATCCGGGCAATATCTTCGTGATGGAAGGCAACGTCATCGGCTTCATCGACTTCGGGATGGTCGGGGCGCTCACGCCCCGCGACCTCGACTTCCTGGCCGATTTCGCCATCGGCTTCGTCTCGCGCAACAGCGACACGATTTCACATGCGCTGGTCACGCTGTGCGGTAAAAAATTCTTCGAACACCGCGAAGAACTGAAATTCGAAATCCACCAGATGATGATGCAGTATACCGGCATCCCGATAGAAACGATCAACTTCGCCGGAGCGATCCAGAACTGCGTCGACATCATCGTCAAGTACAAATTGCAAATTCCGTCGGGCATCTTTATGCTGATCAAGGCGTTGGCCACGCTCGAAAAATTCGCCACGTCGCTCGATCCGTCGCTGGCGCTGGCGCCGGTCATCGTCCCCTACGCCAAAGAAGTCGTCAAGGGAAAATATTCGCCGCGCCGCATCGCCTCCGAAATCTACGACACGCTGAACAATTACGTCAGTTTCATCCGGGATTTCCCGAACGACGTCAGCGAGATCCTCTACAAACTGAAAGAAGGCAAAATCAAACACGACGTCATCCTCGACGACAACACGCTGTTTATCAAAACCATCCGAATGGTCAGCCGCCGGATCGCCTACGTCATCATGCTGATCGGACTCTTCATCGGATCGATCGTCCTGATCGTGTTCGACCGCGACAACGGTTACGGACACTTCATCCTGATCGCCACCTCGATCCTGATCCTGCTGCAAATGCTGAAGTGGCTGTTTTCGAGACGGTAACCCCTCTCCGACCATACGACAATCCGTTCCGCCCGCCGCGATTTTCCCGCACCCGGTCAAGGTCGCAGGAAGAATCCTGTCCCGATTCGTACGAAATTCGACTCCGGATAAGGCGAAATTCGGAAATTTATTCTACATTTGTTTACAACTTAACCGTTGGAGCTGTTCCTGTGGAATGGTCCGACCCCGACAAACCACAACGCAATTTTATTTGATTTTTAAACTAAATTTTTCCATCTATGAAAAAATTTTTCAAAGTCAGTACTTTGCTACTGTTATTGCCGGCGTTGATGTTTATGTCGTGCAAGAAAGACAATGCCGACGCGTCGTATCCGACGCCGGCGCCGACCAATGCGGCCGTACAGGCGGGCGACGGTAGCGTCACGCTGAGCTGGACCGCGCCGGAAAGCGAGAATCTCAAGGAGTACTCCATTACCTGGACACCGGGAGACGGGCAGGCGACCGTCCAGGCGGGAACGACGCTGTACACCGCCACCGGACTGACCAACGGAACCGCCTATACCTTCTCCATCGCCGCCGTGTACAACAACGGGCAAAAATCGGAAGTGGTGACCAAGCAGGGCACTCCGGCCGCATCGGTCAAACCGGAACCGACCGACCTGGTCGTAACCCCGTGGGATAAAGAAATCACCCTTTCTTGGCAGGCTCCCGAAAACGGCGAGGGACTGAAAGAATACGCCGTAAGCTGGACGCCCGGAAACGGAAGCGCTACCGTAGCGGCCGGCACGACCACCTATACGGCGACCGGACTGACCAACGGAACCCAGTATACGTTCTCGGTAGCGGCCGCATACGACGACGGCAAAAAGTCGAACGCCCTCGTCGAACAGGGCACGCCGTTCTCGGCTGCTCCGACCGGACTGGTAATCACGGCGCCCGATAAAAAAGCGAACCTTTCGTGGAAAGCTCCCAAGAACGTCGAAGGATTGAAAGAATACGCCGTAAGCTGGACGCCCGGAAACGGAAGCGCCACCGTCAAGGCCGACACGACCGGATACGAGGCGACCGGACTGACCAACGGAACCGAATATACGTTCTCGGTAGCGGCCGTATACGACAACGGCAAGCAATCGGAAGCCGTAACCGGCACCGCCACACCGGTGGAAGCGTGGCCGGAAGCGGGTATGCAGAACGCGACCTACCTCAACAACGGAGTCGTCCAACTGGGTATAGACCTGACCCACGGCGGATCGATCTTCCACTTCTCGGAAGTAAATACCAAGCGCAACCTACTGAACCATGCCGACGAAGGACGTTTCGTCCAGCAATCCTATTACGGAGAAGCGGACGGCAGCAAATGGGACGGTAAGGATTGGGGGTGGAACCCGATTCAGGGCGGCGGATGGCGCGGTCAGAAACCGGAAATCCTGTCGCAGAATATCACCAGCTCCAGCTTGGAAATCGTTTCGGTTCCGGTGCACTGGGCTTCCGGCAAGCTGCTGACCGAATGTCAGATGGAAGAAAAAATCACACTCGACGGCGACGTGGCCCACATTCACTATACGTTCCGCAACACAGGGGCGGACGCGACCGACCATCCGGCTACCGAACAGGAAGTTCCGGCCGTCTTCGTAGACTATGCCCTGAAGAACCTGGTATATTACAAGGGCGACAGTCCGTGGACCAATGCCGCGCTGACCACGGTCGTTCCGGGCTGGCCGAACGAAAAGCATACCCGCGACGAACACTGGGCCGCTTACGTGGACGACTCGCAATGGGGCATCGGCGTTTACTCGCCCGGATCGTCGTTATCGACCAACTACCGTTTCAACGGCGGTTCGTCCGGTCCGACCGGCGGCAGTTGCTCCTATTTCGCGCCGCTGCGGACTTTCGCCATCACCAAAGGACTCGTCTTCGAATACGACGTCTACCTGAAGATCGGCACGGTCGACGAAATCCGTTCCCGTTTCGCTCAGATCCGGATGAACGGCGAAGACGTAGACGACGATCCGAACTTCCCGAAAGGATATTTTTATATCAAGGACAGCAACAACCTGACCGTAGAGGAGGAAGCCTCGTCGCCTACGACCGGCTATACCTACAAACTGACCGCCACGGGCGCCGACGCATCGTTCACGACCCAGCGGGTCGCCGACGGCATATCGGACAAGGTGCTCACGTTCGAATACAAGAGCGGCAAGGCGATTTCGCTGGCAATCGTCCTGGACGATATAACGCAGACCGTTTATAAGATCAAACCGCTCTCCGCGGCATCGCAATGGACGACCTATTCGTTCGACCTCGGCCAGCAGATCGCCGAGGCCGCATGGGGCGGGATAGGCTCCCGTTTCCGGCTCGTGATCGGCGACGGGGCCGGAACCGAGCTCGAACTCCGGAACCTGCATATCCGGGCGCGCAACGCCGAAGAATCCACGCTGGCCGCAGCCCTCTTCCTGGGACTGCAGACCGAATCCGCCAACCAACTGGGGCGTTTCGAAGACCTTACGGATTATTTCAGCTACGAAACCGGTTACAGCTACCTGTACGAACCGTCCGAACCCGAAGCAGGGAAACCGGACGACCCGTATATCTTCACGGCGTCGCTGACCCGCGATATCGCAGCCGACGAGAATTACCTATCGTTCGAATACAAATGCGCGAAGAGCGCCAGTCTCGAATTGTTCCTGCAGATCGCAGCGGGCGGATCGATCCCCAACCTGTCGATTCCGGCCTCAAATGACTGGAAGTCCATCACGTTCGACCTGACCGCAGGCAAGGCCCAGGTATTGCAGAACTTCCCGAATGCGGGCAAAAAGGGAGACCGGCTGCGTTTCGATATCAACAACATCAACGGAACCCCGCTGTACATCCGCGCGATCCGTCTCCACAAGAAATAGGACGGGAAACATTTTCCGATACCGAACAAGACGCCGTGTGAAACACACGGCGTCTTGCCGTTAAAAAACCACCTACGGAACAGACTATTTTTTCGACCGACCGATAAAATGATATAATATAGACAAAAGCCCGAATCATACCGGTCGAACCTACGGGGGAGCAAACGATCGTTCGCTCCCCCGTAGCGTTTGTAAGGAATCGCAAAAACAAAAAAGAGGGAACCGTCGCGGTTGCCTCTTTTCCGGGGAATTATCCCTAAACTACTAACCCAAACTTAAATAAATGAAGAAACCTTGTTGCTTGTCCACTTTACTTCTTTCCTTCGATGTATTATACTTCAAACTCTGTGCCAATCTTTGCATCCGGATCGTTTCGGGTTTATAAACCCTTTTTAGAATCCCTCTGCCGTATTTATGAATTACCAAAATACGTGCCACAATTTCCGGTTTCTCGCCAAACTGTCGTTTCGGCACGCATATCCGGACAAAACGTCCGGTCGGCGGAACGGCATCTCTTTCCCGGCCTCCCGGATAAAAAATGCGGCAGGATCCCATACCCGCCGCATTTTCTGAATAAGACCACCTTGTTTTTACTATCTAAAACTCGGTAGTAGAACGAAAAGGACGCACCGTTTATTGTGCACTCCGTTTCCTTTTTTGTTTACTTGTCCAACGATTTACAGATCGCTTTGTTCAGCGCGCTGATTTTCGCCTCGTCCACCTTGATCAGCTTCCGGTCGTAGGTCATCAGCCCGTTCACCTCGATCTCGACGTCGCTGGTCTGCGTATAAACGCCGGCCGAAAATCCGCGTTTTATCATATCCTTCAGCATACCGGTATATTTGAGGTAGGCGTCGGTCACCTCTTCCGGGCTCTTGAACTGCACGTATCCCCAATTGCGGTCGGGCACCCACAGATGCCCGTCGACGGCATACCCGATACCGCCGTACTCGCCGAGCGCCGTCACGCGCTTCGTGTCGTACAGGTACAGCTCGGGCTGCGGATAATTATGCAGGTCGAGGATATCGCCGCAGGAGGTGTAGTGGTTTCCGCCGCTGGCCGAATTCACCGACCGGGTCGGATCGTAGGTTTTGGTCCATTCGGCGATCTCGTGCGTTTTGAACTGTCCCCACGCTTCGTTGAACGGAACCCACACGGCAATACAGGGATTCGAATAGAGGTAGTCCATGATCTCTTTCCACTCCTTGCGGTAGTTGGCCTCCGATTCCGCGCCGCGTTTCCATTCGGCCCCGTCGAAATACTGCTTCATCTGCCACTGCGGACCGCCGTCGCCGCTGGGCATGTCCTGCCATACCATAATCCCGTGACGGTCGCAGAAAGTATACCAACGAGCCGGCTCCACCTTGACGTGCTTGCGGATCATGTTGAATCCGAAGTCTTTCGTCTTGATCACATCGTATTCGAGCGCTTCGTCGGTCGCGGCCGTATACAGGCCGTCGGGCCACCAGCCCTGGTCGAGCGGGCCGAAATGGAAAATATCCTTGTTATTGAGTTGCAGCCGCATGATTCCGTCGGCATCGCGGGCGGTCGAATACTTACGCATCGCGGTATAGCTGTCCACTCGATCGACCTCCTTGCCGTCTGAAACGAGCGCGACCTTCAGGTCGTACAGGAACGGGGAGTCGGGGCTCCACAGTTTCATGTCCGCCGGCATCGCGACCTCCACCGGAACGCCGTTCACCGCCTTCGCCCGGGCAATCTCTTTTCCTCCGTCCAGCACGGTCACCTCTACCATATCGGAAACCTGCGCGGCAGCGGCGTCGACCTCCACGCGCAGGGTCTTCCGGTCGATATCGGGCGTGGTGCGAATCCCGGCGATGTACTTCACAGGCACCGGTTCGAGCCATACGGTCTGCCATATCCCGCTGACGGGCGTATACCAGATCCCGCTGGGATTATTCACCTGCTTACCGCGCGGTTGGTAACCGACGTCGGTCGGATCCCAAACTTTTACCTTCAGCGTATTGGTTCCTTTCTTATTCAGCGCGGCGGTAATATCGAACGTAAACGGGGTATAACCGCCCGTATGCCGACCGACCAGGACGTCGTTGACCCATACGTCCGTTTTCCAGTCCACGGCCCCGAAATGCAACAGCACCCGCTCCCCGGCCCATTTAGCAGGCACGGCGAACTCGCGCGAATACCATAGTTCATTCTCTCCGCCGAGACGCTTCTGAACGCCCGAAAGACTCGATTCGACGGCGAACGGCACCAGAATTTTTCCGTCGTACTTTTCCGGCTGCGCGCCGACCGGAACGATGGCGTAATCCCACAGCCCGTTCAGGTTCTGCCACCGGTCACGCTCCATCAGCGGACGCGGGTATTCCGGCAGCGGATTCTGCGGATCGACTTGGTCGGCCCACGGAGTTTTGATCTTGTCCCCGACCGGCTGCCATTGGGCAAAACCGGCGGTTCCGAATAGCAGTGCAGCAGCGAGTAAAATTGATTTTCTCATACTTATCTTGTTAGGTTAATCGTATTGTTAACAAAGATAAGTTTTTTTCGAAAACCAAACATACAAAACGCCGACAAGCGATCCGCATTTTTTTCGAAATCAGAAAAAAAGAATAACGACCACCGAGATAACCGCTCCGCCGCCGGCTCCGGCGGCGACCTGGGCCAAATTGTGGCTGCCCAGCCGCAGACGGGCGCTCCCGAGCAAGCCGGACAGCAGCAGGCATCCGACGAGCGCCTGCTGGAGATTGGCCAACCCGGCGTAACACACCACGGCGAGCATACCGAGCAGACCGCCCGCGGCAGTCATATGCAGGCTGATTTTCCAATACAGGTTCACGAAAAACGCGAAGGCGACGCAACACAGCGCGGCGATCAGAAAACGGGTGATCAGGAATGCGAACAGCATGTTGGACATCGCCACGATGCACATCAGGTAACAAACGGCGACGATTCCCATCGGCAGCATCCGCGTTTTCTGATCCTGCAACGACCAGTCGGGAATCACACGGAACCACCGCAGCACCCCGATGGAAAAAGCCGGCAGCAGCAGCGTATTGAGCGCCACGATGCCCAGCAGGAAAAACTTCACCCGCGGCGGCATGTTGACCATCACCGTCGGCCCGTACAGCATCAGTAGTACCGCCCACGTCGGAATGACGAAAGGATGCATCAGCGCCGAAATACCGCGGCTCAAACGGTTCCATACGGAATATTCCATGACTTTCCCGGTTTTCGGAAACAAAGATAGCACAAATATCGGGGAACGGTGCTCCCGGAGGGCAGAATTCCGCAGCCGGCGCGGCGGTACGGCGTCCGCCTACAACTGCCTGCGCAACCGGGCGACCGGAATCCCCAGCATCTCGCGGTATTTGGCCACCGTGCGGCGCGCGATGCGGTATCCCTTGTCGTTCAGGATATCCATCAGCGTCTCGTCGGTCAACGGCTTGCGCTTGTTCTCCTTGTCGATGCACTCAGAGAGGATGTTCTTGATCTCGTACGACGACACTTCCTCGCCGCTGTCGGTCTGCATCGCTTCGGAAAACAACTGTTTGAGCGACAGGATACCGAACTGCGTCTGCACGTATTTGCTGTTCACCACGCGCGAAATGGTCGAAACGTCGAGCCCGGTAGCGTCGGCGATGTCCTTGAGGATCATCGGCCGCAGCTTCGACTGGTCGCCGTCGACGAAAAATTCGCGTTGGTAGTCGAGAATCGCCTGCATCGTCCGCATCAGCGTGTCGTGCCGCTGCTTGATCGCCGAGATGAACCACTTCGCCGAATCGATCTTATTCTTGACGAACTGGATCGCCTCCTTGTTCTGCTCGGCGCTTTGGCCGCTGCCGGCGCTCATGCTGCGGATCATCTCCATGTAACGGCGATTCACTTTCAGATCGGGAATGTTCGACGAATTCAGGCTCAGCTCGAAAATACCGTTCTGGTAGTCGAGCGTAAAATCGGGCATAATATAGGGCTGGGCCGAACTTTTGCCGTCGCTGTACAGATTACCCGGCTTCGGCGACAGGTGCACGATCTCCTCGATCGCGTCGCGGAACTCGTCTTCGCCGACCGACAGCCGCGTCATCAGCTTTTCGTAGTGTTTTTTCGTAAATTCGTCGAAGTAGTTGGTCAGGATTTTCCGGGCCAGCTTTTCGGATTCCGACAGCTCCTCGCGCGCGTTCATTTGCAGCAACAGGCACTCCTGCAGGTTGCGCGAACCGATCCCCACCGGCTCCAACTGGTGGATCACCCGCAGGATGCGTTCGAGCTCCTCCTCGGAAGTTTCGATGCCGAGACTAAAGGCGATGTCGTCCGAAATGGATGACAGGTTTCGACGCAAATATCCGTCGTCGTCGATGCTGCCGACCATGTATTTGGCCAACGTCATCTCGCGTTCGGACAGATTTTTGAATCCGAGCTGTTCGATCAGGTACTCGTGCAGCGACATACCTTCGGTCAGGTAAACGGGACGTTTCTGGTCGTCGGGAGAGTAGTTGTTGGCGTGATACTTGTAGCGTGGAGTATCGTCTTCGGCGAAATATTCTTCGACGGATACCTCCTTGGGCTGCTCCTCTTCCTGATCTTCGGACGGTTCTTCTTCGAGTACGGGATTCTCCTCGATTTCCTGCTTGATGCGCTGCTCGAGTTGCAGGGCCGGAAGCTCCAGCAGTTTGATCATCTGGATCTGCTGCGGCGACAGCTTTTGGAGCAATTTTTGAACTTGGCGTTGATTAAGATTGGACATAGCTTTTCAATTTTCAATAACTGATTCAATAGATTTACGTATCTTCTGTATAATTACAAAGATAATTATAAATCTATTGAAAGGCAGCCCGCAGAAAGGGGACTTTATAACAGGATAAGACTTATCTTATATCCTGAAACCGCCGTCCCGTGTGCAAGAATTTAACCCGGACTAAAACTCCGCGTTCTTCGGCGTCCGGGGGAACGGAATCACATCGCGGATGTTACCCATTCCGGTCACGAACAGCAGCAGCCGCTCGAAGCCGAGGCCGAAACCGCTGTGCGGAGCGCTTCCCCATCGGCGGGTATCGAGGTACCACCAGATATCTTTCTCGGGTACGCCGACCTCTTCGATGCGCCGGCGCAGTTTGTCGAGGTTCTCCTCGCGCTGCGACCCGCCGATGATCTCGCCGATCTTCGGGAACAGCACGTCCATCGCGCGAACGGTCTTGCCGTCGTCGTTCTGCTTCATGTAGAACGCTTTGATCTCCTTCGGGTAGTTAATCAAGATGACCGGTTTCTTGAAATGCCGTTCGACCAGGTAACGTTCGTGCTCGCTCTGCAGGTCGAGTCCCCAACTGACCGGGAATTCGAACTTCACGCCGCTTTTGACCAGGATATCGATCCCCTCGGTATAGTCGAGGCGGACGAAATCGTTTTCGACGACGAACTTCAGGCGGTCGATCAGCTCCGCGTCGTACATCTTGGCGAGGAACTGCAGGTCGTCCTGACAGTTATCGAGGGCATAGCGGATCAGGTACTTCAAAAAGTCCTCGGCCAGTTCCATATTGTCTTCCAACTCGAAGAAAGCGACTTCCGGCTCGATCATCCAGAACTCGGCCAGGTGGCGCGGGGTGTTCGAGTTTTCGGCTCGGAACGTCGGGCCGAACGTATAGATCTGCGACAGGGCCAGCGCGCCGAGTTCGCCTTCGAGCTGGCCGGAGACGGTCAGGTTGCAGGGTTTCCCGAAGAAATCCTGGCTGTAATCGACCGCGCCTTCCGGGGTTTTGGGCACATCGTTCAGGTCGAGCGTAGTGACGCCGAACATCGCTCCGGCGCCTTCGGCGTCGCTGCCGGTGATCAGCGGCGTATGCAAGTAGAAAAATCCGTGGTCGTTGAAATATTTGTGGATCGCGTAAGCCATCGCATGGCGGATACGGAGCACGGCGCCGAAAGTGTTGGTACGCGGGCGCAAATAGGCTATTTCGCGCAAGAATTCGAGCGAATGGCCTTTCTTCTGCAACGGGTACGTTTCGGGATCGGCGGTGCCGTAGATCTCGATCGACGAAGCCTGTATTTCGACGGGCTGGCCGGAGCCGAGCGATTCGACCAGCGTGCCGGCGACTTTGACGCAACTGCCGGTGGTGATCTCCTTGAGGAGGTTTTCGTCGAATTTGGCTACGTCGGCTACGACCTGGATATTATGGATGATCGAGCCGTCGTTGACGGCGATGAAAGCTACGTTTTTATTTCCGCGTTTGGTTCTGACCCAGCCTTTGACGACTACTTCCGTACCGAACGCCGTTGATTTCAACAGCTCTGCAATTTTCGTTCTACCTCCGCTTAACATAATCTCTTATTTATAGAATTAAACCGAATGACAAATATCGCATTTTTTATTCGAAAGATGAAGTTTTCGGGTAATTTTTAGGGGTCGGAAACGCTCGTCCGGACGCCGACCTGCTCAGCGTCCTGCAATCCGGCGTCAAAAAAGGCTGGGCCTGCTGAACGCCCTGTACGACGCCCGGAGAGCCGAAAAAGACGAGCTTAAAGCCGAATAACAAAACGGAGCGGGGAGCGTTTTGGGACGCTCCCCGCTCCGTTTTACCCGGCCCGCATCCGCAGGCCGCACTTGCCTTAACAATGAATCACCCCCGATCCGATCAATTCCTCGCCGTCGTACCACGAGGCGAACTGCCCGGCCGTAACGCCGCGCTGCGGCTCGTCGAACACGATATACCCGCCCTCGGGCGTCACATGCAGCACGCCGTCCTGCAACGGCTGCCGGTAGCGTATCCGCATCCGGAACCGCGCGCTCGCGCCCGGCTGCAACGCCCGGTCGGGACGTACCCAGTGCATCTCGTCCGGCAGAATGCGCAACCCGCGCCGGTAAAGTCCCGGATGTCGCTGTCCCTGGCCGACGTACAGCACGTTGCGCTCCACGTCCGTCGCAATCACGAACAACGGCTCCGGCTTGCCTCCGACGTTCAGGCCCTTGCGCTGCCCGATCGTGAAGAAATGCGCCCCGCGATGCCGTCCGACGCACGTTCCGTCCGTCTCGCGGTACGCGTACGGCGCAGCCAACTCATCGAGCGTCGCGCCGTCGGCCAGCGGACGGTAGCCGTCCCACGAGGCCGGCACCTCGACGATATCGCCCTCGCGGGCCTCCAACCACTGTTGCAGGAACACCGGCAGATCGACCTTGCCGACGAAACAGATGCCCTGCGAATCCTTGCGGGCCGCCGTAGCCAGGTGCTGTTCGGCGGCGATCCGCCGAACCTCCGGCTTCAGCAGGTGTCCGATCGGAAACAGCGCGCGCGAAAGCTGCCGCTGGGTCAACTGACACAAGAAATAACTCTGGTCTTTGTTCGGGTCGCTGCCCGCCAGCAGACGGTGTACCGTGCGCCCGTCGATCTCGACGTCCTCGCGGCGACAGTAGTGACCCGTAGCCACGTAATCGGCCCCCAGGTCAAGCGCCGCTTTCAGGAAGGCGTCGAACTTGATTTCGCGGTTGCAAAGCACGTCCGGGTTCGGCGTCCGTCCCCGGCCGTACTCGGCAAACATATAGTCCACGACGCGGCGGCGGTATTCATCGCTCAGGTCGATCAGATGAAACGGGATGTCGAGCCGCTTGGCCACCAGTTCGGCGAACATGTGGTCGTCGTACCACGGGCAATCGCCTTCGAGCGTCCCGGTCGTATCCTTCCAGTTGCGCATGAAAAGCCCCACCACATCGTATCCCTGCTCCTTGAGCAGGTAGGCCGCCACGCTCGAATCGACGCCTCCGGAGAGGCCCACCACTACCCGCATCACATCACCGCCAATTTCAGCACGTCGCTGTTGGTCTTCACATAATTGAACTTCAGGCCGCCGAGGTACTCGGGTTTGATCTCCGAAATATCTTTGCGGTTATCCTCGCTGAGGATGATCTCGTGGATACCGGCGCGCTTGGCGGCGAGGATTTTCTCCTTGATCCCGCCGACGGGCATCACGCGGCCCCGGAGGGTCGTCTCGCCCGTCATCGCGACGCGTTCCTTGACCTTGTGGCCGGTGAAGGTCGATACGAGCGAAGTCACCATCGTGATACCGGCGCTCGGCCCGTCCTTCGGGATCGCTCCCTCCGGCACGTGGATGTGCACGTCGTACTTGCTGAACATCTCCGGATCGATCCCCAGCTCCCGGCTGTGGGCCTTGACCCATTGCAGCGCGATCGTGGCCGACTCCTTCATCACGTCGCCGAGGTTGCCCGTCATCGTCAGGGCGCCCTTGCCCGGCGTCAGGATCGACTCGATATACAGGATATCGCCGCCGACCTCCGTCCAAGCCAGCCCCGTCACGACGCCGACAATGCCGCCGACCTCATACTCCTCCCTCTGGAAACGCGGCACGCCGAGGATTTTCTCCACGTCGGCAGCCGTCACCTCCGGCTTGAACTGTTCGTCGAAACCGATGTTCTTCGCACGCGTGCGGACGATCTTCGCGATGTTCTTGTCCAGCGCGCGCACGCCCGATTCGCGGGTATACTCGCCGATCACCTTCTCGATCACCTTCGGCCCCATCCTGAACTGCTTGGCCGGGACGCCGTGCGCCTCGAGCTGCTTCGGGATCAGGTGCTTGCGGGCAATCTGTATCTTATCCTCCAGGATATAGCCCGGAATATTGATCATCTCCATCCGGTCGCGCAGCGGCGCCGGGATGTTCGCTACGTTGTTGGCCGTTGCGATGAACAGCACTTTCGACAGGTCGTACTCCGTATCGAGGTAGTTGTCGTGGAACGTCGTGTTCTGTTCCGGATCGAGCACTTCGAGCAGCGCCGACGACGGGTCGCCGTGGTTGCTGACGGTCACTTTGTCGATCTCGTCGAGGATAATCACCGGGTTCGACGAGCCGGCGCGCTTGATCGTCTGAATGATCCGCCCCGGCATTGCGCCGATATACGTTTTGCGGTGCCCGCGGATCTCGGCCTCGTCGTGCAGGCCGCCGAGCGAGATACGCCCGAACTTGCGCTTCAGCGCAGCCGCCACCGACTTGCCGAGCGAAGTCTTACCGACCCCCGGAGGACCGTACAGACACAGGATCGGCGATTTCAGGTCGCCTTTGAGCTTGATTACGGCCAGGTGCTCCAGAATCCGGTCTTTCACTTCGTCGAGCCCGAAATGGTCGTTGTCGAGCCGTTTTTTCGCATGGGCGAGGTCGAGGTTATCCTTCGTATAGGTGTCCCACGGCAGGTCGAGCATCAGTTGCAGGTAATTGAGTTGCACCGAATATTCGGCCACCGCCGGGTTCATCCGTTCGAGTTTGGACAACTCTTTGAAAAACAGCTCCTTCACCTCCGGTTTCCAACGCTTCTTCGCGGCGCGTTCATGCAGATCGTCCAGATCCTTGTCGGCCGGATCGCCGCCCAGCTCGTCCTGGATCGTGCGGATCTGCTGCTGCAAGAAATACTCGCGCTGCTGCTGATCGATGTTCTGCTTCACCTTACCCTGGATTTCGTTTTTCAGCTCGGCGATCTGCTGCTCGCGCACCAGTATCTCCAACAGCCGGCGCGCACGCGCCAGCAGGCCCGGAGCCTCCAGCAAACGCTGGCGGTCGGCGTCGGGCAGATCCATGTTCGAACAGATGAAGTTGATCGTCCCGCGTTTGTTATCGATATTCTTGATCGCAAAAGTCGCCTCTTTGGGCATCTGCGGCGAAATATTGATAATATTCAGCGCGACGTCCTTGATCGAATCGACCAGCGCCTCGAACTCGATGTTCGTCGGCTCGGGAATCGAATCCTTCAGCGGAGCGACCGAAGCCCTGAAATAAGGCTCCGTCATGATGAAATCGCGGATTTCGATCTTGTCCAGTCCGTGCAGGATAACGGTCAGATTGCCGTTCGGCATTTCGAGCACTTTCAGGATGCGGGCCGCCGTTCCGACACGGTACAAATCGTCCGGGCCGGGTTGTTCGACCTCCGACTCCTTTTGCAGCACGGCGCCGAGGATACTTCCGCCGCTCTCCACCTCGCGAACCAGTTTCATCGACTTGTCGCGGCCGACCGTAATCGGCGTGATCGACCCCGGGAAAAGCACCGAACTGCGCAACGTCAGAATCGGCAACACCTCCGGAATCACTACGTTTTCTCCCATATCACCATCTTCGCCCGCCATGATCGGGATTACATGGTGACGGCCTTCGAGCATATCTGATATGCCTGCGAAGTCCTCTTTCTTATTATATTTTTTACTCATCTTCGTCTCTGTTTAATCTGCAAATATAGTGCATTTTAACTAAAATCAACAAACTGTTCCCGGCGAAATGCGCCGTCGCCCGCTTTTCGACACAGGTCAAAACAGCCGCCAATCTTAAAGTTTTTCAAAATAGAAACGAAAAAAACAGCCCCTATTATTGCAAATCGCTATCTTTACGACGTAAAATGATACGAATCGTGAAAAGCTACATTCTGAGCCTGTTGCTCGTATTTTCGGGCATCGCTTGCTGTCCGGCCCGGCCGCTGCCGAAAGCGTGGGTGCGCGACAGTCTGCCCGCGCTGACCGAACGGTGCAGGCAATTGCTGTCCCGCGCCTACATGGCCGAAAAATTGATCGGCGAAACCCGCTCGCTGCCCGGCTGGGAGGGTTTCAACGTTCGACTTTACGAATACCGTACCGGCCGAGACGTTCGCACCGGAGCCCCCAAAACCGGCAGGGTATATCTGCTGAATCCGGAGCCGGAGCGGCTGGCGCGGTGGATTGCCACGACCTGCCTGGAAGTCAAAGGAAGCCTCGGTTTCGAATATACCGACCGGCTGCTGCGGTGGATACGCGGGCAGTCGGGGGCGCAGTTCCCGGTGCGGGGCGTCGTTTACGAAGCGATGGAGCGGCCCGGGCGCTACGAACCGTACGTGTTCAAGGACGGCGTGACGGTGTACGTGGCCGACAACGCCCGCTTCCCGGCAGACGGGCACTGCACCCCCGAACAGTTGGCGTTTTACCTGACCCTGACCGATGCCGACCTGAAACCCCGCACGGGCCGTTACGCCCGCATTTGCAGCACGACGCGCGAACAGTACAAAGCCGCCGGCGGCCGCGACGAAGTGGGCGACAGCGACTCCGACCGCCGACTGGCATGGCTCGATACGGTGCGCAGGCTCTACCGGCGGGCGATGAAATCCGACCGCAACGAACTGATGATCGCCTGGGCCAAGGCAAACCTGTAATAATTGCCGGAAAATTGTTATTTTTGCGAGATTAATGCTAAAATTCGGAATACTTATGGAAATCGGTGCAAAATACACCCCGCAGCAGATCGAATCCAAGTGGTACGACTACTGGATCCGCCACAATTTTTTCCACTCGACGCCCGACGGAAGGGAACCCTACACGATCGTCATCCCGCCGCCGAACGTGACCGGAGTGCTGCACATGGGGCACATGCTGAACGAAACCATACAGGACGTGCTGGTACGCCGCGCCCGGATGCAGGGCAAAAACGCCTGCTGGGTTCCGGGAACCGACCACGCGTCGATCGCCACCGAAGCCAAAGTCGTCCAGAAACTCAAAGCCGACGGAATCGATAAAAATTCGCTGACCCGCGAAGAATTTTTAAAACACGCCTGGCAGTGGAAAGAGAAACACGGCGGCATCATCCTGAACCAACTGCGCAAACTCGGCGCTTCGTGCGACTGGGAGCGTACCAAATTCACGATGGACCCGGCGCTGAGCGAAAGCGTCATCAAAGTATTCGTCGACCTGTATAAAAAAGGTAAAATCTACCGCGGCGTACGAATGGTCAACTGGGACCCCGCCGCGCAGACCGCCCTTTCCGACGAAGAGGTCATCTACCGCGAATCGCAGGGCAAGCTGTACTACCTGCGCTACAAAATCGAAGGAACGTCGCGTTACGTCGTCGTAGCCACGACGCGGCCGGAAACGATCCTCGGCGACACGGCGCTGTGCGTCAACCCGAACGACCCGCGCTACCGGGATCTGCCGCAGGATGCGCGCGTGCTGGTGCCGCTCATCGACCGTTCGATTCCGGTGATCCGCGACGAGTACGTCGACATCGAATTCGGAACCGGCGCGCTGAAAGTGACCCCGGCCCACGACGTGAACGACTACATGCTCGGCGAAAAATACAACCTCGAAATCATCGACATTTTCAACGACGACGGTACGCTGAACGAGCACGGCGAACGCTACGCCGGCATGGACCGTTTCGAAGTCCGCCGGCAGATCGAGAAAGACCTCGCCGACGCCGGCCTGCTCGAAAAGGTCGAAGCCTATACCAACAAGGTGGGATATTCGGAACGCACCAACGTGCCGATCGAGCCGAAGCTGTCGATGCAGTGGTTTCTGAAGATGACCGAACTGGCCCAGCCGGCTCTCAAAGCGGTCATGGAAGACGAAATCCGGCTGGTTCCGGCCAAATTCAAGAATACGTACCGCTACTGGATGGAGAACGTCAAGGACTGGTGCATCTCGCGGCAATTGTGGTGGGGCCAGCAGATCCCGGCCTACTTCCTCCCCAAAGGGGGGTACGTGGTCGCCGAAACGCCCGAAGAAGCGCTGAAGCTGGCCCGCGAAAAGACCGGCGACGCTTCGCTGACGGCAACCGACCTACGCCGCGACCCCGACGTGCTCGACACGTGGTTTTCGTCATGGCTATGGCCGATCTCGGTGTTCGACGGCATCAACCGCCCCGAAAACGAGGAGATCAAATACTACTACCCGACCAACGACCTGGTCACCGGGCCCGACATCCTGTTCTTCTGGGTCGCCCGGATGATCATCGCCGGATACGAATACCGGGGCGAAATGCCGTTCAGGAACGTCTACCTGACCGGCATCGTCCGCGACAAACTGCGTCGCAAGATGAGCAAATCGCTCGGCAATTCGCCCGATCCGCTCGACCTGATCGAACAGTACGGGGCCGACGGCGTACGGCTGGCGATGCTGCTGTGCTCGGCGGCCGGCAACGACCTGTTGTTCGACGACGCGCTGTGCGAACAGGGACGCAACTTCGGCAACAAGATATGGAACGCTTACCGGCTGGTAAACGGCTGGCAAGTGGACGACTCGCTGGCGCAGAGCGACAGCAACCGGCTCGCCGTATCCTGGTTCGACGCGATGCTGAACCGTACGCTCGGCCAAATCGAAGAGGATTTTACCGAATACCGCATTTCGGAAGCGTTGATGAAGCTGTACCGCCTGTTCTGGGACGAGTTCTCCGGATGGTACCTTGAAATGGTGAAACCGGGCTACCGGCAACCGACCGACCGGGCGACGATGGACGCTACGAAAGCGTTCTTCGACAGGTTGCTCCGGACGCTGCATCCGTTCATGCCGTTCATCACCGAGGAAATCTGGCAGCACATGGCTCCGCGCAAAGACGGCGAAAGCATCACGGTCGCCGCGCTGCCCGCGCCGCAGCCGTTCGACCAGGCGCTGCTCGAACGCATCGAACAGCTCAAAGAGGCCGTCTCGTCCGTGCGGAACATCCGCAAGGAGCACAACATTCCGAACAAGGAAGCGCTGGAACTGTACGTCATCGGGGACGACAATTATCATCGCGAATACAACCCGCTGCTGCAAAAAATGGCGAACCTGAACCGCGTGGAGGAGATCGCCGAAAAGCGTTCCGACGCAGCCGCGTTCATCGTCAAAACGACCGAATATTTCGTCCCGCTGGGCGGCAGCATCGATGTGGAAGAAGAACTCAAGAAGCTGAAGGCCGACCTCGCCTACCAGGAAGGATTTCTCGCCTCCGTTCTGAAAAAACTGTCGAACGAACGTTTCGTACAGAACGCCCCGGCCAAAGTGATCGAAACCGAACATGCCAAACGGCACGACGCGGAAGCCAAAATCAAGGCGCTAAAGGAACGTATCGATCAGTTACAATAAAATTTCACAAGACGAAAAGAGCCCGGAAAGATTCCGGGCTCTCGTTTTAAAACATAAAGTTATCTTAAAAAAAACATCCATACAGGAAAATATCTCCGAAAAGACTTCTACACTACGTCAACGTGCAGACTGTAAATTAAAAACTTTCTCATATAATAATTTCCGCACATCTTCATTAGCCGTTGGATTCCCAACCAATGTCACCCGATTTGTCGAATCCAGTAAAAAACTATGGTAATGAAAATCCTGTGGGATATGCGTATTCAATCTACCAAAAACACCGGATTCATCGATATATACGACATGTATGGATTTATAAGCCTTTTTCTCTGGATTGCATCTTTGTGATATTTTCTCTCACGGTACGGTACAACTTAAAAAGCAACCTACCAACAAAAGTATAATTCACCGTGTAATTTTCATATTTTATTTCAATTGTTGGATACCGATAGCACATCCTCCCGCATGAATATGATCAATAATATGATCGGGTAAAGACACGTCTTTCGGATTCACATTCGTGGTCATGAAATAGGAAAAGATAAACGGATCATCGTATTCGGTAAACAAACTGTTTGAAAATAACTCGACCGGTTGACTCTCATATTTAATTCCATTTTTTCTATCAACGATGAAACACCGCGATTTTCCATGATCTCTCAACTTTCCGATGATTAAATCTCCTTTTACAGCAACATAATCCTTGATAAAACAATAATTTTCGAATTTATCCAATTTAGACTCTACGTCCTTTTTATTTTCATCGGGAACATTGCACGCTCCAAAATCGAAACGAATTATCTGTCTGAGATTCAAATCTCGACTCAACACATACGCATTATTATCAATAGGCTGATTATAAACAACATTCTGTTCGCAATCCGTAAAACGATAAGATGAAAACACATAGGCGGGATCGATATATTCATCATAATACAATACCTGATTCTCCATTTTACATTGTGAATCCGTCTGCCCGATCTTATATCCTTTCGCACGTCCGCTATTCCAGGACGCTAATCCGAATATTATTTTTCCCCCTACCGATTTGAGAATATCCGCCTCAAAATCCAACGTATGACTCGCTATGAAATTAAAATCAGAATCGTACAAATTAACCTTATCGGTATGTGAATCCAATACATACAATACTCCGGACTCCCTGTCTATATCAAAATCGGTTATTTGTAAATATTCGTAAAGGGCCCTGCCTTTTCTTTGGAATTTTCTAATAAATTTCCCGGATCGATCGAATTCCAGAATCGCATTCAATCGTTGATCCAATATGAATAATGAACTATCGACAAATTTCACTTTATCAACCCGCCCGAAAAGAGCATCGGAAACGGTATCGAATGCAACAAACTCCATTTTAGACACAATATCCTCCGGAATCTGTTCAAAATTTCGGCTTGTTAACGATTCGTAATCTATAATAGACACGGGTACATCATAGTCTACCTTCTTCCGAGAATCGCATCCCACGAGGAACAACAATATGCCAATTAATAAGATTGGCTGTTTATCAAAACATATAAACAGACGGATGAGTTTCGACATAACATTCTCTCTTTCTCAAAAATCTGCCCATCCGATTTTCCATAAATTTACAGAAAACCGAAAAAGGCAGACTTTTAGTATTCAACAGATTTTCCCGCTGTTACCCTTTAATTGCAACCAGACAAGTCTTTACAATTTACCGTATTCTCCGACTTACAGTTTCCCGTAGCTTCAGATTTAGTACCTCCGCAAGGAGTGTCCTCACTTTCCCCGCTCGCCAACGCTTCTACATTGGCCGAAAGAAATAAAATTCGATCGGTATTGTCAGAAACCAACAAATAAGCGCCGGCAGCCCATGCGACCGCAAACGAACAAATCGCTCTTTCATAACAATTAACAATCAATAAATAACAAAATTAACGCGATCTTCATTACAATATTAACGATAATTACCATTATCGACAAACCGTCATCACTAAAAAAGAACTTATTAGAAACTATCATCGTTACAGGCTACAGGCGATTTGCTTATCGTAAACGTTCCGGGATCATCGATTCCTATGTAAAAAAGTCCTTCGAAAAACAGGATTGCCGGCAGTCGGCCGGCCAGGGGACGATAAACCCACGGACGTTTCGCCCCGGCCAGAATGATCGAAACCGAACATGCCGAACGGCACGACGCGGAAGCCAAAATCAAGGCGTTGCAGGAGCGCATCGCGCAACTGGGATAAAAACATTTACAAAACAAGAAGCCCGTTGTGTGGAGACAACGGGCTTCCTGTTTTTATCGTTAAAAATCGACCATTCAACGAACCTCATACAAGAACAGGATCGGATTATCGTCCTCTTTCATCCTCTCTATTTTTTCCTTAAACCAAGGAGCCGCTCCCTTAGCGACATGCTCGACATAAATTTTCAACGACGCCTGATTCACCGACGGAAGAAACGCGATATATTTATTTCCGATATCCTGCGTCGGCAGCATCCCGTTGCACGGAATTTGAGTTTGGGTGTCCAGAATCGTCGGGAAAGCCTTCACCTCGTTCGTCCGCGTATCGAGCACGCAAAAGCCCCGGTTATTGACCGAAAAATACAACTTCCCGGAACTCTCTTTGATGTTAGCCAACCCGGTAACGTAATTACGATCCCTCACCTGCTCATCAAACTCCTGATCGGACAGCCGACCGCCTTTCTGCAACGACTCAGGCAGATTGTATTTGCCGAAATCGATCCAGTAACGGGGAACGACGGCACCTTCGTCATATTGATAAATCGTATTGGCAAAACGCCGTGCGAAATAGGGTTTCGTACTGGTCTGTATCAACGCTCCCGGCGGATAGAACGAACCGATATCGATCAACGGCAGATCCAGCACCTTCTTTTTATGCAACGACCGATCGTCATTGGGCAACTCAACGAGAAAATCATCTCCGTTTTGCGCCCGTAAATCCATGCAGATCAAGCGATCCTTCGCAATGGCGAACTGAAAAAACAATTCGTCTGTCAGTACCTCGCCGATAAATTTGCCGTTATAATCAAACCGCATAAATTTCGAAGGCACATCCGAATAAACGACGAATTGCCGCCTGTCATAATCGAAACAACAATCCCGGATCTTTATGTATTCGCCCGGACCGCGTCCCTTCCGGTCGATCGAAAACAAAAACCGGCCTACCGTATCGAACACGCATATTTTCCAGCTCCGATCATCATAAACGGCGATCCGGTCTTCGAAGACGAACACCTTACCGATGTTGCCCAAAAGAGCTCTTTCGGCCGTTTCGAAAAAAATCACGCGACTTTTCGAAAAGATCGAAGTATCGGGCTGGCTGCGGTCGCTATCGGAAAACAAATCCCGGACATCCGCATGCACGAAGGAAACCGAAGCGCCATCCTCCCCTCCCTTGGCATGACACCCTATAACACATGACAAACATGCAACTATCAAAAATAACCTTGTCTTCATTCCGTCGTTCGGATTCGTTCATATATCAACCACCCCCTACGCATTCACGCAAGAAATCGTTTCCACTCCGTTACAGGGCGTGTCCATAAGCTTATTTTACGAACGCCATCCCACAAAACGATCACGGCCGCCGTATGACCCTGAAAAAACGCCTTTCGCCTTGTCCCAAATCAACCATTAGCGGCGACACCCCCATACGACCGCAACGAATACGGAACTGACTTTCTCCGGCAACCGTCCCTAACCATGAACAAATATCAAAATTAATCGGATTTCACTACAATATTAACGATAATTGTCATTACCGGCAAATTAATTATGAATCGTCCCCATCGTGTATAAAACCAATACTCCGCCGCCGTTAACAAGATGCTCTTCCACGACCGGTTCCGCACGTTCAAAACCATCCGCTACCAAACTTTTGTAACTATCGTCTCCTGCAAGAAAACAAACATATTTATCATTATAACTACATAACGGAAACCATAAGCATTTAAAACTGCTCTCCGCCGAATTCACAGTAATCCCTCCGTTTTTTCCATCATAAAGAAAACAATCTAAAAAATCACCAATACTGACTTCCAATGCAATATAATCCCTACACATCACAGGAGTGCCATAAAGATAATGATAACCATTCTCATTAATTGCGTGTATATCACCACGACTATCCCGGGGAATTTTATTCGGCCCGAAATCGACTGCAATATTGAACATGGTGTCTGCATTATTTTTTGAAAAGACAGTGAAAACATCGGAACCGCACGAATGAAAAACAATGCGATCTTCCGTTGTCGAAAAATAGGTTTGCTTGCCGATTGGATCTTCCTCGGAATAAGTAAACAACCTGCGTTTTATGCGGCAATTGGAATCCATAACAAAAAGCCTGTGCGGTGATTGCTTATCCGACAGGCTGCCTCCGGGTAATGGTGCGAATGCAAAAAGAAAATCACCGTTATCAAAACACTCGACATCCCAGACTACCACGGGTAATTTCTTCTTATTTAAATATTTCCCCGATCGGGAATCATAAACATAAAGTATATGTCGATAATTGTCTATGACATAAATAGAATGATCGTCGACCGCAAAGTTTTTAATTTCAAGATATTCCTGCGGCCCTCTTCCCTTACGATCAATTGCGAACTTAAAATTCCCGGCTAAATCGAAAACAACGATCTTATGATTCCGAAAATCCCCGATATAAATATTTCCGTTTTTCATCACGAGCTTATTAATTTCCGAGAAAGCAGACTCTTTCACATCTTCTAACAAAATATAATCGACTGAACGAACAGACGTAGCAATAAGAGAATCCGGAAACCGATCAAACATAATAGTCCGGTCTATCCTAACGTTTTCCTCATTTTTTACTTTAGAGCAACAAGCAATAAAAACAAATACGCTGAACCAGAGAATACTATTTGCCTTTTTCATTTCGTTAAAATAAAATATAAGAACAGAACCAAATCTCGATTCTGGTTCTGTTCATTATCAAATAATTCAATTAACTTTTGTGTGTCGGGCAACGTTTTGAATTACATCCACTTCCTCCTCCCTGACATGTTATAATCTCCACCTTACATTTTTTACCTTTGGAGATTTGCACGCCACAAATGGAACTATACATATATCCGTCCGGATACTCATACTGTCCGCCTTCATCACGCGTTAACGCCTCGACATTTGATAAAAGAAGTGCCCCCTCACTGGTTTTGTCCGCTGTTAGTAAATAAGCACCGGCAGCCAATACGACCGCAAACGAACATAGAATTACTTCTTTCATGATAATTGATTTTAATAATCAATAAATGGCAAGATTGAACACAATCTTTATTACAATATTAACGATAATTACCATTATCAACAAACCGTTATCACTAAAAAAGAACTTATTAGGAACTATTATCGTTACGGGCAGCAGGTAATTGCTTATCGTAAACGCTCCGGTTCATCAATTCCTATACAAAAAAGCCTTCCGAAAAGCCTGGCTGCGGGGGACAATAAACTCACGGACGTTTCGCCCCGGCCAAAGTGATCGAAACCGAACACGCCGAACGGCACGACGAGGAAACCAAAACCAAAGCATTGCGGGAACGTATCGCGCAGTCGGGACATACACACAAAACAACCGGCCTGCTGTCCTGCGACAGCAAGCCGGTTGTTTTCACTTACATACGAAAGAAGTCACTCGTCGGAGCGGATAGCCGATTCGTACAAACGCCAGATTTTGTCGCTCCCTATCGGATTGCCGACGGCCCGAGGCTGATTACGACCGTTTAATAAAAACGTATGGTAAGCCTCCCGGTCGATATGATAAGTCGCGGCGAAAGATCCCAACGTATCGTAGAGCACAGGCAGCGTAAAGTGAATCATTTTCATCTGGGCATGGATCGCCTGCATATCCGGGACGTGAACGACCAGAACGACCGGAACGCGCATACGCCCTCGCACCACATTCCACATCCGCAGGCTCTGCAACTTACAACCGACGCAACCCGAAGAATCGAGGTAGTGGACAATCTTGGGGCCGGGCATCCGTACGGTACTTTTCGCCAGATCTTCGGGCGCATACAGCCGGCTCAAGTCGATGCGTTGCTCCATAAACGATTCCAGTTTCCGGTACTCGGCTCCTTTCCGTGAATCGCAGCCGGTTCCCATACTCAGCCCCATCCCTACGATCAGCAAAAAGTATCTTGCCAACATCCTAGAAATCCTTTACCTTAAAACATGCCAAAAAAAGATTGGCGTCCGTCTCCATACTGTCTATCATCGCCTTGTATTTGCCCGAAAATCCGTAATCTTTCGCCATATATTGCAGCGTTATCGCATGATGCGGACCGTAACACCAATCCTCGTCGCACGCATAGATAATGCTGGTCAAATAGTCGAAAGTACGATCCCCGCTCATATTTTCAAGCGTTTTATCGTACCGGATCGCATTTCCGGAATTTTTCGAATAAAGGTACATATCGTCCATCCCGGAACGTAACAAGATATGCGATCCGACATTGAAAAACTCCACCGGGAAAAAATAGTTTCGCTTCTCATATTCGGGCAATTCCGCATTGGGATCCATTTCCCGGCGCTGCTCGTCGTTCAGCAATTTCACGTCCTCGTCCCCACTCTCTATAATATAAGCCGGGGATACGGTACGTTCCGACACGGCGACACGGTAAACCGTATCCCCCAAGGTAGGATAGTATAGAATATCCCCGTTGTCCAAATAACCGCTGGCCGACAGGAACGACAAACCGTATTTTGGCGTCCGGTTCCTTATCATGCCCTGTACGACGTCTCCTTTCAGGTCGATCCAGTGCAAATCGTAATCCCGCAGCAGCGAATCCTGATACTGTTCCTTGTTGTCGTTTTCATACCTCAGGATCATATCGTCGCGGAAAGCGATCACCTGTTTCGGCGTAAAATCGACTTTAACCACATGTTCGAGATTCAGAAATTCGTCGAAAATAAAAATCTTGCGAACGACGTCGTCTGCGACCAATATTTTCTTGCTGACCGGATCGGCCGCGAGAAAACACAACATGAAATACTCGTCGGGCCCGTTCCCCCGCGCTTCGAACTTTTTCAGAAATTTCCCGTCTCGATCGAAACAGAGCAACTTCGTTCCCATCCGGTCGAGTAAATAGAATTTGCCATTCAGCAATTTCAGGCAGCGCACATAATCGAACATCGATTCCGGGGTGGTCTCCAATTGAACAAAACGGAGCGAATCGAATAATTCGGCTCCGGAAACCCTGTTTTTTTTCGGTTCGATCCACAACCGGGTTAGCGAATCGGACGAAGTCCGGCGATACATATTGCGATTTTTGCAGGAAACGACTCCTGCAAATCGCAATAACCAAACACAAAACTTTTGCTATTTTCATCGACTGCAAGCTATGAAATCGATCAACCGATCATACAACTCGGACATCCGGAAAGTTCTCCCCCCTCGATATATATACACACCGGAGTCTTTCCCTTAACGAGTTGGGGCGGATCGGTCGGGCTAAGTCCGGGGAACGCTACATAACAAGGAGGCTCTAAAATATAAGAAACTATTCTATACCCCATTTTGGGCGGTTCCGGTTTTTCATCTTGCGTCAGCGCTTCGACATTGGCCAATAAAAATCACCGCAACCGCCAAGTCCGCTGTTCTTCAGATAAACGCCCGTAGCCAATAATGTAAAAATGCCCGCGACTCCCCAAAAGATAAATGCTTTTTTCATAACAATAACGTTTTGATAGTTTAATAAATAATTGGTAATAAATAACACATAACATCATTGCAATAATAATAACAAACCCGGTAACGGACAAGCAACCTCACCAAAAAGGAATCAATTAACTACCAATCCCGGCTTCGAATCGTCAGGCGGGCTTTCTCTTCATGTTCCGTCCGGAACAGACACGGTACGCTCCGTTTCTTCCCCCCCATCCTCCCCTGCGTCACGCTCCCGCACAAAAAAGAGTCCCCCGATTGCTCGGAGGACTCTAAGGAGGCGGCTACCTACTCTCCCACATGTTACTGCAGTACCATCGGCGTGAACGGGCTTAACTTCCCAGCGAAATAGGAAGGGGGGGGAACTTCGCTGCTATAATTACCTAAATCTTTATTGTTATCCTACAACATCATACAGACTCAGCGATACCTTTAGTAAAAATTTCTCCTGTTCAATCCGGTTCCCTTGTCTAAAGAACCGAACTTTATGGATTTAATTGATAAATAATCAGACAAGGATTATCGTCGACCTCGATAGACGGGATGATTTGGCGCAATCGTGCGGTTTGTTCGGGATAATCCTTTTCAAAATCGTTATATTCATCTCTCCCATCCACGAACGGTTTCATATTCAATGCACTTATTTCTGTAATGATAGCCTGCTGCGAAATTGCGCGTATTCGACCGAAAGGAAGAAAATATTTTGTCTCATTGACGACCGGTTCGCAGAGCCGACTCGCTCGCGTTTGTTTGTCATATACCAGCAAACGAGGTTGCCCTTCAAATACGAAATAGAATACCCAATAACGTTCGGTCTGCTGGAAACAGTTAATCTTCTGAACAAATCCGTTCGCTTCATTCGGGTCCAGATGTTGTAACTTCTCAAAACGGTTCACTTGTTCCGGCCAACCGTATTTTCCAAAATCCAATCGGAACAAAGGAGTCGCGCCCTTTTCTGAACAACTGTAAATAAGATTCTCACGCGGAGCAAGAAAATAACCGACACCGTCGTACGATGAAAAAGCATATGCATCGTTATAATACATGCTTTCCCATCCCTTTTTTATCGGAATATCCCCTCTCACAACTTTATAGTTTTCATCCAATATCCAGAGTTCATAAGAACCATCTTGCGCATATCCCCCCGCATATCCAACAACACCGTCGCGCATAGGGCATATAGCAACTAATTCTTTCGGCAATTCGGTTTGAGAAATTAGGGAAGTTCCGTCCAGATCGAACGAAAGTATTTCCGACGAATTCCTTGTCAGCAAATTCAACGTACCGGATTGGTCGTCGATAAAAAAATCACGTAGCTGAATGTATTCTCCTGGCCCTCGACCTTTCCGACTGATTTTACGGATTGCTTTGCCTTGCATGTCAAAAATAAATAGAGATTGACTGGCATAAAAATCACCGATATATATCTTGCCGTCATGAATCAGAACTTTATCGATTCGTCCGACCAATACGCTATCGTTTGTTTCCAGCCTTACAATCCGGATATCTTTGATAAGAGACAATCGTTGCAACTCAACCGTATGCTCGTCCAGATCTATCGTAATAGACTGAAATTCACATGTATTACATTGCATCTGACACGAAAATAAAAATAAGCACGAAACCAAGGATGCAACACTCACAGACAATACTTTATTCATGAATTCCAATTCTAAAATAGCCCCAAACGTTAAATGATATCAGCTTTACGGCCTTATTTGGATGGACCCGCACTGCAATTCTGCGGAGTACATAACTCATTCCCCCCTGCAGCACAATGCACCTCTCCACTCGCCGAATAATAATACGCCTTACCCGTTCTATCCGTTTTTAAAGTAAGCGTTACCCTTCGACAGAAACCGTAATTTCTGAATTTTTCGGCCCTGAAAATTCATAATAACAACCATTCGAAGATCTTATGTAAAGATCTGAGTTACCTTCGTCTCGCGCCAATGCTTCTACATTAGCTAATAGACACGGACTTTCATAAGTGGTACTTTCATTTAGCAGGTAAGTGCCAATAACTGACGCAACGGCAAATGAACACAAAATCATCTTTTTCATAACTATTATTCTAATAAATTAATAAATAATGAAATCATATAAGATCATCGTTTCAATCCATTTCATATCAAAGAGCTACTCTCCATTAGTCGAAAGATTAAACGAAACGACTGCAAATCCACAAATTACCCTTACCGTATATAATGAAGAAACTTTACTCATACATGAACATTTAATAAGATAATAAAGATATATATATGACGATAATAATAAAGATAATAGCAATATCCAAACGCATATTTAACAAAAAAAACAAAAAAAAACAAAAAAAAGAACCAAAAAGATACCAAAAAGCAATCACCTTCTGTTCGGAAGCGAAGCTCGTTCCCTCGCACCACGACCGATACTACCCCTATCAATATCCGCACAAAAAAGAGTCCCCCGAATGCTCGGAGGACTCTAAGGAGGCGGCTACCTACTCTCCCACATGTTACTGCAGTACCATCGGCGTGAACGGGCTTAACTTCTCTGTTCGGAATGGGAAGAGGTGGAACC
>NZ_QUDJ01000017.1:0-70140 GCF_003477565.1 Alistipes sp. AF48-12
CTATCTTTCGTGTCAGCCCGGCGTGTGCCAGCCGGTAATTGATCGCCTGCGTCCGGTCGGCCACCCCTTCCGGGAAGGCGATCAGTTCCCGGTTCAGGTGCGTGCGCGAGGGGTCGGCATTCGGGGGCATCTGCGTCCGCGCGATGTGGGCTGTCATCCGGGCTTCGTTGCCAGGCGCTTTATCTAAATGCAATACTACGTATCCCATATATTTTTCTCTGTCAATGCGGTGGATGATTGGGTTGGCTGGTTTCGGACGCGGGGAGCGTCCGGCGGTCGGAACGACCGCAGAGGGGGTGTCCAGCGGGGTTCTCCCTGCTGGCCTATTGGGGCTTTTTCCGCGTCGCCACAGCGATGCGAGAAGAAAAAGCCCTAATAGATTATGGCTTTTCCGGGGGCGTAAATGCCGCGGGTACGCAGCGGGGTTAGAACTTCCAACCGGGGCCTCTCTTTTTCGCCGGGGACGAGACACATTGCCGGACTCGCGGAACAGCAAGATGTGCCCGTTTTGTTTCCTTCCATTGAGGGGGTTGCGGGGTAGCGAGGTTTCGTTTCTCCTGCCAGTAGTCGTTCAGGTCTTTGTGGTCGCGGTAAAAAACGGATTGGTCGATCACTTCGGACGAGGGTAAGGATTCTTCCAGTCGGGCCAACGCTTTCCGCCCCGCGTTGTCGTTGTCGAGGAAGGCATGGACGATCCTATGGCGTGCAAGGAAAGGAACGGCCTTTGGCAGGTTCGTTACCGAGTTGAGTACAGTGCTATCAATCGACGGCGACGGGTTGGCTTTCAGTGAGAGATAAGATAGGAAGTCGATAAACCCCTCGAACACCATTGCCGTATCGTTGCCGTTGTCGAGGGTGGTAATGTTCTTGGGCGTACTGCTTCCTTTGAATCGGGGATTACGCAGCTCCCAGCCTCCGGCATCGTTGCGGAACCCGATGGCGAAATACTCTTTGCCGCCGATCGTGTAACGCACCTCGCGACAATAAGTCCGGGCGATGGCAGGGTCTATGTCCCGGCCAGTCAGGTAACCGACCAATGCCGGGTGGGTCAGTTCGCGGTCGGAGAGGATGATAAGGCGGGATGGTGTCGGTTCGCTCGCTCTCGGCGGTTCGGCATGGATGGGGACGAGCGTTCCGTGTTCGCCCGCCGCAAGCCTTCGGGCGGCCTCGGCCTCGGAGCAGCCCTCCATACGGGCTACAAGGTCGATGATTGAGCCGCCCTCGCCCGTCCCGAAATCGTGCCAGAGGTTTTTGTCGTAACTGACGCTGAAGCTGGCGGTGCGTTCCTTACGAAGTGGCGAGAGGTACATGCCTCGGTTGCCGCACTCCCACCGGGGGTTGATTCCTTGTGCCGCGAGGTAAGTCCGAATACTGATGCGTCGTTTTATTTCTTCGTAGTTCATGGTGGCGGATTTTTTGTGGTTTTGTTGTGAGATAGCATAATAAGATATAAAACAGGTATTTGTACAGACAACAATTCCCCAACAACGACGAGAGCCGTTGTCTTCAACGATTTTTATTTTGTTGTGGATTTGTTGTTGGACTGTTGTGGAAGTGTTGAAGTTGATTATCAGGTATTTATTTTAATGATCCGATAAAAACAACACTACAACAGCAGTTTTTCGACCAGTGAACGGGGAATCTCGAAATAGCGCCCTTTACGTTTGGCCGGGAACAGTTCTCCTTCGCTCCCGATATGATAAAAAATATAGTCGCCGTTCTTCTCCGAGCGCAGTTTCCAATTGTCTTTGAATATATTGCGAATCTGCACCAAGTCGGCTTTCAGGCCCGCATCCTTTACGATGTCGAGCATGTCTTTGGGGCAGCATAGCAGGGTGTCTTTTTCGAGCCTGTCCATTACTTCGATGCAGTAGGTGGCGATCTCCGTTTCGACCTTGTTCGTATTGTATTTTTTAATTTTCAGCAGGGCCGGGGTTTCGAGCAACGTGGAAGCGAACCACATGCGGGATTGCTGTTCGGTCGATAATTTCCTGTGCAGTAAAAAATGCAGAAAGGCAGGGATCTCCGCGCGCATCTTATCCTTGAGGCGTATATCGTCACAGGAGATGGGGTTTATCTTCAGTACCCAAAATCGGATTTCCTCCTGCGGATAATGATCGGGTTCTTTTCGTTGTTAGAGCAAAGGACGAATTTTGCGAAAAATTCTATCTCCCGCCTGTCCTTCCCTTTGGCTTCTACTTTATAATCTCCGGCGGTGGACAGGTTCTTGATCTTCTCCGTATCTTCGATTTTGTTCAATAGGAGCTCATCGACCATGACCAGCAATTTATTGGCCCAGTCCAGATTGAACTGGCTGCGGAAATCCTCGTTAGTGTTGAAGGTAGCGTTCTTGCCGAAAATCATTTTAAGCAGACGCAGAAAGGTGGTCTTGCCCGTATTCCTTTCTCCGGATACGAGCAAAAGTATCGGCAATATTTGCGTAGGACGGGTCAAAAGCAGTTGCAGGTAGTCATACCCCAATTCGATCTGCGGCCCGAAAATATGGGCCAGAAATGCCCGGATATGGGGAAATTCGCCCGGCCCCGGCCGATGCGGAATCGGCTCGTAGAGATTCAGGTATGTGCCGTGTACCCGTTGGTAGTTCACATGGTCGGGAATGCTGCAAAAGCCGTCATACTTTTCGATTTCCGGCAGGTTGTTTTTGCCGTAGTCCTGCCGGAGCGTTTCGTAACTCCATTGCACTTTTTCCTCGATAAAATCCCCGCTGATTAGGGGCCGCAGCACAACCTTGTACAACTGTGTGCCGATGCGGATATATTTCTCTTTCATCGCTATCGGCTTTTGATGGGTACGATCTGATTTAAGGCCGCTTCGACGTCGCTGTCGCGGAACAGGACGCGCCCACCTATCTTATGGGCGCATATCTTACCTCGGTTCACCCAATCGGTGAGCGTTACGAGCGAAATCCGCAGGCGGCGAGCCGTCTCCTGCCGTGTCAGGTACTTGGTTTCGGACTTCGAACGTGCGGGACGGAACTGCTGAAGCTCGTCGCGCAGGGACTCCCGTATCATTTCGGAGAGTTGGTCGGCCGTCAGGCCGGACAGATAAATTTCCTTTGGCATAACGTAGTTCGTTAAGGTTAATGCCACAAAGAAAACTATTGGTCAAACCTTTCTAAAACAGGGAATTATATTACAAGACAGTGACAGTCGGTGACAAAAGCGGTCGTTTCGGTGACACGATACGGTAGGACAAAAGACATTGATTGCATATGGGCCGCCATATGCTACATTTGTCCCTATCGTGTAAAGTAATAAATAAGGGAATATAAAATCGGGAACAGCAAAACGCCATTCCCGCAAAAGACAGGTTATATTTTATTTTAAACTTCGTTTATAATAAACACTACGCTTCGGAATAATTCGAACGAGTTCGGTTCTTCGCTCAGTTTGCAGTTTATTTTATTTTGCACCTTTTTGAAAAACGTTCTGGTTGTTGGGGCACCTCGATTATAGTCAATACTTGTTGCATAAATATCAGTTAGTTTCAGGTAATTCTTGGCTTTGGAAAATGTTTTGCAAATGTTCCGTAATTGTTGAACGCCCTTTATCAAATAGCGTGGCTATGGCATCTTGAGTAAGTCAAAGCGTTTCATCTTGATATAAAACTTCTATTCCTTCTTCTTTAAAACATAAGGAATTCAATAGTACTATTATGTATCTGAAGTTTTTTGCCCATGACTAAATATATCCCATTTCTTTGCAATAATCTGCGACAGTTTTCTTAAAATGTTTAAGTTTGGTTTGATATCCACGATGCTGAGTTATTATGCCACTTACACTCATTTCATGACAAACTAACAATTCATTTACCGATAATTTAAAACTCTGAATCATATATTCTGTCAGTAAATCTCGCGCTTCTTTATAATCTGAAAATTCTCCAGCGCAGAAACTTATTAAGATTTCAGAATACCATTTTCGCATTGATTCATTCATGCATTTATGAATATTTTTCATTGAAGACAATATACTACTGACTTTTGCATCATAACCATCTTCTGTGAGAATATTGAATTTTCCAGATGCATGTGCCATATCGTTACGTGCATCTACTAATCACTGACATTTGCAATTTGGGATTTATCCAAACATATAATCTTAAAAAGTTTTGCGATATCTTTTTCCGGTAATAAACTATATGCAAATATTGAATTAGCATCTTCTATCTTCAAGTCTTTCTCTCTACCACTATATGGCCGTGCAAAAACAATTACATCTTGATATCTATCAGGAATAATTTGACTGATTTTCCATGCGGTACAATAAATGTAAGTCATATAGAGCAGATGAACACCAAAATAGGCAAATTGATACTGCTCATATTTGTAATTTACGGCAATTAAATTAGTTACATTATTGACATAACTATTTATATCTTCTTCATCATCAGGATTGATTGGAAGATAATTCAATATTTCCTGCAAATATGGGACTTCTGTATAGTCAATTTCTTCTACCATAATCATTCACCCCAAACTTCGTTAATTTTTTGCTCTATTTTTTTTGTGAAAATAGAAACAATTTCTTCTGCTGGTTTTATGAATGATAATTCTCTTTCAATTTGGATAACTGCTTCATTCTGTTCTTCAACAGAAGGACAAATAATATCCAAATTTTCTAAATCAGATTTGTTTACGCTTGGATACATTGCTTTACTCATTACATCGCTTAGTTGGTTCCCAACAAAATCATCCAATAACGCATAAAGTAGATACTTTCCGTTCACATTTTTGGGGGTCAAAACAGCAAAGCCAGTCGAAGCAACAAAGCCTTTGGTATCAAAATCAACATAACTGAAAGCCTTTAGGTTTGGACGAACAGTTGACATTAATATATCTCCCTTGCTCATTCCTCGCCTTGCTCTACTTGGAGCATTTTTCCCTTTTATTTTTTGTGATGTATCAACTTTGCCCGTACCGCTAGTAACAGAAGAAATATCAATATAAGTAAATGTTTCTTCTCCGTATTCTTGTTCTGGATTTACAGAAAAACGATTTATCTCACAAATATCCGAAAGCTTTACAATATTACCTGTTTTAAACTTTGGCAAATGCGGCTCATAGTTTGATACAATAGATTGAGCACCGAAAATAATTTTTCTATATCCGTCAAGTTCGTCAACTATCTGCTGCTGGACTTCAATAGAAGGCAATGGGATTTTTATGGAATTAATTGTACTACTTATATTATTGATATTAGCACCTTGTGTTAATAGTTTAATCTCCTCTCTGTATTTTAAAGATTTCAGCAGATAGAAAAATAGATATTGTGGAAGGCAACGAGATGTACTTGTTCTAATAATTCCCATAAAACCTCCAGCATAATAATTCGTATCCTTATCAATAAAAGCAACCTTTCCTATATGCTCCTTACTACCACTTGACATACATATAAAAATATCGCCTCGCCTTAATTGTTTTTCTGGAGCAAGAATAATAGATTGATCTATATATATTTCTTTTATAACCTCTAATTCACCTGATAATGTGATATTATCCGCGGGAAGTATAATGTTAGATGTTTTATATGTTGTCTGTTGCGCTTTTTGATAATTTACGCCTCTTGTTATTGTCGCAATATCAGAAAAATCAACAATTTCATATTTTGAAGTAATATTTGGAGATATTCGATACCTGTTCCCTGCCAATATAAAAGAGTTACCACGCACTTTATCCAATGGAATTATCTCAAATCCTACATTAGTCATTTCTGTAGATTGATCTTCATCCAATTTACGAAACTCCTCATATTTAACCAAATCACTTGGGGTATCTAATTTGCGGCGGTGGTTGTCTAATGTATATCCATCACTCTTGACATCGAAGTACCAAAATTCTTTTTTCTTTTCTGATTTTTTTATCTTTTTATTTACTTTGGTTGCATATATAATATCTGTTTTAACACCTGTATATGGCAAGAATACTCCTTGTGGCAATGAAATAATACTTTGCAATTGGCAATTTTCTAATAGGTATTCACGAGTTTTAGTTAAATCCTTTCTAAAAAGAAACCCTTCCGGAACTACCAAAGCCATTCTACCGTTAGGAGATGTGCTCTTTACTGCTTTCATACAATGTTGTACACAAATACTATCCCCATTTTTACTTGGCAAATCATACAATTCTCCATGCTTGGTTTTTTGAGAATACGGCATATTTGCAAGAACTATATCATATCCGTAATGATGCTCATTCCCATCATTATCTTTATATGTAGCTTTCCCATCTATAGGATTTGCCAGACTATCACACATATTGATGTTGCTATGCCCATCACCGGCCAAAATCATATTCATTTTGGTTATACGTGCAGTATTGGTAATTTCATTGCCATAAACTGTATGCTCTCGCAACATCTTTATATTGGCTTCGGTCCTCGCCATATTATTGTATATATAGCGAAAACTTTCTATTAAGAACCCACCTGTGCCACAAAATGGGTCATATATGGTTTCCCCAATTTGAGGATTAACCAAACGTACCATTGTTTTTACAATGTGGCGTGGAGTAAAATATTCTCCTAAATCATTTTTAGTTGCGGTTGAAGCTTTCAAAAAATACTCAAAAGCATCTCCCTTTACATCACTATCCACATCAGTAAGCGTTAGTGGGTCAAGCTTATCCATTATTTCTTTCAAGATACTTGCATCTCGAATCTGTAAGGGAGTAAATATATCAGTATTATATACTGAATTTAGTTTTTCGTAAACAGTTTTGTTTATATAGTCAATGCGAGTTGTAAAAGGGATATTTTTAATGCTATCCCAACTACATGCTGTGGCATCAAAAAGCGTTTTAATACCACTTTCTCTTTTGATTTGTTCGCTTTCACTAATAAGTTTTAAAAATAGTATATTTGCAAACTCACCAAAACGTTCGATTCCAGCACGCAATCCTTCCCCTCGTAACATATTGTTTGCTTCATCAAATATGCGGATTAGCTCTTTCCTATCATATTGAACTTTGGGACTTATGGTATTTACTTCATAAGTTGTCAGATACCGCAATGCAAGAGTTTCTCTGATAAACTCGTCTATTTCTTCTCCATTTAAAATAGGAACTCTATTGGCTTCTGTATGATATGCTTTACAAAATACACCATCTGTAGCAAATACAAGTGGAGCATTAATTGCACGGGCATAACTAATGCCTTGTTCCATTGCTACATCAAGGCGAGTGCCTTTCTTTTTGGCCTCAATAACAATTAAAGGTCTATCACTTTCATTTGAGTACAACACATAATCAGGACGTTTTCCTCCGAGAGATTTACGTTCTGCTTCTGTTTTTGGCTGTTCAAAAAAAACATTCTTATCTTTTCCGTTTAATTTCCATCCTAAATTAGTTAAAGCGGTATCAATAAGATTCCTTGTATCAGCTTCTAATGGCATTGTATTCATATGTCTTTTGCAACCAAAATTATATAATAATATCCCAATGTACAAAGGTACTACTTTTATTTATTTGTCTGTATTGTATATCCGAAGTGCAGCGCGGATTTCTTCCGAAGAGTAATAATGGGTATTGTCACGGAATCTGGAAAGATTCCGGCACTCTTTCATCCATACACTGCCGAGCCATCGGTCGAGTGTCGGTCGCGTGATACCCAATGCTTTTGCCAGTTCTTTTTTGGTGAGCAGGCGATCTCCCTTTGTCGAGGTAAGGAATGTTTCGTTGCGGTGTACAGCCAGCCAATGGTCAAGGTTGTAGAGTGCTTTATCGGCATTCTTTAACTCCTGCTCGTAATTTTCATAAGCCCATACGCGGATGCTCTGCGGGTCGAAATCCGAAAATTCCTCCCTCGTGCGTAGTTCCCCGGCTAAAATGTCAAAACATTTAAGTTCAGAGGCTTTGATCTCTATTTTACGTCGGCGCGGCATAAATTACTGGTTTTGTTACGGCAAAATGGCAATTAATTGTTGTGATTGATAAGATTGACAACGACTTTGACCATCACGTCTTTCTCTTCGGTGCGGCTCTCGGCGATCATCAGGGTCAGTGCGACCAGTGCATTATCGCCGATCCGTTTCGTACCGTCGGTGTTGTAAAGAATACCGTTCTTTTCCATAAACCAAAGGAACAGGAATGCGGCGATCCGCTTGTTGCCGTCGCTGAACGAATGGTTTTTTGTAACCAGATAGAGCAACATCGCCGCTTTTTCCTCGACGCTCGGATAGAGGTCTTCGCCGTTGAAAGTTTGGTATATCGCCCCTATGGAACTTTGGAACGACTGGTCTTTTTCGTGTCCGAACAGCGGACTGCCGCCGAACTTGTCGCGTAGTTCCTTGATTGCATTTTTGGCGCTTTCGTAGGTTGCCTCGAATTTAGCCGCCGCGGTCGTATTGTCGATGGTGAGTTGCTGATAGTCGTATTTGTCGAGCGTGTCGAGTGCATAGGCATAATCGGTAACGACTTTCAGCAGGCCCGTCGCCTCCGAATGGTTCAGTTGCCGGTGATCCATTACGTTCGACAACAGTTTGATCGTCTGCTTCAAGTCCTCGTACTGCTCCAGTTTTATCGTATCCTTAACGGCATAGCCTTTTATCAGATACTCTTTCAATACTTTATTCGCCCAAATGCGGAATTGAGTCCCCCGTTGGGATTTAACCCGGTATCCGACTGAGATAATCACATCCAGATTGTAGAACTCTATACTTCGGACGACGCTCTTTGCGCCCTCCGTCTGAACTGTTGCATTTTTTGCAACAGTTGAATCGTAGTCCAACTCCTTTTCTGCGTAGATTTTGGATATATGCCTTGAAATGACCGACTTGTCCCTGTCGAAAAGCTCGGCCATCTGATTCAGGGACAGCCAGACCGTTTCCTGCTCCAGTTTCACGTCGATTGCCGTCGCTCCGTCCGGACTTTGGTATAATATTATTTCACCTGTGTTCATGGCTGTCGTTTTTACAAAGTTAGCATTTATTACTTTCCGCTGAAATAGGGGTGGTTCATCAGCTCCATAGCGGTCTGTTCTTCGGTGATCTTGATGTACTTCATAAACTCCTTTTCGGTCTTGTGTCCCGTGATCTTCATAATGGCGATGGTGGGGATTCCGGCCAGGTACATATTTGTTGCACCGCTTCGCCGGGCCGTGTGGGTCTTGACCATATCGCATTTCTCGACGATATGCGTTTTTTTCTCTCCGTTTTCGATGTACGAAACCTCGATCTTTTCCGTGATACCGGCCTCGCGTGCGACATCCTTGATGTATTTATTTACTTTCTGCTCGTAGGATTTGGGCAAGCGATTTTCATATTTGTCCAATATTGCCTGCAATTCGGGTCGGACGGGAATAATGACATGGTTGCCCGTCTTCTGCTGTTTGAGGTCAATGACTCGCTGTCCGCTTTCCAGCGTACGGATATTACCCTCGTTGATGGTCGAATAGTCGCTGAATCGTTGCGCTGTGTAGCATCCGACCAGAAAAATATCGCGGGCAACCTCCTTGTGTCTGTCGCCGGACAGGTCGAGGTCGGCAAGGACCTTGATCTCGGATTCGGTCAGGTAGATGTTTTCGACCTCGGCGGTCAGTACGCGGAACTTGCGGCTTTCGATTGTCCCGTTGTCGTGCAGGCCCTCTTCACGTGCAGCCCGCATAATGATTTTCAGTTCTTTGACATGGCGCCCGATGGTGTTGACCGAATAGTCTTTAGCTGTAAAATAAGCAACGAAATCGTCATAGAATTTGAGATCTATGTCCCCAAAATCGTATCGTTTGCGTTTGGCTTTGCAGAACTCATCGAATTGGATGATGAAACCTTTATAGTTCTTGATCGTCGATGCTCCGTAACGGAGTTTATGAATATTGAGCCGTGTGCCGTCTTCCATTTCGCGCGTATAGCGGGCGATATAGTCGGTCAGCGATTCCCGACTGCGTGTGTTGCGACCGCCGGACACGCTGCGCGGATGATGGAAACTGTAAATAATCTTTTCCAGCTTCGTTTTCGTCATCGCATGTTTGGGGTCTTTCGCCATTTCGCCGAGGATGAAACTGCGTAGTTCGGCCAGTTTTGCCGTCAGCTCACGACCTTGTTGCTCGGTAAAGTCGGCTGTAAAGGAATAGCGGTTTTTGACCGTCTGTTTTTTATCGTCCCATGCCCCGGAAAATACAAGATATTGGGTTTCGGCATAAAATGAGGTTTTCCGATCTACGTTAAACCGAATATAAACTTTCGTCAATGCGCTTTTCTTTGTTGTGCGGATGCGATACGAAAAAGTTGCCATATTTTACCTGCTTGATTCTTAATGCAAAGATAAGAAATTTGTACGGCATTTGTACGGTATCTGCTTGATTTTCGAAAATTTCCAGACCTCGTAATTAATGAAAGTGACTTATAACCAATTGATAAACATGGCAAATAAAGTAAAGATAGATTAAATACGAGAAATATTTGTGGCGTCCGCTTCAGACCTCGACAAAGCCGCCTCACAGTGCACTGTGAGGCGGCTTTGTTTTAAATTTGTACGGCATTTTATTTGATGGAATTAAAAACAGATAGGACAATTTCCGTGATAATATCACTTAGCAATCATCAAAAAGGGTATGACAATAGCTGGGAGCATTTACAATCCCGAATCTGAGTAAAGAAATATGGACAAAATTAAAAGAATATAGATTCATAAACGATAGTGAATTTCCGGGAATCCGTGCAGATATTTTTATGCTTTTACCTCGTATTAACTGCTCCGCAATGGCAAACACATAAAATCAGAGCATCCCACATTCGGAGGGATGCTCTTTCATATAATTTGCGTATCGTTAAAAGATAGATTAAAAAGTTATATCGTAGTCTGTCTTCTTTAGTTATACAAGAAATTAGCGGTAGGTAAACGAATAGACGGCCGAATTCGTACCGCGATCCAGTTCGGTATCTTTTCTGTTTTTGATCTCGTATTTATATCCTGCTTCAGGGTATTCGGGATGGACGGGTTCATTACCTACCACGATGTCGTATTCATGCTTGATTTTGGCTACGGTTGCGTGTGCTGTGACCGAAGCGACCGTACCGTCGTCGTTAAAGACGTAATCCAGGCGCTCCTCCGTGTCCTCGACATAAGTGTAGTATTCGTAACTCTTATGAACCTTCACATTGGGCTCCGGATAGCCAGGAGTAGCGACAGAGGCTCCTTCATCGTCACTCCATCCGGTAAATATTGTCGTGTAACGGTCCATACCGCGACCCGCCAGGCGCAGCAGAGCCAAGCGCCCGAGCCGGCCCGGCACCTCTCCGTCTTCGGTTTCTTCCAATAGCATATCCGGTAAAAAGAGCATATTGATGTCCAGATTCAACTTGTCGTTCGGCGTCTGGTTGAAATATTGCTCGAACCCGGACACTTCGTCCGGCTGAGCTCCGTCGGAATAGGAACCGCCCGACAGCACACCGTCTTTATAGGTATACGTGTTCCACGTATTGGAGTAGGCGACGCGCGAGATACGGTCTTCGTCGTTATATTCTATCTCATAGGTGTAAAACTCATAATTATCTTCGTCATGGGAATAGGGATGCGATTTGCCCTGTCGGATGTATCCTTTGTCGTTCAGCAGGACGTCGTAGGTTTGTGTTCCGGCGTCCGACCACCGATCCTCGATGCGGAGACGATCCGGTGCCGAGTAGTCGATGCTGCTGACCAGTTGGCTCGAACCTTCCGGATCGTTGGTGGGGCGGATGTCGATCGTATATGACGAAACGCGATTATGGTCGTCGTATTCGAACGTATAGGTCGCCTCCTCTTCATCGTGATCCGAAGTGGGGAGCTGGCTCCAATAAGTTACCGTGCGTTCGATCCGGCTGACAAGAGCGTAGCTCGAGGGATCGGGCACGACAGGTTCGTCGTCGCCCACCGTTACCGCGCAAGAGGCCGACACTTCTTTGTTAGAGGAAGAGGTAGCCGTAACGGTCGCCGTTCCGTCGGCTATTGCGGTGATTTCGCCGGTTACGGGATTTACGTCCGCAACGGCAGGGTTGCTGCTCGACCATACCACCGATTTGATCGTGGCGTCGGCAGGCTCTACGGTGGCGGTCAGCGTCGTTTTAGCTCCTGCATCCAACGAAAGTTCGGTTTTGTCGAGGGTAATCTTCGTCACTTTGACCGGCGGCTCGTTCTTGCTGCCGTCTTGCTTGGTTCCCTCCTGAACGACCGTCACGGTAAAGGTGTTGTTGCCCGAACGGATGGTAATCGTCGCCTCGCGCCGTTCTCCCGTATAGTTCTGGTCGATCTCGATGCGGAGCGTAATCGTCCCGGCCCCGCCGCTGTAAGCCTCCTTGTCGCCGTTGTAGAGTTTCAGCCAGACTACGTTATTGCCGTTGTTGTCTGCAGCCCGTGTAACGGATTTTGTTTGTACGGATGCCAATGCCGAAGCCTGCGCCTGCACTTCGTTCACGGTCGCCGTCCAGGGGGCGCCGGCCGTGAACGAAAAGCCGCCGCCCGTACTCTCGTTATCGGCATAGGCGTTTTGTGTAAGTTGTTCTTGTGCGGGCGGAGTGAATGGCTCGCCTTCTCCGCCTTCGTTTTTGCTGCAACCGGCAAGAATCGCCGTTGAAAGCATCAATAAAAACAGATGTTTTTTCATTTGTATAAATCGGTTCCGCCCGTCCCCCGGCGGAGTTTTAGTTACACATAAAAAGACGTGGGACAGTACCTTTTTATCTGCTTCTGAGGTCTACCACAACCTGCGATCAAATAAATGAGTAAAGCCCACGTTTCCGCAGGCATTAACTTTACTCTTGATCGCTTTAAAAGTGGTAATTTCAGAAGCAAGAATAAAAGCTAACGCTTTTTATATTATGTCTTGTATATTTCCGTTTATGCCATAGGCTCGCCTTTAATTAATTGGTTTATCGCGGTAAATATACGAAAATTTGTCTAATATATTAATGAAATGCCGGGTTTAGGATTTATCTCATCCCCATTCCCCGACCCTGCTCGCGGTCTTTGATCTTGATTCCGATATGCTCCAAAAACTCTTTCGCCTTTTGCCGGAACCATCTCAGAATCGGTATTTGGTCGATGAACAGTTGAAACCCTCCGGGGCCTTTCTCATCCTTTGTGAGCCTCGCTTCGGCATTTTCTGCATCGAAATGTTGGGAGTGTTCGCTTGAATATAGACTACTGGAAAAACGGACGGGCCGCATGTTCACGAGATTACGGGCCTATCCGTCGGAGAACCCTATCGCTCGGCAATACTCTCCCCACTTGATAAGTTGAGGCGTTCGTCTTACTCTAACCTATTCAATGTTAAATTTAATACCCAAAACGCGAATTACAAAGAATTATCCGATTTACTTTGATTCAGATGAAATTCTATTGCCAGCCCAAGCCTGAAAAATCGTGAGCCGTTTATAAATATCTATTCTGACTAAAGCCAGAGGGAATATACATAGCATACGACCACGTTTGCGCTTTCATAGCAATAACGAACTCTTACATTTGTATTCCCTATATCCGATAGCGATTCAATTGCGGATTCTACCATTTACAAACGAAGCGCAATAGGTTCATCATTGCCAGACCCAATGCGGGTGCCACGGCAGTTGATATGGCCATCGAAAGTCCGTACATGCCCAGCCCTTCTCCCATGCGTTCATGCGGAATGATGTCCGTCACTCAGGTGGAGGAGGCGTTGCTCGATGCCGCGTGAAACAGTTTTCTTCTATCCGTATAAAATCAGATTGGCCGATTCATTGGTTTTCATATTGGATCTTCACGCCGGCGACGGCGCTTTCGTTCGGGTATTGTCTTACCGCCGAAGGAAGCGATAACCCCGACACATGTATATACTATCCTACCGGTTTCAGTCCCGTTTTGAATTACAAAGTTACTCTGCGGGGCCTTTTTATAATCCATAATTCGAAGGAGAGGAATTTCGTTGAACTGTCTGCATCGGATACTATGCCTTTGTTAAAGGTTGAGTTGCCTGATTACGTCGATGTAAAACGTCGATCGGTATTGGAGAAATATATGACTTCGTTGTGGAATTCATCGATTGCCTATCAAGAAAAACCGAAAATAGCCGTAAACGTGTCCCAGCTCGGAGATCTTTTGGAGATATATAAGCAGGGGCATGACGGGATCATTTCAATAATAGGCGAAGGAGGCGTACCGGACGTCATCCGGGGAGCGGATCGTAAAGAAATGATTGAACTTGTACGGCGAGGTAAAAATGTTCCGGATGGCTCTGATCAACTATTGGTATATGATCTTGACGGTACGATGCTTCGGAAATATAAATTGAATCGTCGCGTGAACGGATTCGATATAGATACGGTCAATCAGGTGCTGGTCATGGTGAATTCGAACACCGAAGCGCCGATGTATACTTTCCCGCTTCCGGAAGGGTTTTAGACCGTTTCTTATCTTTTTCAGACAGATTAAAGACACATATCAAATACGGATCTTTCGTCTTCCGCACGGTTTACCGACTCCGTTCGTATTTGCGGTGGAATACGGTCAGCAGGACGAAACCGGCCAGGGCGAAAGGCGCTCCGACCAAAGCCGGATACTGGTATCCCAATCCCGCATCCAGCGGCAATCCGCCGCAATAGGCTCCGATGGCGTTTCCGAGATTGAATGCTACCTGCACGCTTCCGGCGCCGAGCATTTCGCCGCCTTTGGAGTAGCGGATCAACAGAATTTGCTGCGGGCTCGATACGGCGAACAGTCCTGCGGTGCACAGACACATCAGCAGTGCGCCGAGCCAGGCCGTATGTGCGGTGAAGAACAGCAATAGCAAGATTACGAAGATCGATCCCTGCGAAACGGCGGCGACCCGGCCCGGAGTGAACCGGTCGGACAGACGGCCGCCGGTCAGGTTCCCCACGACCATACCGAAACCGGCCAGTATCATCAGCAGGGTCAGCCTGTCGGGGGAAAATCCCGAAACGTGCACTAACATCGGACTGACGTAGCTGTACCAGCAGAATACGCCGCCGTTGCCGAGCATCGTGGCGAAAATGAGCAGCCACGGGGCCGGTGATCGCAGGAAGCGGAACTGCCCCCGGAATCCCGTGTCCGGTAGATTTTCCACCGGCGGAATCCATCGCCAGATGTAGTAAAGGACGATCATTCCCCAGCATCCCACCAGCAGGAAAGTGACTCTCCATGAAAGCATCGAACTGAGCGCCGTACCCAGCGGAACGCCGAGCAGGTTGGCGATCGTCATGCCGGCTATCATGATGGAGACCGCTTCGGAGTCTTTCCCCTTGTCCGCCAGTTTTTCGGCAGCGATCGAACCGACCCCGAAATAAGCGCCGTGCGGCAGTCCCGAGACAAACCGAGCCGCCATCAGCGTCCAGAAATTCGGGGCGAGGGCCGCACAGACGTTTCCGGCCATGATGACGGCTACCAGTACCAGCAGGATGCGTTTCAATGGGTGTTTGCGGGCCAGGATCAGCATCGGGGCGCCTACGCATACGCCCAGCGCGTAGGCCGAGATCAGGTGTCCGGCTTCGGCGATGCTGACGTGCAGGTCGGACGCTATGTCCGGCAGAATCCCCATCATCACGAATTCGGCGATCCCCAGCGCCAGGGTTCCGAAAGCCAGCGCAATAAGACTCTTTTTCATCGACAGACGTTTTTCCGGCTGCAAAGGTAATAAAGCGAAGCGTCCCGGAGAAAAGATTTTATGAAACAAGCCAGTCCGTTCGCAAATGAACGGACTGGCTTGTTCGGATACGTTTTTTCTGGAGGATTATTCGTCCAGTTTGAACGTGATCAGCAATCCTTTGTGGTCGCTGGGCCAGTGTCCTCCTGCGGGGGCGATGAATTCGTCCTTGCTGTCGTTTTCCACCCGCTGGCTACGGACGATCGTTCCGGACGGCCCTACGATTTGGGCTTTCTCGACGCTGAGCCCCTGTCGGGGATAGTAATAAACGAAATCGATCCGGTCGCGTTCGTCGGCATCGCCGGCCCATACCAGCGTGCTTACGTCGACGTCTTTGTTATCGGCCGGCCAGGTAAGCCCCGGATAATCCACGACGTTCGGATACGTTTCGCGGTAAGCGTCAATGAATCCGTTGTCGTACATCAGCATGGAGCTCTGCCAGTTCACTACGCAGCCGTTGTGGTCCCACAGATCTTTCGTATCGGCCTGCCAGTCGAGGTGGGAGGGTTCGTTCAGGTCGCCTGCGAAGAAGACGAGCGCGCCTTTGGCGATCTCTTTTTTCGCATCGTCGATGAATTGCTGGGTCGACTGCGGACGTCCGGACAGCCGGTTGCGTTCCAGGATCAGGGCTACGTCCGTATTCGGGCCGGTAGCCATTTTGCTCCAGTCGCCGTTGTTGCCCCCGTCGTTGTACCCGCGCGGGTAGTAGCAGGAGTAATAGACGTAGTTGGCATGTGAGGGATAGACGGCGATTCTGCGGCCGTCGACATTGCAGACCCCTTTGAACATCCATTCGTTGATCTTCTGCGTTTCGGTAATCCGGTATTTCGACAGCAGTCCGCAGCCGTCCACGCGGCTTTGGTAATAGGTCAGCCCTTTTTGTTTCAGTGCGTCCACGAGCAGGGGCATGATCGCTTCGTCCCCGCCTTTGTACAGTTCGCAGAACGTAGCGAAATCGGGTTGCAGCGATACGATCTGGTCGACCAGCGCATTGAAAGCGTTCGGAACTTTCGTACATTCTATCCACAGGTTCAACTGCAGCAGCGTCAGCCTCGGCTCGCAGGCCTGCTTAACGGTTACCGTGACGTCGTTTCCTTTTGTCGGCGAGAACGTGATCGTGCCGGTACGTTCTTTGTCCGTATCGTTGGCCAGCACCTGGAACCGGATCGTGGAGTCTTTCATCGAAGATTTGGCTTCGGCCGGGAGAATCCATTTTTCGGCCGATTTGTCGATCGTGTGCTCGTATCCGACGTTTGCCGATACTTTGACGGCGATCAGCGTGTCGCCCGGTTTGAGGTTGAACAGTTGTTGTTCGATGACGACGCCTTCCTGGGTGTCCTGCGTGATTTTTATGCTTTTGCTTTCGGTGCCGCAGGTTACGGTCAGCGTCGCTTCGCGCGCTTCGTCGTAGGAGGTGTTTTTACCGACCGACAGGTTTATCTGGGATTTTCCGGCCTTCCCTTTCAGCGGAGTCGCATTGAGCCATTTGCCGCTTCCCGAAACGTAAACGACTTCGGCAGTCCACTCTCCCGGCGCTTCCAGCGGAACGTTTTTGTTGGCTCCGGCCACCGGAACCGCCCAGTCTTCTTCCGAAAACTGGAACGTGTAAGTTTCGCCCGGCGCTTCCTCGCTTTTACCGCATTCGTAGAACATGACGGACAAAACAGTCAACAAACTGTACAGAATTACTTTTTTCATCTAATTATTTTTTGATCGAAAATGTTGCATTTTTGTTAAAAAGTTTCACAAATATGCTAATTATTTTGCGTTTTTCGAAGGTTTACTCTCGTTTTTAGCGGTCCGTTGCTCTTACCGATACGGCGATATGCAGCTTTTTCTTTTATGGTTCAGTACGTTGGAGGCCGTTGAAAAATGATCGTTTTGCAGGAATATATTTTTCATATCCTGTTTTTTTAACGTGTTTTTTTCCGATTTATTACCATCTTAGCCGATAAAATATTTGGTTTTTTCGTTGAAACCTGGAGTCGTTCGACAATCTTTGTGAAAAAGTGTATCGCTGCCTTCGTCCGGGCGGGACGTTCGTTTTCTCGGTCGGGCATCCGGTCTTTACGGCGCAGGGACATGAAGAGTGGTATTGCCGGACAAGGTAATCGACTGCACTGGCGGAGTTATTTCAGTCAGGGGCGGCGCGTTTCGAACTTTCTCGGCGAATAGGTCGTAAAGTACCATAAAATGTTGACTGCTTATGTGAACGGACTGATTCGGCAAGGGTTCGGGATTACCGGGCTGGTCGAGCCCGAACCCGGCGAGAAATTGCTGAGAACCGTTGCCGGGATGAACGACGAGCTGCGTAGCCGATGATGTTGATCGTATCGGCCGTTAAAGAGCGTTGAGGCGACGGACGTTTCCTGCGGGATGCGTCCGCCGGCTGCGTGTCAGAACATGATGCTGGCGCCGCCGCAGAGCGTGAGAACGTGCCGGATTCCTCCGCGTGGAACGAAACCGGAGGTGACGAGATCGTAGTCGGTAGAGAATTTCATCCCGAATTTGTGGTTGGCCAGGAACGTGACCGACAGGCCCGTTCCGAACCCGAATCCGTTCTTGTCGCCGATCCGGATGTCCGAAAGCCGACAGGAGGGATAGTGAACATATCCGGCGAGCAGTTTGCCGCCGACCAGCCAGCGGCAGGTCAGCGGATAGGAGAAAAACGGGCCGACGTACCCGGAGATCATGTCCAGCGATTCGTCCTGAAGGATTTTATCGACCGACAGGGGCATGTTGGAGATGGTCGCGCGTCCTCCGATCCCGATGTGGCGCGTGATGAACCAAGCGCCTTCGACGCCTGCCGTGCCTCCGGTCGAAAGCGACGCTTCGCGGCCGTCTTCCAGCGCGTAGCTCCCGGTGTCAGGTTGAGTCCCAGGTAAAGCCCGAAAAACGAGGTTTGTAACCCGGATCGAAAGGTCTGTCCGGCAGTCGCGCATACGTGATCCCGCGACCTTTGAAGATCAGGTCGGCCAGGTAATACCCCACTTCGGTAGACAGAATGCCGATGCCGGCCCCTACCAGCACGTCGCTCAGCCAGTGTTTGTTGTTCATTTGTCGTGACAGGCCGGTGAGCGTGGCCGCCGTATAGGCGCCGATGCTGTACCACGGACTGCGGGTCATGCCGTACTCTTTGTGCAGCATGGTCGCGGTCATGAAGGCCGTTGCCGAATGTCCCGACGGGAACGAGTGGCGGTTCGATCCGTCCGGGCGCATCACTTTGACCGTGTGTTTCAGGGTGTTGACCGCGATCGCCATCAGCGAGGCCGAAAATGCGTCCGAAACCAGCATTCGTCCCCAGGAGCTTCTTCCCTGTATGCCGCCGATTTTCAGCCCCAGCATGGCGATGGCGGGGGCGTATTGCAGGTAATCGTCGTAATGGTGTCGGAAGGAGGGCAGGAAGTTGTCGCGCAGGCTGTGGAAATGCGAGTCTTCCCCTGCCACGATCAGTCCCGCTGCGATCAGCGGGACGGCCACGTAGGTCATGCGGTAGGTTTGCGACGAAGTGAACCGGTCCCATTGGTCCGCGCGGGCGCTGCGAGGGCCGGCAGCGAGTCCTGCAGGCATGTACGGCGATAGACGGACGGGATCTGCCCCGAACTTTCGTATCCGGCAATCAATATCATCATCATCCCCAAGAACAGATTCCGAGAGAGCGTTATGTAACGGGAAATACGGGTCACGGGACAATCGGGTGCGAAAAGACGAACCGCGCTCCCTCAGTGTATTCCGGATCGATCCAGATGTTCCCTCCGAACCGCAGTACGATTTGTTTACAAATAGCCAGGCCGAGACCGGTGCCTTGTTTGAATTCGTTCAGTTTTTCGAATCGGTTGAAAACCCGTTCCTGCCGTTCCCGCGGGATGCCGCATCCGGTATCGGAAACCGAGAACAGAATCCGCCGCTGCTCTTTTTGTATTTCGAATGCGAGCGCGATCGTGCCCTTTTCGGTGAATTTGCTGGCGTTTGTCAGCAGGTTGATCAGCACCTGCGACAGGCGTTGCGAGTCGGTCTTCAGGATAAAGGATTCGACGGGAGGATTAAAAACGCACTCCACGCCTTTTTTACGGCCGTGGGCGGTCGTCGAAATGACCTGCTGACAGATGGCGACGATATTCTCCGGATGCAGCGTGAAACTGATTTTCCCCGTCTCGAGCCTCGAAATATCGAGAATATCCCCGATCAGCGTCAGCAGCAGGTCTGAATTCTGGTTCACGATGCCCATGTATACGTTCCGGTCTTCTTCGGAAATGGATTCGTCGCCCAACAGGGCGGAGAATCCGACGATCGCATTCAGCGGCGTCCGGATTTCGTGGCTCATGTTCGCCAGGAACGCCGATTTCAGCATGTCCGATTCCTCGGCTTTCTCTTTGGCGGCGATGAGCTCCCTACCCCGGTTCTCCAGGCTGATTTTCAGTTTTTTGTTCCGGTAGTAGAGGTAATACAAGAAGGCGATGAACAGCGAGAGCACGATGAAAATAACGATCAGGATCAGGATGTACGATTCGTATTTCTGCAATCGCGCCTCTACGGTGTCTACGACGATACTACCCGACGGCAGTTTATATTCCGCGATTCCGAACTCCTTGAGTTTTTGCAGGTCGAAACGATATTCGTTTTCCGTCGGATCGAAATGTACCGCCCGGGGTTTCTTTTTATAGAAGTCGGCTATTTGCCCGGCTATTTCGCTGGCTCCGTTTTCGTATTTGGGGATGTAGCCTCCGATAGCCCCGCTGCCGATCCCCGAGCCGCTGACCGAAAAAACGGGCAGGTGGGGTTGATCGGCCAGGAGCGTTTTCAGCGAATTGTCCATAAAATACTGGCCGTCCTGACCTACCCGCCAGGTGCCGATCAGCAGCACCGATTTGCGCGGCAGCCGTTCGATGGCTGCATAGGCCTTTTTCTCCCCGTTCCGCCCGTCGATCAGGGTGAGGGTCAGGTCGGGATGGCTGCTCATTTCCTGCTTGACCAAAGCCTGCAGCGAAATACCCCCGTAGGTATTGTCCGATAGGAATGCGATGTTATCTACGTTCGGGTAGAGGGAACGGATCAGGTCGATGTTTTTGGCGATGTCGTACCGGTTGAGACTTCCTCCCCCGTTTCCGATGCTGTCCGCCTGCCGTATCATATCGACGGACTCGGGCATCCATTTATCCGTAACCGGACGGTTCCGGTCCGGGAGCGGAATTCCGTTCGTGCTGGCGTAGCATCCGAAAAACGGAATGTCCTGGGGAAAACTGTCCAGGGAGACGAACGATGCCCATGCCTCCTGACCGAGCAGGATAACGGCTTTCAGCCGGTTCCTGTCGTAGCGCTCCAACACCGAGATAAGCCGGTCTTTCCACAGATTGGCTTCCGCTACGCTTTTGCAACCCAGATCTTCGATTAGAATTTCGAACGGAACGTTTTCGTTGGCGATCTTATGTTCGAAGTCGGATATGAAACTCGACATGCGTCTGGTATCCGGGTTGTACGACGCGATGATCAGGATGGTGCCCTGATCCCCGGGACTGTCGAGGCTGCTTTTGGCCGCGATGCCGATCGGAAACAACAAGCTGACGAAGAGCGCGGCCGTCGCGCACCCGACTATGAGTTTCAGCTTATTGAGTCTTCTGACCGACATATTTTTCCCCGATTTGGTTAAAACGATATCCTGAGGCCGGCTGTCCAGGTAATGCCGAATCCGTACCATACGACGGCGGTTTCCCGCGTATGATCCGATCCGTCCAGTGCGTCGGATATGTATTTCCGGTTGAACAGGTTGTTCACGTTGCCGAAAAGCTGCCCCTGAAAAGTACCCATTTTGAAATCGTAATTGAGGTTCAGGTCGACCGTCGAATAATCCGGCAGCTTCCAGGCTTCCGCCCTGTCTTTTTCATCCGTGCGGTCGGCTGCGGCGAAATCGGCATAGTGGCGCCCGTAATAGTTGAAGTCGACGCCAAGGGTCAGTCCCGATACCGGCATACAACTGAGCCCCAGCATCGCGCTCGTCTGCGGCGCGTTGCCGACATGCAGGTTCTTGATGTAGGCGTGGTATTCCCCGATTTTTTCGTTCAGCTCGTTGAACAGGGTGAAATTCACGTCGTTGGTCCAGCGCCAGTTCCCGATCGTAAAGAAGCCGTACACCCGCAGCCATTCGAGCGGCTGGTAGCTCGCTTCCAGTTCGATACCCATATGCCGCGCGTCGATGTTCGGGATACAGGCTCTGGGGCCGTTCCAACTGCCGATCGCCTTGGTCACGCTTTTGTCCATCCATTGGGTGTAGTAACCGTTCAGCATGACGCTCAGCGTCCGGTAATTGAATCCGTAGCCGATTTCGCCCGTCGCGATTTTTTCGGGGATCGGGTTCGACAGCGGCGTGTTGTCTACGAAGATGTTGTCCATCATCGGCGCTTTGGTTACGTAGCCGCCGTTGACGAATACGTTGTGCATTCCGTTGAAGCGGTAGTTGAAACCGGCTTTCACGCTGAACGGCACGAAATTGCTCCAAGGGGTTTTTACGTTTGCAACGGGATAGGTCTCCTGGTTGCCGTACGTCCCGTATTTTCCGGGATCTTCGCGTTTGTAGGAGTGACTGGTCACGGAGGTCGAGACGAATGCCTTGTAGTGCTCCCGGTTGTATTCCAACTGGGCGAAAGCCCCCATCCACAGGATTTTGCTGAGATAGTCCTGGTTGACTTTGTCGCCTTCCCGCAGTTTCGTGTCCGGATCGCGCCATGCGAGTTTGTTGTCCTTGTAGTAGGCGCCTCCCAGCAGATCCGAAATCTTGTCGTAGTGATAGCCTTTATAATAACGCCCGTCGATACCGACCGTCAGTTTGAGCGATTTCGACAGTTCGTTCGTATAGGTGGACAGCAACCCGTACCAATCGTGCGAGTTGGTTCCCATCGTGAAGATGGCGTCCGAACCGTGGTCGGAGTTTTTGTTGTCTTCCATCACCGGCAGGTAGTCGATCAGTCCGTCCGGGGTCAGCGAAGTGTTTTCGTTGGGCCGTCCGGTCTTATAATTGTATTGCAGGCGGTTGGCGTCTTTGCCGTACACTTTTCGGCCTCCTCCCGTCGCATTGGAGACATAAACGGAGGTCGACAGCGTGGATTTGCCGTTGATCTGCCAGAAATGGTTCAGCGAGATTTGCGGCTTGTGGTATTCGTTATAGCCCGAATAGGTCGGAACGATCTGTCCGTTGATATAACCGTAACAGGTATTCATCCGGATGCCGTCTTTATGGAGGTCGTAATCTTCGATCGACTGTTTGTTGCTGCGCCGGTTATGCCACTGCGGCGCGCCGAAGGCCGTCAGCGACAGGATGTGGTTGCGTCCGAATTTTTTCGAAACGTTCGCAAAATAGCTCCAAGCTTCGAAATTCGTTCCTTTTACGTATCCGTCGCCCGTCGTGCGGGTTCCCATGATCGAGAAGGCCCACCCTTTCGGAAGCAGACCCGAAGAGAGGTTGAAGCCCATTTTCTGGTAACGGTCGTTCCCGATGCCGTAATACACGGAACCCTGCCGGTTGACTTCGGTGCTCTGGGTGACGATATTGACCGTCCCGCCGACCGAAAAGAGACCCAGTTTGGAGAGCCCGATACCGCGCTGTACCTGGATGCTGTTCGTAACGTCGGCCAGTCCCGACCAGTTCGACCAATAGACGCTTCCGTTCTCCATGCCGTTGACCGGGATGCCGTTGATCAGCACGGCGATGTTTTCCGAACCGAAGCCGCGCAGCATCAGCCGCGAATCGCCGAAGCCTCCTCCCTGCTTGGTCGCATAAATCGACGGCGTGGATTTCATGATTTCGGGAAATTCCTGATTGCTCAGTTTGGTCGCGATGTCTTTCGCGCTGATCGTCGACAGTACGACCGGCTCGACGCCTTTGTCATGTCCGTAGGAAGCCATTACTTTCACCTCTTTCAGTCCGATGGACAGGGTGTCCGCATCTTCCGGAATATTTTGGGCGCTTATGGCCGATACGCAGGACATGCAGAAGAACGGGAGCAGGAGTTTTTTCATTCACAGGAATGTGTAAGTACAATCGGTGCAAATTTAGAAACTTTTTCCGATTTACTGTGTCTTTTCGTCTTTCCTGCATGTCAATATTTTATCCGTTGATATACAAAAAGTTTTTCCGGATGGAATTAAATGCGGCCGGAGAATCTTTACGATCACTACAGGAGCGTTTTACGCCGAATCGTACCGGGTCGATTGCCGGAAGTGCGGAATAACAAAAAGCGGATGATTTTTCATCCGCTTTTTGTCGTTTTTCGATATATTGGAGCCGCTGCCCGTTTATTCGGAACGGAACGAAACCAAACGACATTTGCACCGGTTGAGCGTTTCGATACATTTGGCCACGTCCGTAGGACGGATGATCACGCTGGCCAGTTCCCCTTCGGAAAAGGCGTACATATATTCGATGAAGACCTGCTCGCGGGCCAGAATATCCAGCACCGGAGAGAGCGAGCCCGGCGTGTTGGGGCAGTTGATTCCCACCACGTCGGTGAGCGTCACCGCGAATTTAGCTTCGCGAAGCACCCGTTTGGCCGCTTCGACGTCGGAGACGATCATCCGCAGAATACCGAAATCGGCGGTCTCCGCCATGCTGAACGCATACATGTTGATGCCGTGTTCGCCCAGGATGCGGGCCACGTCGTTGATGCGTCCCGTCTTGTTTTCCAGAAATACCGATAATTGTTTGATCGTCATGATTATCCAGTTTTTAAGGTTTGTCTATTTGAGTACGCGTTTATCGATCACCCGTTTGCTTTTGCCTTCGCTGCGCTCGATGCTGTGCGGTTCCATCAGACGGATGTCGGCCCCGATGCCCAGCACGCTGTGCAGACGGTCGGCGATCCGTTTTTTGAGCGCCATCATCTGGCTGATCTCGTCCGAATAGAATGCTTCGCGCACTTCGACCTGCACCTGCAGCGTGTCGAGGTTGTTGACCCGGTCGACCACCAACTGATAGTGCGGTTCGAATTCCGGCAATTCCAGTACCACGCTTTCGACCTGGGACGGGAAAACGTTCACGCCGCGGATGATCAGCATGTCGTCGCTGCGGCCGACGATACGGCTCATCCGGACGTTCGTGCGTCCGCAGGCGCAGGGTTCGTAGGTCAGCGAACAGAGGTCTTTGGTGCGGTAGCGCAACAGCGGCATACCCTCTTTGGTCAGGGTCGTGAGCACCAGCTCGCCCTGCCCGCCGGCGGGCTGCGGTTCCAACGTGTTCGAATCGATGATTTCCGGATAAAAATGGTCTTCGACGATGTGCGAACCCGATTTGCAGCGGCATTCGTACGATACTCCGGGCCCCATGATCTCGCTGAGCCCGTATATATTGTACGCATCGACGCCCAGCTTCGCTTCGATCTCGCGGCGCATGTTTTCGGTCCACGGTTCTCCGCCGAGAATGCAGGTACGCAGCCGAAATTCGCTGCGCGGAATACCCGACTTGATGATTTGTTCGGCCAGGTACAGGGCGTAAGACGGCGTGCAGGCCAGCGCGGTGGAGCCGCAGTCGTGCATCAGTTGGATGTGCTTGGCCGTATTGCCCGTAGACATCGGGATGACGGTCGCTCCGAGGTGTTCCACCCCGTAGTGCAGACCCAGTCCGCCCGTGAAAAGGCCGTAGCCGTAGGCGACCGTGAACAGGTCGTCGCGCGTGGTGCCGAAAGCCGTCAGGCAGCGTGCGATCGACTCCGACCAGATCGAAAGATCGCGGTGCGTGTAACCGACCACCGTGGGTTTGCCGGTCGTCCCGGACGAGGCGTGCAGCCGGACGATCTCCGATTGGGGGGCGGCGAACAGCCCGTACGGGTAATTGTCCCGCAGATCCTGCTTGGTAGTGAAAGGCAGTTTGACGATGTCGTCGATCGTGTCGATGTCGTCGGGCGTAAGGCCCATCTGCTGCATTTTGTCGCGGTAGAAAGGGGTATGGTGGTAAACCCGGTGCACCAGCTTTTTGAGCCGGGCTCCTTGTAGCAACCGCATCTGTTCGCGGTCCATACACTCCTTCGTTTGATTCCAGATCATAATTTTGTAGATATTCCGCATCCGGCGATGCGGTGGGTTTTCATTCGGTTTTCAGGTTACAGCGGGTGGTCGGTTTTGAAGGCTTTGAGTCGCTGTTCGAGGATGTCGAACAGTTCGTCCGTCATCCGCGACGTGCAGGCGCGGATGCCTTCCTGCAGGCTGCCCGTGGTATTCAGCGTGATCGAGCTGATCCCGTAGTAGAGCAGTTCGCGCATCAGTTCGCCCGAAGTCATTCCCGGGTAGCCGATCGTGAAGAAGAATCCGTCGCCGATCGGTTGCTCGACGTCCTTGTCGTATACGACGTGAAAGCCGTTTTCGCAGAAAAGCCGCTTCATCTTTTCCGCCCGCCGGCCGTATTCCATCGTGTCGGCCACGAAATCGATCTGTCCGTCGCAGGCCGCTTTGTACATCGCCGCGAGGCCGAACTGTACCGAATGGCTGGCGCCGGAAGTGATCATGTACATGATCGCGTTGGTAAACGTGTTGCCGAAAAGTCCGGCTCCGTTGTAGCGTTCGGCCAGGGCCGGGTAACGGCGGTTGAAGAGTTTGTCGGAAATACATACGACGGCCATTCGCTGGCCGGCATAGCTGAATATTTTCGAGGCCGACAACATCAGCATGTAGTTGTCGGTGTAACGCGCTACGGTCGCCTGGAAAGGAGGTTCGAACGGACGGCTCAGATCGCGTCGGAAATCCATCGCGAAGTAGGCCAGGTCTTCGAGCACGATCGTGTCGTACTGCGTGGCCAGCTCGCCGATAATCTGCAATTCCTCCTCTTCGAGGCAGATCCAGGCCGGATTGTTCGGGTTCGAATAGATGATCGCCGAGATATTTCCCTCTTTCAGAAAGCTTTCCAGCTTATCGCGCAACGCTGCTCCCCGATAGTTGAAAATGTCGAACTGGCGGTATTTGACACCCAATATTTTCAATTGCGATTTCTGGATCGGGAATCCCGGGTCGATGAACAACACGGTATCCTTACCGGGCGAGCACTGGCTCGTGACGATGAACGAGCCGAACGATCCCGCGACCGATCCGGTAGTCGGAATACAGGCTTCCGGCGTGATGTCTACGTTCAGGAAGGCCTTTACGAAGCGCGAGGTTTCGCGTTTGAGCTCCGGAACGCCTTCGGCGGCCGGGTAGATGGCTGCGATACCGGTGTCGAGCGCCGCTTTTTCGGCGGCGATTCCTACCTGGTTGGGGCTCAGGCCCGGTACGCCCTGGTCCATCCGGATGAAAGGGATGCCCGTGCGCTGCTCCAGGGCCGAGGCCAGCAGCACTACCTGTCCGATCGTGGCCTGTGCCAGGTCGGTGATCTTCAGCTCGTCGACGATCGATTCGACCAGTTGTCGACTGAATACGCTATTTTGCATGTTTTTCGTTTTCGCTTTTTTACAGATGTTTCCGCATGATGTGCTCGGCGGCTTCTCGGCCGCATGCCAGCGCTTTGAGGTTCATCGCGACTACGTCGTCGCCTTTGCGTCCGAAAAAGCGGCGGATACCGTCTTCGATTTTTTCGATCCCGATGCCCAGGATCGGCGACGCGGCGCCCAGCAGCACGACATTGGCGGCGCGCGGGACGTTGTTCTCTTTGGCCAGCGCATCCACGTCGAGCAGGATGACGCGCGGCAAGCGTTTCAGGTCGGCCAGCAGGTCGTCTACCTGCGGGTAGTTCGGAATGTTGACGAAAGGCGCGGCGTTGGTCACGATCCAGCCCGTGTCGGACAGGTAAGGCAGGTAGCGCAGCGCTTCCATCGGTTCGAGCGACAGGATCAGGTCGGCCCCGCCGCGGGCGATCAGGTCGGAACGGATCGGTTCGGACGAGATCCGCAGGTTCGATTGTACGTCGCCGCCCCGCTGGCTCATGCCGTGCACTTCGGCTTGCTTGATATGCAACTTTTCTTCCAGGGCCGCTTCGCCGATGATCGCTGCGATCGAGAGGATGCCCTGGCCCCCTACTCCGGACAGAATGATATCTAGTTTCATAGGTTTCAAGATTTGGTCGTTTTGTTTTGTCGGGCTTCCTTGTGGTGCCGTTTGAGGGTCTGGATGCATTCGCGGCGCGGGATGATGACCGAGACGCCCCGGTATTCGATCTCTTCGCGCAGGATGGCGGTGATCTCGTCCATATTTTTCGGCAGCGGAACCACCACGCGCACGTGGGCCGGATCGACCCCTACTCCGAGGCAAATCGCTTCGAGCTTGTTCGTCCCCGCGGAGTCCTGGCCGCCGGTCATCGCCGTGGTCAGGTTGTCGGAAATCACGACGGTGATGTTGGCGTTCGAATTGACCGCGTCCAGCAGGCCGGTGATGCCCGAATGGGTGAACGTTGAGTCGCCGATGACCGCTACGGCAGGCCACAGGCCGGCGTCCGCAGCGCCTTTAGCCATCGTGATCGAGGCTCCCATGTCGACGCAAGAGTGAATGGCGCGGAACGGGGGCAGCGCTCCGAGCGTGTAGCATCCGATGTCGCTGAATACCCGGTAATCCTTGTATTCGCGCACCACGCGGTTCAGCGCATCGTACGTGTCGCGGTGTCCGCAACCCGAGCACAGCGCGGGCGGACGCGGAGTCACGTGTTCGCTCGGGGCGAAACCGGGCGCCGATTCCAGTCCCAGCGCCTGTTTGACATTGTCTGGGGTCAGCTCCCCGGTGCGGGGCACATCGTTGCTGAGGCGTCCGCGGATACGGACGGCGGTAGGCAGTACGCCGCGCAGTTGTTCCTCCACGAACGGCTGTCCGTCTTCCAGCACGAGGATTTCGTCGCAGGTTTCGGCCATACGGCGCACCAGCGTCTTCGGCAGCGGATACTGGGACAGTTTCAGTACCGGGAAGTCGCATCCTGCCGGAAAGTTCTCCATCAGGTAGTTGTAGCCGATACCGCAGGCGATTACGCCCGTTTTCCGGTTCGGGCCGTCGGTATAGCTGTTGTAGGATGATTCGGCGGCGAGCGCTTCCAGTGCGGGCTGTTGTCCCAGCAATTCGCCGTAGCACCTGCGTGCGTTGACGGGCAGCAGCACCCAGTGCGCCGGGTCGTCCGGGAAACCGAGCTCGTTCTGTTCGCGGATGCGGCCCGGGCTGATGACGGCCCGCGAATGCGCCATCCGCGTGGTAATACGCATCAGTACCGGCAGTTTGTGCTGTTCGGAAAGGTCGAACGCATAGGACATCATGTCGTAGGCTTCTTGCTGCGACGAAGGTTCCAGCATCGGCGTGAATGCGAATTTGCCGTAAAAGCGGGAGTCCTGTTCGTTTTGCGACGAGTGCATCGACGGGTCGTCGGCCACGAGGACGACCAATCCGCCGTTGGTGCCGGTTACGGCCGAGTTGACGAAAGCGTCGGCGGCTACGTTCAGGCCCACGTGCTTCATGCAGACGAGCGCCCGCTTGCCGACGTAAGAGACGCCCAGAGCGGCTTCCATCGCCGTTTTTTCGTTGGTGCACCAACGGCTATGCACGCCGCGCAGCGTGGCCAGTTCCGAGGTCTGGATATATTCGGTGATCTCCGTCGAGGGAGTTCCCGGGTAGGCGTACACGCCGGTAATCCCGGCATGAATGGCTCCCAATGCGACGGCCTGGTCACCCAGCAGCAATAATTTTTCTTCCATATTGATCGTGTGAGGTTAGCTGTTAGATATTCAGTGTGAAAGGATCGGCGTCCTGAAGCGCCGGGAATTTTTCGCGGAAGGTCGTCAGGGAGATTTTGTCCGCTTCGGCGGAGAGCGTCGCCGGCTGTCCGCCCGTGCCGGCGTCGGCCAGCGGTTTGCCGAGGAAGTCGAGCAGTACAGTCCCTCCGCAGTAGTTGCAGTTCGGATCGTCTCCCACCCGGTTGACCCCGGCCACGTAGCAGACGTTTTCGATCGCCCGCGCTTTGAGCAGCGCGCTCCAGGCTTCTACGCGCGGCGTCGGCCAGCTAGCTACGTAGAGAATCATGTCGTAATCGTCCCGGTTGCGCGACCAGACCGGGAACCGCAGGTCGTAACAGACTTGCAGCAGGATGCGCCAGCCTTTGTATTCCGCGATCACGCGCCGGTCTCCGCCGGTGTATTCCTTGTGCTCGCCGCCGTAAGTGAAGAGGTGGCGTTTGTCGTAATGCACCGTCGCACCGTCGGGACGGACGAAATAGAACCGGTTGAAGTAGCGGCCGTCCTGTTCTACGGCTACGCTGCCGGCCAACGCGGCTCCTTTCTTCCGGGCCGTCCGTCGCATCCATGCCAGAGTCGGCCCTCCGTCCGGTTCGGCGGCTTCGCGCGGGCGGGTGCAGAACCCGGTCGGGAACATTTCCGGCAGTACGACGAGGTCGGTTTCTCCGACCGCAAAGATTTCCCGTTCGAAACGGTTGCGGTTGGTGGCCGGATCGTTCCAGACAAGATCGGCCTGTATCAGGGTGATGTTCATAAATTTTTTCAAAAACGCTATATCTTACAAAAGTAAGATTTATATCCTGAAAAAAATAACAATCGGTTAAAATTTATTTGTCGGCTGCCGGCGTTTGACTTCCGGTTCAGGGATAAATTTCACGCCGGAAAGCGTTGAAAAACTATCGTAGGCGTATCCCGAATCAAACAAATGCGCCAAAATCACTCCAATCGCTGTCGCGTCTTACATACCGATCCGTCCGCCGCAATACCCTCGATTACGATTTCCAAACGAGACTTGTTTTTGTCGTTGGTGTAAAACTCGATCGAACCTTTGCCGTCGTCCCCAAGTTGTAAATAGGGCTCCCAGTAAAGCGTCGTCCTGCGATCCGGGGTTTTATTCGCCAATTTTTCCGGAGTGTCGTAAACAGGATGGTAAAACTCGGCTCCAGGTATATAACCCACCGTTCTGTACAGGCCGAACCGGCGTTTTCCCTGGGCGTCCTCTTTCAGATAAATCTCGAACCGGCAGGGATAATCCGGGCTGGTACCGATCGGCAGATACGGAAGAAACTCCCGCAGCGGAGGTCCAGGCATAGGCATGAGTACCGTACGGATGTATTCGATGTCCCTGACCGTATATAAGTTCAAAAACTCGGTACCCATAATCACCTCGCCATTCAGGCGGAATTGAAGCGGGACACTCATTCTGCCCCCCATATCTATGCACCATCCCAAAGGCATCTGTTTCATTCCCGGAAAGTGTTGTACATATTTCTCCAGCGACATCGTACTCAGTTTTGCGAACTGCGCCGTATCCTTGTGCAGCCTCTTTTCGACTCGCAGGGCCGGAGCGTTCGGATCACGGCCATGAACCACCACCTCGTCGATCTGGTACGTTGTAAGACTGTCCAAACCCGTTGGAGGCGGAGACGCCCGACGAACCTCTTCGAGCCGCTTTTCCCTGATTGTCTCGCTCAGATAAGGAGCCAGGGGCGTAAGCCCCGGACGGTAATAAGTGTCTTCGAAATGGATCTCGTAGGGAATCTTCCCTTTTTTGTTGTAAAACGGGATCAGAAATACCGTCGTATCCTGAAAATCCAACCCTTCGAACAGAAAGTGTCCCGCACTGTCCGTCGTGGCAGTGAACGCCCGGTCGCCCAGACCGTCGCCCCGGGAGGCGAACGCCGTTAGGGTCGCTTCCCCAACGCCTTTGCCGAACATATTGTTCACGCGACCCGAGAAAAACTGTCCGTGCTCGAAAAAGAATTTCGGCCTGAACGGAGCGGTGCGGAACAGACTGTCCGTACGGAAACGCCGCCAGCCGTGCGTTAGCATAACCAAATCAAGGCTGTGCTGCCGGGCCGGCGAGTCGTCCAGAAAATAGTACCCCGGATTGTGGACGTATCCCTTCAGATCGGAGGTCAGCAACAGATAAGTGTATATATGATCGGACAGGGAATCCGGTTTCACGGCGTCCGCATCCGTTATGCTGACCGAAAACCGTCCGGAGAGGGGTTGCGCTCCCCTTTTCAGCGAAATATCCGCCCGCACCTTCTCGCGGACTCCGTAGGCGGGTTTGTCGGCGCGGACGGTGAAACGGGGAGTACTGCCGGGTTTGCGGATATAGACCAACCGTTCGGTGCGGGGACAACCGGTCGAGTCTGTCAGCAGCAGGTGAAGGATACCTTCCGGTAATGAATCGGTTCTTATCGTTCCTGTATTTTGCCGCGCGTCTACCGGGTGCAGCAGACAGCACACGCCCCGCGTATGTCCGACCAAAAGGCCAGACGCGGGAACTTTTCCCAGAATCCGGTAACGAATGTCCCGGTTTCCCTGAACGACCTGCAAAGCGCAGGCGTTGTCACGCACAGCCGGAAGGGAAACGGAGACGGAAAGCGTATCGAGGAACGCGATCGCGCGATAGCTCTCGCTCTCGCGGGGCGTGAGCAGGAAACGGCCCATTCCGTCGTGCTCGCTGCGGAAGCGGGCTACGGTATCGTTGCCGCCGTTCAACAAATACCCCTGCACCTCCGCAGGACTGCCGTCCGGACGGACCGCCCTGAACGCAACGATCTGGGGCATGTCGGATCCTACCAGTTCGCCCCCTTCGGGAAGGAACTGGATGTCGAACGATGCGCGGGGCGGTTCGATAAAGACCGTACGGCGGAAAACGGAATCCTCGCGTATCGAAATCCGGATATCGGCATAGGCCCCGCGGGAAGCGGAATCTCCGGGCAGGGGAACCAGTACGGCGCCCGTGGACGAAAGACGCTGCGTACCGGAACCCAGGTGTTTCCCGTTCTTATCGTACAGATCGAACGACGCTTCCTTTTTCGAAAGGGGGCGTTCGTAACGGTCGAGAAAACGGACGACCATACGCTTGTCCGTATAAGTGACCGAATGGCGGACTTTCGAGATATTCTGTCCGATCACGATGTTTTTCTGGAAGAAACCGGAGGCGTCGAAATTGAGCATCCAACCCGTATAAGCCCGCAGGGTGTATTCCCCGGAAAAAAGAGTATCGGCCAACGGGAGGCAGTTTGCGAACCCCATCGAATCGCGTTTGATCTTTCTCGAAGTCACCAAACGTTTGGCCCGGTCGTACAGATCGACGTAAATGAAATTGGAGAGCGTATCGGGTCTGTGTGTCACGGCATCCGTCAGATAGGCCCGGAACCAGATCGTGTCTCCGACCCCGTAGTAGGGCTGGTTCAGATGAAGGTAGAGCTTCTCGGGATGTTTGGCGGCTTGCGCGTCGAAAAAGGACTGTATCCCGGAATCTTGCATAGCGTTCCGGTTTTCGCGGGCTGTTTGGGCACGGGTGTGCGGGCAGGCAAGATAAACTGCCGTACATAAAATCAGCAAAAATCTATCCATAGCGCATATGGTATTGGATTGTATCAAATTTATAAAATATTCGATTGATTTACAAAACAATTCGACGTTCGTTCGTGTCGTGCCGGAAAATAATAAAGAAAGCGGGCGACTTTACAAAAGTCACCCGCCCGTATCAGAAAACGGTTCTGGAAGTATTTCCCCGATAGGTTTAGAATTTCCAGCCGAGAGTCAGCGAAAATACCCGGTTTTTGATTTTTTTCAGGTCGCCGCCTTCTTGCGCTATTTCCTCTTTGAACGTATCGGTCGCGATGTCGTTCAGCGAGAAGTTGTAGCGGGCGTCGATTACCAGTCCGTAGTCGAGGGTATAGGAGAGGCCGACGGGAATGGCGATGTCGGTCGTCCGGAACAGGTTTTCGTCTTTGAGGTCGGCGGTTTCCCACGGTCCGTCGTTGCTGCGCACCCGCAGTTTGGAACCGATGAGGAATCCCGGTTGGATGCCGGCTTTCAGGGCCAGTCCTTTGGTTACGTAAAAGTTGGCCAGGATCGGAATGTTCAGGTAATTGAGCCGGTAGCTAAACTCTTCGGACTCGGTTACGAATCCTCCTCCCGGGCCCCGTTCCGTCCACGTCGCCTTGTCGGTGGAACCCTGCCGGGAATAGAGCACGTCCGCCGAGACGGCGAGCCATTTCAGCGCGCGGTATTCGGCGAAAGCGCCGACGATCAGCGAGGGTTTCGTTCCGTTCAGGTCGCGGGTATTCTCGGCGGAACTAGCGTACAGGTCGGCGATGTTGATTCCGACTTTCGGGCCGAACGTAAAGGTTTTCTGCCCGGAAACGACTCCGGCGGCCAGCACAACTGCGATTAGGAGAATTGTTTTTTTCATAAGGCGGGTTTTTGTCCGTAAATAATTGACTGAAAATAAAACCGAGGAAATCTGTCGTTACTGCAAAAGTAAAAAATAATTCGTAAAAAAGTCTCCGTTGCAATCCGATATGCAGCGGAGACCGTGTTCGATTGAACTGGGTATGTAACCGAAAATCCCGAAGGACGTTTCAGTAGACGTTGGTCTGCAAAGTAAATCCGGCATTCATCTGTCCGGTTCGAGACTGTTCAAGACCAATCGGGCGGTGATTTTCGGATGGCGTCCGCTCCGGCGGTACCGCACTTTCCCTGAAAATCCGTTGTCCTGTATCGATCGTCGTCGTGGCCGTGGTAGGCAGGAGGGGAAACGTTAATCGAAAAAACGCCTCGGAACCAAATCGGTTCCGAGGCGTCGGGGAAAACAGTAAACGTGGACCGCTTACGGATTGTCCGCCTGATTTTCGAGCCGGGTACGGCCCGCCGTTTCATAAACATAAATAATTTTTGTACTGCACTTTGCGAAGTTTTTGGAAGAAATATCTTTTCATGTGGCGTATGTTGTTTTTTTACGGGCGGAATCTCCGAACCGGTATTCCCGAACGGATCGGCCGTCCTCTGTACCTGCGTTTTATTCGCATTTTACGATTTGATTTGAGCATTATTATTCGTACCTTTCGGTACTGCAAATGTATTTTCAGAGAACGGCATATTGGTGTCGTTTATAAAGTATTTAAATTCAAATATTTTCTAATAAAACAACCCGGGAGTCGGGAACGGTGCGATTTTCGCAACGCGCTCCGGATGGAACCGCCCTGTTTTGCCGACCGGCGCAGCGATCGCCTTCGCGGTTTCTTTTTGGGATTAAAAAGTAAAAAACATGGATACGACGGAAATGATGATGATCGACAAGCTGAATTCCGGCCTGATCGAGTCGATGAAAGAAAAGATTCCGGAGGGAGCCAACCTGGCGAACCTGTTGATGGATATACTGTATATAGGTAAAGAGGCCGTTTACCGGAGGCTGCGGGGCGAAGTGCCCTTTACGTTTACCGAAGCCGCGGTGATCTCGCAAAAGTTGGGCGTATCGTTGGATCAGCTGATCGGCGCCAACTTCGGCGGGAATGCGCTGTTCGGGCTCAATATCGTGCATTATGCCGATCCGGTCGAGACGTATTACGCGATGATCGACGGTTATACGAAGATTTTCCGGGAATTGAAACGAGAACCCGAGTCCGAGCTGGCGACTTCGTCCAACATCATTCCGCAGACGCTTTATATGAAGTACGATATGTTGTCTCGTTTCCGGCTGTTCAAATGGATGTACCAGCATGACAAGATCGACTGCACGAACCATTGTTACGACGATCTGGTGCTGCCGGAAAAGTTGTTGCAGCGGCAAAAGGAACTCGTCGACGAGGCGCAGCAGTTCGAATCGACCTGCCATATATGGGACAGCATGATTTTCCAGTACTTGGTCAACGATATCAAATATTTTACGAAAATCCACCTGCTGACCGAAGATAACGTGTTTCAACTGAAAACCGAACTGCTCCAATCCCTCGATGAGTTGGAGGAGATCGCCATGAAAGGGAAATTCGCATCGGGGAAAGACGTTCATATTTACATTTCGAACATCAATTTCGAGGCGACGTACAGTTATGCCGCGTCGAAGTACCGCCATGTCAGCATGATCCGGATATACGCGATCAATTCCATTACATCGCGCGATACGGAAGTGTTCGGCAACTTGAAGGAGTGGATCCGTTCGCTGCGGAAGTTTTCCACGCTGATTTCCCAGAGCGCGGAAATGCAGCGGATTCAATTCTTTAAAAAACAGCGCGAGATTATCGCGGAATTGTAGTGTAAGGGTTTCCGCAACTCTGCGGAACGTCTTGTTGCGAAAAACGAAAATACGGTAGTTGAAAAGCAGCCGGGTTGCATTATGCGGCCCGGCTGTTTTTTGTGCGGTGCAATATTAGAAATCGTTCGTTTCGAATCCTGCGGATACGGAAACTTTTATTCGAAGCGGAAGACGCATCTTTGTATGGATGAGAAAAGGAGGGAAAAAAAACGGCGCGGTCGATCGCCGGACGGGCAGTCTGCCGGTGCCGGGTATCGTGCAGCGAAAGGGAGCCGGGCGTGCGGATGGCGCAAGCAGGAACAGCGGGAGATGCGCGCGTCTGATTCCGAAAATACCGGTTTCTCCGGTCCGCGGAGCCGCTGATCCGTCCCGTGAGTTCGGGCGGCGCTTCCGGGCGTAGAATGAAATGACTTAATGAACGACAAAAACAAAAAACAATGAAAAATGAGATGGTTAATGAATTGATCGGAGTCATGCGGGAACGGATTCCCAAAGGCAGCAACCTGGCCAATTCCCTGATGGAGATCCTGTGTATGGGTAAGGAGGCCATTTATCGTAGGCTGCGGGGCGAGGTCGCCTTTACGTTCGAAGAGGTTTCTCTGATCTCGCAGCATCTGGGCATTTCGCTCGACAAAATTGTCGGACGCCGGATGCTCAACGATACGATGTTCGACCTGAACCTGCTGCATACGGGGGACCCGATCGAGAGTTATTACGAAATCCTGGTGCGTTACGCGAAATTGTTCGACCTGCTGCGCGACGATCCGACGGCGAGCGTGGCGACGGCTTCGAACCTGATTCCGTTTACGTTCTATTCTCCGTACGAATGCCTTTCGAAATTCCGTCTGGGCCGCTGGATCTACCATCACGGTAAAATGAAGCCTCCCGCCAGCCTGTCCGACCTACAAGTGCCGGACAAAGTGCCCCAGATGCACTGGAAACTCAGCGCAAGCATCCGGCAGTTGTCCCACACCAGTTTTATCTGGGATTACAACATATTCCGGTCGATCGTCAAGGAGATCCGTTATTTTGCCGGACTCGACCTGCTCTCCGCCGAGGACGTGAGAAATATGAAGAAAGAATTGGGACTGCTGCTGTCGGAACTGGAAGCCGTGACGATGACCGGAGAGTTCAGCAAGCGACATTCGCTGGCGATCTACCTGTCGGATATCAATTTCGAGGCGACTTACACGTATGTCGAGAAGGGCGATTTCCAGGCCTGCCTGTTTCGCGTTTATTCGATCAACTCGATGGATTCGCAGAATCCGCGCATGTGCAACATTCAGAAAAACTGGATACAGTCGCTCAAACGTCATTCGACGCTGATCTCGCAGAGCAGCGAGATCCAGCGGAGGCAATTTTTCAACGAACAGCGGGAGATCGTCGAAAGCCTGCAGGAAGCCTGATTCGTTCTTTGCCGAAAACGGGCGAAGGCCGGGCCGTATGTATGTACGGGTCGGCTTTTTTGCGTAACGGGACGTACTGTATCGTTTCGTGTACCATGTCCGGACGTGCTCGTTGAGAAGCGGAAATTTTTACGTTCGATGCAGACCGTCAGCCGGGACGGTTTCCGGTGACGAATCCGTTGCGGGCGGCAATGAGCGCGGGGTACGCCGCCCGGACGGAAGAGTTTCCGACCTGTCTGCCGGAAAACGGGATTCCGGGAGGCCCCCGTGAAAGCGGAAAGAGAAAGGAACAGTCGCTCTTGGCGGTTGCATCCGGCGCGGAAAACGGTTCGGTCCGAGGTCAGAACCGGATGTCGAGGCGAACGAAGCCTTTGCCGGGCGTCCAGTCGGGGCCTTCCCGCACGAGGCGGACGGCTTCCCGGTCGGCTGCGGCACCCAGGCTGCGGATCACTTCGATGTCGACGGGGCGTCCTGCGGAGTCGATCCTGAAACGGAGAGTTACTTTGCCGTGCGGTAGGTTCCCGTCGTCCGGATAGACTTTGTGCTCGTCCAGATACCGGAGATAGGCTTTGTGTCCGCCGACGGGGATGGATTTGCGGACGTCTTCCTGTCGTGCTTCGGGTTTCTGCGTACCGTAGCCTACGACGATGCATTCTGTCAATTGCTCGTCGTCCTCCTGCAATGCGAGCCGTATCGGGCGGGAGGTGTCGGCCGGTATTTTTTCGGTGCGATATCCCAGGTAGTTGATTTCCAGTGTGTCGGTTCCCGGAATTTTGGATAGCGAGAAATTTCCGTCGCTGTCGGTTACGGTGCCTTTGCCGGGTCCGGAAGCGACGGTGGCTCCGATAAGCGGCGTGCCGTTTCTATCGGTGATCCGGCCCCGTACCGATGCGGGTCTCCCGATTTTCCGGAAGATTCTTTCGGAATCGGATGCCGGGGAGACCTGAACGGAGGATTGCATTTTCTCCGGGCGGTCGCTGCGTTCGGCGGCGATGTCGGCAGCGACCGGCAGGGCGGCCTCGTCCTGCGAAAGGCTTTCTTCGGAAGGAGCCGGCGGCGGAGTGCCGGCGACGGTTTCGCCCGGCCGGGATTTTTCGTTTTCGGCGTATTCTGCCTCTTGTTTCGCAAGGGGCGCCCGGTCTTCGGCTGCGGGCGTCTCTTCCGGATAGACCGACGGCGTTTCGGCGGCGGTTTTTGCCTCCGGGCGGGATTTTTCGGGCGTCGCGGCGGCGAGTACGACGGAATCGGCCGGAACGGAGCGTTCGGGCGTATCCTGCCGCAGTGCAATCGCCGGTTCCTGCATCGGAATATTCCGTAGCGTCAGCAGGTATCCTCCCGCGCCGGCGCACAGCAACAGCGCCGCCGCCGCGCTCCAGTAAATCCTGCGCCGCAGTTTTCCAGCGGCGCCCGTCACCCGGCGCTGCATTCGCCGGATCGCATCGGTCGGATCGCCCGGCACCGCATCGTATCCTTCCAGCGCATCGTGCAGGAACGGATCGTCCATCGCTTCGCGTTCGATGCGGCGGGCTTCCCTACCCTTGCGGTTTCCGGTTATGTAATCGATCAGTTTCATCGTTCCGTCCGTTTTTCGATGCAGATTTTCAAGTTGCGTTTCCCGTTCTGGATGTAGCTTTTGACGCTTTTCAAGTGCCATCCGGTCGCTTCGGCGATATCGGCGTAGGACATCTCTTCGAAAAAGAAATGCCGGATGCTGATCCGCTGCGGTTCGGGCAGTTCCTCGAGGCAGGCTTTCAGCGGTTCGTTCCGCGATACCGCTTCCGGTTCGTCCAATAGATGCGTAATTCCCGCCGATTCCATAAATCGCGCGTCCGGTTCGTGCGGAATTTCCCGTTTCGTTTTACGCAACTGCTGCAGGCAGTGATTTTTCGCCGCACTGTAAATCCATGTCCGGAATTCGCGGATTTCGTACCGTGCGATTTTGGGTTGCAGCTCTTCGAACAACGCCATTACCGCATCTTCCGCGAGATCCTGCCTTTGCAGGTATTTCAGGCATACGCCGTACAGCAACGGTATATACCGGCTGTACAGCGTGCCGAAGCAGCTATCCTGTCCGGTTTGGCGAAGCGTCGCAGCAATTCGTCGTCGTCCGGTTCCCGGGTATGGGTCTGTGCGAAAAACAAGCCTGTTTTTGTTTTAAAGGTAGCTATTTTTACGGTTCGTCAAAAAATTTCCGGGTAATTTATGGAATTTCCGTGCGGAAGGCATCTATCAGGCAAACGAACCTTAAAACATGGATTATGAAAAAAGGAATTTTAAGAAAAACGCTGGTTGCGGCTTTTATGCTGCTGTCTGCGGCGCCGCTGCTGCGGGCCGAACGAATCGACGTGAGCGGACGGGTGACCGATGCCGACCGGACCCCGCTGCTCGGAGTAATCGTCAGGGCGGGAGCGGCCGACGGCGTGCTTACCGACGTAAATGGAAATTTTTTGGTGAAAGGCGTCGAACGCGGGAGTATGCTTACTTTTTCGTATATCGGGTATAAGACCCGTTCGGTAGCCGCCGATTCGGTTCGGCTGCACGTGGTTCTCGAGAGCGATAACTTGAAACTGGAAGAGGCGTGCGTGGTCGTCGGTTACGGGACGGAGAAACAGAGCCTGCGGGCGGAGCGTATGCCGCGGGCGGTTTTCGCCGCGGATTGCGGCCTACCCCTGCCCGCGCCGGTTGCCGGAAACGGCGAAGCGTACGCCGCCTTTGCCGAAAATCGGTTCCGTCCGGCGCAGTCCGAACCGCTGTCCACCTTTTCGATCGACGTGGACGGAGCTTCTTACGGCAATCTCCGGCGCATGATCGGCAAGGGTGAGACGCCTCCGCAGGACGCGGTGCGGATCGAGGAAATGGTCAATTATTTCACCTACGGTTATAAAAAACCCGAAGGGAACGATCCGGTGGCTATTTCGACCGAAACCGGGATTTGCCCGTGGAACGAGGCGCACCGGTTGGTGCGGATCGGTATCAAGGCGCGGGAGATCGCTTCCGAGGCTTTGCCCGCGTCCAACTTCGTGTTCCTGATCGATGTTTCGGGATCGATGTACGGCCCCGACCGACTCGGGCTCGTCGTTTCTTCGATGAAGTTGCTGATCAACAACCTGCGCGACAAAGACCGCGTCGGCATCGTTACTTACTGCGGCAGTGCGAAAACGGTTCTGGAGTCCGTGCCGGGCAGCGAAAAACAGAAAATCAGGGACGCGCTCGAACAACTCGAGGCCGGCGGTTCGACGGCCGGCGGCGCGGGGATTCAGAAGGCTTACGACCTGGCTCGGCGCAGTTTTATCGACGGCGGTAACAACCGGGTGATCCTTTGTACGGACGGGGATTTCAACGTCGGCGTTTCGAGCGAGGCGGAACTGGAACGGTTGATCGCGAAGGAGCGTCAGAGCGGCGTTTTTTTGACGGTTCTCGGTTACGGGATGGGGAATTACAAGGACGGAAAGCTGCAAACGCTGGCCGAAAAGGGTAACGGCAACCATGCCTATATCGACGACCTGCAGGAAGCGAACCGCGTGTTGGTGAACGAATTCGGTTCGACGATGCACACGGTTGCCAAAGACGTGAAATTGCAGATCGAGTTCAACCCGGCTCGGGTTCAGACTTATCGTCTGATCGGATACGAAAGCCGGTTGCTGAACAAGGAAGATTTCAACGACGACACGAAAGACGCCGGTGAAATCGGCGCCGGGCACTGCGTGACGGCCCTTTACGAAGTGGTTCCGGCGGGTGCGGCGGGGAACGTTCCGGGTAGTGTCGATCCGCTGAAATACCAGTCGGCCGCTCCGGTTCCGTCCTATGCGGGGCCCGATTCCGAGATGCTGACCGTCAAACTCCGTTACAAGGAGCCGGACGGAGACGTTAGCAAAAAAATGGAGGTCGCCCTGGTCGATTCGGGCGGAGACCGGGTGTCGTCCGATTTCCGTTTCGCTTCGGCCGTGGCGATGTTCGGACAGTTGCTGCGCAATTCGGATTTCCGAGGAAAAGCCACGTACGACGATGTGATCGCGCTGGCCCGCCGGGGACTCGACGACGATCCGCAGGGATACCGGCGGGAGTTTATCCGGTTGGTCGAAACGGTGAAAAACCTGTAACGTTCGAAACCGGGAATACAAAACGGGGAGGCGTGAGACGAGCGCCTTCCCGTTTCGTATTCAGGATATGGTCGTGTGAGGAACGACCGGTTGCCGGTAGTTACTTTTTCAGTTCCTCCACGACTTTCGGCAGCATCGTCCGGATGGTGTGTTCGTCTTTGGCCGTGTAGAAATTGCCGTCGGTCACCGAATCTTCGTCGGTGGCTTTGCCTTTTTGAATGGCGGTTTTCGCCAGCGGATGCAGCGCCAGTTTCCGGCCGGTGGTTATCCCGGCGAACTCGAACATCATCGCGGCGGCGCAGTGCCCGATCATGATTTTCCCTTTTTCGCCGAATGCTTTCAGTACGGCCATCAGGTCGACGTTGTACGGTTTCTCCGCGTTTTGCTGGAAGACCGGCACGGCGTCGCCGCAGGCGAATACCAGGGCGTCGAATTCGTCTTCGCGTCCTTTGAGGTGGGCGATCACGTCGTCGGCGACCAGCGCGATGCCCGAATTGCTTTTGATCTCTTTCGAATTCGCTACGGCGAATACTTTGCAGGGAATCCCGTTTTCATAAAATGTTTCCAGGTACTCGAACAGGCCGAACCCGTTTACCGGATTGACGGCCACGACAGCTACTTTCTTTGCCATGACGTTTGATTTTTTTAGTGAAACAAAAGTTATCTTTCGTAAGTTCGTTATATTTGTGAACAAATGTAGCGGAAACGAAAAGTAAAAACAAGAAGGCACTTGCAGATAAGTAAGTTACATGCATGTAACCGTTGCTGATCTTCAGGGAGTCGTTATCAGAAAAAATCATGCAAAATTTTCATCGCGACGGAATATGTCCGATCCGGGACGTGCTGAGCCGGCTGGGCGACAAGTGGTCGCTGCTCGTGCTCGTTTCGCTGCAAACGAACGGAGTCATGCGTTTCGGCGATTTGCAGCGGTCGATCGGCGACGTGTCGCAGCGGATGCTGACGGTCACGCTGCGCACGCTGGAGGCGGACGGGATCGTGGAACGGAAAGTCTATGCCGAGGTGCCTCCGCGGGTGGAATACCGTCTGACCGACCGGGGCCGGAGCCTGATGCCGTACCTGAACGGGTTGGTGGAATGGGCGCAGCGGCACGCGGACGGCATTCTGGAAAGCAGAAAGTAGAAGCGACGCATCCGCCCTGGTTCGACGATACGATCGAAGAGGTGCTATGCGAAAATTCTGGGCGTGCATTGGGCGACGGCCTTTCCCGGACGCAGATAGGATGGGTAGGTCATATGTGTATGATTTAATGTCGGTTATGTTTCGATGCCCGATTTCAGATTATCTCCGGCCGATTCAATCCCGGCGGCGCTCCAGGACACGTACCGTCCGTTCCAGTCCGTCGGCAAGCAGCGTCCGGGGACAGGCGATATTCAGCCGGATGAATCCTTCTCCGCCGGGGCCGTACAGCGTGCCCGAATTGACCATCAGTTTCTGTTCTTCCTGCAAACGCAGGGCCGTATCGTCCGAGCCGATACCGGTCGCCCGGCAATCGATCCAGACCAGGTAAGTTCCTTCGAGCGGCAGCACGGGGTATTGCGGCAGTCGTTCTTCGAAAAAGCGGCGGAGGTATTCGTAGTTTCCCCATAAATACTTTCGCAGGGCGTCGAGCCACGCCCCGCTTTCGTCGTAAGCCGCTATCGTGGCCGCCACGCCGAACGGGTTGACGTCGCACACTTCGTTGATGTTGACGGCGCGGTCGATGCGGCGGCGAACCTGTTCGTCGGCAGCGACGATGTCGGCGATTTGCAGCCCGGCCAAATTGAACGCCTTGCTTGGGGAGACGCAGGTCGCGGAGTTCATTAGGAAGCGTTCGGACAAGGAGGCGAAAGGCGTATAGTCATGCCCTTCGTAGGTCAGTTCGCAATGGATCTCGTCCGCAACCACGAATACCCCGTGCCGCAGGCAGATGTCGCCGATACGCCGCAACTCTTCCGGCGTCCAGACCCGTCCGACCGGGTTATGCGGGTTGCACAGCAGCAGCAGCTTCGCTTTCGGATCGGCGGCTTTCGCTTCGAGATCGTCGAAATCGACCGTATAGCGGTTGTCCCGGTAAACGAGGCGATTGGCCGACATTTCGCATCCGTCGTTGCGGATCGACGAGTAGAAACAGTTGTATGCCGGGGTTTGGACGATCACCCTGTCGCCCGGAACCGTCAGGGCTTTGATGATCGCCGATAACGCCGGTACGACGCCGCTCGTATAGACGATCCACGGGGGATCCACCTGCCAGCGGTGACGGTTCCCGAACCACCGCACGACGGCATCGTAATAAGCCTGCGGCACTTTGGTATAGCCGAAAATCCCGTGCGCCACGCGCCGCTGCAAGGCTTCGATAACGGCTGGAGCGGTACGGAAGTCCATGTCCGCCACCCACATGGGCAGTACGCCCTCTTCTTCGGGGGTATCCCATTTGTAGGAGTTCGTCCCGCGACGCGGGATAATTGTGTCGAAATCGTATTTCATAATTTATTTTTTTATCCGTAATTTATAAATCCAGTTACCGCCCCAGAGTCTGACTAAGAATATCGCGCCTCGGAAACAAAGTTCGATGCACATGGCGAGCCACACGCCGCGCAATCCCATCGTGGGAGCGAGCCATGCGGCCAACGTCAATCGGACGCCCCAGATACTCGCGAAATTCATCAGGCTGGGAACCGATGTGCTACCCGCTCCGACGAAAACGCCGTAGGCACGATGGAAGCTGCGAACATCGGCTCGGCAAAAGCTTCGATTCGCAGTATTTCGACTCCCAGTACGCGGATTTCCTCGACGGGCGTCATCACGCCGATGATTTGCGGAGCCGCCATATACATCAGCGCGCCCATGATCCCCATGACCGACATCCCCGACCAGACGGTGATGTTGGCGAAACGCCTGAGCAACCGGATCCGGTTCGCTCCGAGACTTTGTCCGACCAGTGTCGTAGCCGCTTCCGCGATGCCGTAGCCGGGCATGTAGCAAAGGCTTTCGGCTATGATGGCGAACGAGTTGGCGGCTATCGCGACGATGCCGAGCGGGGCGACGATAACTGTCGTCATGATCTGCGCGCCGCAAATGGCCGCGTGTTCGAATCCCATCGGCAGGGCGATGCGCACGGCTTTGCGCAACGTATCCTTTCGGGGCATGAGAAGCCCCCGTTCCCCGGACAGTTTCAGCAGGGGCGACCGGAGGCAGAGATACCACATCATCCCTCCGCCAGTCGCCAGTTCGGCGAGCACCGTTCCCAATGCCGCGCCTTCCACGCCCAGGCCCGCACCGGGTACGACGAAACTGAAGTCCAGAATCTCCATTTGCCGTGTCGGGAAGATCAGAAAGAAATTGAACACGACGTCGAGCAGGCACATCAGTACGTTCAACAGGCTCGGCACGCGCATGTTTCCGCTGCACCGCAACATCCCGCCCGCAAGGAAATTCAGTTGCAGGGCCGGCAAAAAAAGCGAAAATATCCGAAAGTAAACGGACGAATCGTGCCGTATGGCCTCGTCGCCGCCCAGCCAGCCTGGAAGCGCTCCGCCGATGGAGACGCCGACGGCCGCCAGCAAAGAACCGAATATAAATGTAGCCGCAACGGATTCCCGGAGCACCTTTCTGGCCCCTGCGAAGTCGCCGGCCCCGATCCGGTGCGCCACCTGTACGGAGAACCCCGTTGCTGCGGCCGCGCACAGTCCCCAGAACAGCCACGTCGTGGTCGATACCAACCCGATGGAGGCCGATGCGTTCGCCCCCAGGCTCCCTACCATCGAAGCGTCGATATACTGCATCGCAATGGAAGACAACTGGGCCATAACGGCCGGCGCACTGAGGTAGGCGGTCAATCGCAACTGCTGCCCCAGCGTCATCTTTTTTCCTTCGCGGATGAGCGATAAAAGGTAATCGGTATTGTCGTTTCCCGTTCCCATCGGCCTGTCCGGAAATTATCAGGCGGAGAAACAAGTCCGTTCGTCCCGGAGTTTCAGCGCGCAGTCGGCAGGAGCCTTGATATGCTTGTCGAGGATAATCTCGCCGTAACTCTCGGCGATTATGCGGCCGCTGCGGGGATTCTTCACGCTGCGGACGGGGCTGTCGATCGTGGCGTGTACGCTGCTGTACTCGAAAGCCAGGTCGCAGTCGTCGGCCATCACGCAGTTCTCCAACACGAGGTTTTCCGCATAGCACAGGGGCTGCGTACCGGAAATTCTGCAATTCACCAGACGCAGGTTGCGCGAGTGCCAGCCAGGTATTCGCCGTTCAGCTCGGAATCGTAAACCGTCACGTTTTCCGTTTCCCACAAAGCGTCCTTCGTCGTGATTTTGGCATTGCGCAGTTCCATGTTCTTCACATACTGGAACACGTATTTGCTGTCGCTTTCCAGTCCGTCGATGCGGAGTCCGTTGCAGAACATAAACGGATAAGTTCCTCCGTGCAGCTTCAGATTCTTTATGTTCAGCCGGTTGCACCGCCAGAACACCTCGTCGGCGTCGGTCATCTCCACATTTTCGATCTCGATGTCATGCATCTCGCGGAACATCTTGGGAGCGTCGATCCGCGTATCGGTCATTTTCAGGTGGTCGGAATACCACAGGGCGGAACGGGCGCCGACATCGAAGAAGCATCGGTCGATGGCGAAGCCGTGGACGTGCCAGAAAGGATAATTCCCTTCGAACCGGCAATTGACGGCTTCGATGTTGCTGCACTCTTTAATGGCCGACTCTCCGGCGCGGACGGTTACGTTCTCCAGCCGGAGATCGTGCGATTCGAACAGGGGGCGCTCGCCTCCGAATTCCGTATTCGAAATAAGTTTCATCGTTTATCGTGTTATTCGTTTTTGATCGATTTGATGAGCCGTGCCGGAATACCGCCGACGACCGTATTCGTCGCCACGTCTTTCGTTACTACGGCCCCCGCTGCCACGACGGCATTGTCGCCGACGGTTACGCCCGAAAGAATCGTGGCGTTCGACCCTACCCAGACGTTCTTTCCCAAAACGATCGGGGCGGGATAAGTCGTTTTACGGTCTTCCGGAGCAAGTCCGTGATCGAGCGTGGCGAATACGACGTTGTGCCCGATTTGGCAGCCGTCGCCGAGGGTTACCCCGCCGTGATCCTGAAAGTGGCAGCAAGCGTTGATGAACACTTCGTCTCCTACGGCGATGTTCTTACCGAAGTCCGTATAGAACGGCGGGAAGACGCGGAGCGATGGCGGAACCCGGTAGCCGAACAGGTCGGAAAGCAACCCGCGCACTTCGTCCGCCGTATGGAAGGATGCGTTCAGCCGGAAGGTGACGCGCCTCGCCTCGTTGCTCATTTCGTCCATAAAACGGCGAATCTCCTCCGAGTCGAGCGCCTGGCGCGTCTTCGCGTATTCTTTGAAAGTTTCGATAGTCATGTTTTGTTCGTTATCTTATTGCCGTTCGAATTTTACCCGCACATCGCCGGCGACACGCAACGCCTCGATGCCGTCGCCGTCGATATGTCCGATTTTAATCAGGTCGTTGCTCCGCGATCCGTTCTTGCAAAAAATCGCCACGTTACCCCACGGCGCGTAGATCGTGATGTCGCCGGGTATGGGGACGCAGCCGCGCGCGGTGCCGGCGGTCGTCAGTGCCGGGGAAGGATAGAAAATCTTTTCGGTCGTCTGGTTGTAGTCGTTCAGCGTCACTTCCAACGGCAGGCGCGAAAGGAAATCCCGTGCGGCGGCATTGTCTTCCATCGTGGCGGTAATCGTGCGGTCGCCGACCGAGATGTTTACGTTCGGCGATGAGATGCCGGGTGTGACCGGTTCTTCACGGCCGGCGCCGATTTCGTCGAGCCATTCCGCAACGCGGCCCTCCATCTGGGAAAGTGTCGAGGAGGTCAGCAGCAACGTTCGATCGACGAAGGTCGCTTCGGGACAGAGCGACCGCGCTTCGCCGATCGAAGCGGATATACCGCTGCCGCCGCTCGTGGCGAACAGGGCGATCCGCCTGCCGGCGAGTTTCGAGGCGTGTTCGTGCAGGAAAGCCTGCATTGGCGTCGCCATGCTGCCGTACCAGATCGGATAGCCGACGAACACGATATCGTAACCGTCGAAGCTGTCTACCGAAGTGCCGACGGCCGGATAACGGCCTTGCTCGATAGCGGCCAGTTCCTCTTGCGCTCGCTCCAGCATGGCGTTATAGTCGTTCTCATAAGGCATTTGAGGTTCCACCTCTATCATGTCGCAGTCGAGTGCCGTCCGGATCTGTCGCGCCATACGTTCGGTATTACTCGTGCGCGAACTGTAAAGTACCAGGTATCGGCCGCTGCCTTCGGGAGCGAGCGTATCGGAATCGTCCGTATCGTCTCCTCCGCCGGGCTGTTCGGGAGTTTCGGGCTGTCCGGGCGTAAACGGTTCGTTGTCGGAACCCCCGCAGGCTACCATCGACAGAACGGCGAGCAGCAGGAACGGAAGCAATAGTAATTTTTTCATCTCTCTTTATTTATATTATTTATTTGATACAAAAGTAGATTGTCCCGGTCGTACTTTTTGTAGATAATTCCCCGGTTTATATACCCGAATTACGGATTGTGCTTCCGATTGCAAAAACGTCCCGTCGCAACAAAAGAACTCCCGTAATACGATCGATTACGGGAGTCTGTTTTCGGTATGCCCGTATTCATTTCGGACATTCGATGCCGTAGAGCCGTTCGACCTTCGCCGGCGAACCTTTTATCGCTGGTCGAGTTGACCGTATTCTTCGTCCGTAACGGGTTCGAGCCACTCGTTGGAAGCGTTCTCGCTGGGAACCTCGAATGCAAGATGGGCGAACCAGCTATCGGTCGCCGCCCCGTGCCAGTGCTTGACATTCGCCGGAATGTGGATGACCGTGCCGGGAAGAATCTCCACGGCCGGCTTTCCCTCTTCCTGATACCAGCCGCGCCCGGCCACGCCGATCAGCATCTGTCCGCCGCCGTTCGTCGCACGGTGGATATGCCAGTTGTTCCGGCAGCGGGGTTCGAACGTGACATTGGAGATCGATACCTGCTCGCGCGAAATCGGGGCGAGGTAGCTGTTGCCGGTGAAATACTGGGCGTATGTCGTATTCGGTTCGCCGATCGGGAAAATCATTTCGCGCTGGAAAGCGGCCTTGGCGTCCTCGCCGGCCGTATCCTCGGCCCACACGCCCTTTGCCAGGTTGAATGCCGCCCACGCTTTCGGCCAACCGGCATAGAAACCGATGTGGGTGATAATTTCGGCGATCTCCGTGCGGGTGATTCCGTTCTTTCTGGCCGACTGAAGATGGAAAACGAGCGAATTGTCCGTAATGCCTTGACTGATCAGGGAAGCGATGGTCACTACACTGCGGTCGCGCAGACCGAGTTTATCGGTGCGGCTCCACACTTCGCCGAAAAGGACGTCGTCGTTGAGTTCCGCGAATTTGGGAGCGAAGTCGCCTAACTGGTCGCGTCCGGCCGTTTGTACGATTTTTTCCTGTGCCATAACGTTGATTGTTAACATGCTGAATACTGAAAATAAAAGGAATTTATTCATAATCGTTTCGTTTATTGGATGAAGTTATTGATGCGGTTTGCTGGGTTGAGCGGCGTCTGGTCGGAGAGCACGAGCGTCTTGACCATATGCAGCGTTCCCTGTTTGTATTTCTGAAAATGCTCCGATGCAACGTGCGATTCGTAAGCCTCGCGGCTCGCATAGGTTTCGAGAATGGTTATCCTGCGGGGATTCTCCTTTTCGCTGACCGCATACATGGTCAGCACCCCCGGCTCGGTACGCAGGGAGATTTCGCCCACTTCGGTCGCATACTTCATATACTCGTCGAGATATTCCGGATAGACCTCTACTTTCGACAGCCGCACGATGCCGTCGGCCGCCATCGGCAGTTTGGCGCACATGCCGGGTTGCTTATCCAGATTCAGACATTTGCCGCATGACGGCAGGACGAACAGAGACAGAAAGCCTATGATTGTTTTGACCATAATCAGTTTTTATAAACCTGTTTTATTCGTCGATCTGACTTTCGGCGAGGTGACCTATCAGATCGATTTGCGCGTATTCCCGGTCGAACGTTTCCGTTTTCCAGGCCGACGGACGAATCATTCCCGCTCCGAGCAAATTGTCGAGATGGTCGGAATGGGCCTTAGCCGTCGCTGTTCGGTAAGCGGGATTTCGGCAATCGGAATCCTATTTTCCTTTCAAGGCTTCCTTAAAAAAAAACGTCTATTTTGTCGAAAGGTATGACATCGAGGTTGTCGTAAAGATCGACGTGGTTGGCTCCGGGGATAATCAGCAGTTCCTTGTTGTCTCCCGTCAGCCGTTTGTAGGCGTCTTCGCTGAAATAACGCGAATGGGCCTCGGCCCCGTGTATCATCAGTACGGAGCTGCGTATTTCGCCGATGTAGGAGAGGATCGGCATATTGACGAATGCCAGGGAACTGGTTTTGATGATTCCCTCGTTTGAATTCGGCGACCGGCGGTGGTAGCCCCGTTCGGTCTTGTAATAGTCGTGGTATTGACGGACAAAGAGCGGAGCGTCTTCGGGAACCGGGTCGACTACGCCGCCGTTACGCTCATAACTGCCGTTGCCGTAGTCCTTGCTGCGTTGGGCGTTCAGTTGTTCGCGCAACTTGTAGCGATCGTCGGCGCTCATGGCGTCGAAATATCCGTTGGCATTCACGCGGCTCATGTCGTACATGGTGGAAGTGACCGTAGCCTTGATGCGCGGGTCGTTGGCTGCGGCATTGAGCGCGAACCCGCCCCAACCGCAGATGCCGAGAATGCCGATGCGCCCGGGATCGACATCTTCGCGGGCGGTCAGGTAATCGACCGCCGCGCTGAAATCTTCCGTGCTGATTTCGGGCGAAGTGAGGTAGCGGGGCGCGCCGCCGCTCTCTCCGTAAAACGAGGGGTCGAATGCGACGGTCAGAAAGCCGCGCTCGGCGAGGGTCTGCGCATAACGGCCCGAAACCTGCTCTTTCACCGCCCCGTAAGGGCCGCTGACCGCGACGGCGGCCAGGCGTCCCCGCGCATTCTTCGGTTTATACACGTCTGCGGCGAGCGTGATGCCGTAACGGTTGTGGAAAGTGATTTTCGAGTGTTCCACTCGGTCGCTCTGCGGGAAGGTCTTGTCCCACTCCTGCGTTAATTCCAATGTGTCCATGTCGGTCGATTTTATGTTTTTTAACGTTGTCTTTCCCGATGCCGCGACGTTCGTGAAAGCCAGAAACGTCAGCAGGCCCAATGCCGTTTTCAAAAAAACTCTGCCATCCATAATTTTCAGTTTTTATTAAACTTCCGATTGCAAAATTACCGCGATAAAACGGCGGGATTGTATACGATTTACCGATATTCATACCCGAATCCCCGATTCTGCAGTGAGGCCGTGCGCCGTTTGAATTAAATAAGTTATTTTTGCTCGAAAGAAAACCGTTCAGACCTATGGAAGAGATTATAAAACTCGACGAAGTAGACAAGTACAACAAATTTTTCGGACTCGAGACGCGGCATCCGCTGGTAAGCGTGGTCGATTTGTCGAAAGCGACGCGGTGGCCCGAGCATTTCAGGATCAATTATTGGGTGTATGCCCTTTTCCTGAAGGATACCCGTTGCGGCGACATCATGTACGGCCGTCAGAGTTACGATTATCAGGACGGGACGATCGTTAGTTTCGCGCCCGGACAGGTCGTGGAGACCGAGATGTCGCAAAATACCCGGCCGAATGCCCACGGTATCCTGTTCCACCCCGACCTGATCCGCGGAACGGCGCTCGGTCAGGAGATCCGGAATTATTCCTTTTTTTCTTACGAAACCCGCGAGGCGTTGCACCTCTCGGAAGAGGAGCGGCAAACCGTGATGGATTGCCTGTATAAGATCGAAGCGGAACTGAAGCACGGCATCGACAAGCACAGCCGCCGGCTGATTACGGCCAACATCGGGCTGTTGCTCGACTACTGTATGCGTTTTTACGAACGGCAGTTCACCACGCGCGAAGAGGTGAACAGAGACATCATCGTCCGTTTCGAACGGTTATTGGACGACTATTTCGACAGCGAGGCCCCGTTGCAGGAGGGACTGCCGACCGTCAAATACTTTGCCGACAAGGTGTTTCTTTCGGCAAACTATTTCGGCGATATGATCCGCAAGCAGACCGGACAGACCGCTTCGGAATACATTCAAAACAAGCTGATCGAACGGGCCAAAGAATCTTTGCTGTCGACCGATAAGACGACGAGCGAGATTGCCTACGGCCTGGGCTTCCAATACCCGCAGCACTTGAGTCGGATGTTCAAACGGGTTACGGGTTGCACCCCCAACGAGTTCCGCTCGCGGAAATAGTTTTTATGCGGAAAAGGCGATGAGCGACTTGCAATTTCCCGGTCTCTATATCGGCGAAGCTGCCGATCTCCGCCCGGCGCTCCCGTCCCTCGTCCGATGCGGATACTATGCGCTGGTCATGGCGGCGGATGTTTCCGAATCCGGGACGAAATACGGCCGGCAGTACTACGATTACAACTGCGGGACATTGATCTGCCGCCATCCGGACGCTGCATATGCAGGACTTCCGGCCTCCTGCCTGTGGGCGGTTGCATTCCACCCCGATCTGTTCGAGGGCTGCGTACAGGAGAAACGGGCCGAAGAGTATACGTTTTTTTTCGTATGCTCCCGCAGAAGCGCTCCACGTATCCTGCGAAGAACGTCGCATCCTCACCTCCTGTTTCGACGATCTGCGCCGGGAACTCCGTCACGGTGCGGATCGCTACACGCGCGCGATTCTGACCCGGCATATCATCCGGCTGCTGGATTATACGACCCGCTTTTACGAGCGGCAGTTCATCACCCGGAATACGGCGAACGAAGCCCTTGTCTGGGAGTACGAAGCCTTTGCCGACCGCTACCTCACCGACGGAAAATGGGCGATACGGGGCCCTCTTACCGCCGCACGTTGCGCGGAACGGCTCCGGTTGTCGGAAGCTTATTTCGAAGACCTTCTCGAACAGGAACTCGGGCACACGCATCATTGCCACATGCAACTCAGGCGTATCGAGATCGCGAAACGGAAATTGCGCCTGTCACAGGAACCGCTTTGCCAGATCGTACGAGAACTCGGATTCCCTTCGGTGCAATATTTCGGCTTTCTCTTCAAGAAAATGACCGGACTTTCCCCCGGCGAGTATAAAAGAATAAATTGAGTTGATAAATTTGGACAGGTCTTGTCCGATCCTATCGGCTCTTTGTCGAAGCGGATTCCGAACGTAGATCACAACGTTGGTTACGTATTCCTGTCGCTTTATGTCGTACAGATTCTGGGTGATAAAGGAATCTTCTACGGGACATCTATTTCTATGTAAAAAACAAAGATAATGATATGTTAATACTATACAAGTCTTTTAACGTCACTAAACTCAATAGATAAAAAATGAGCTTTACAACAGATAAGCTTTACAACAGATAATAATAGACGCAACTCGTTATTTTTGCAAAAAATAGAGATTGATATGGAACAACTGAATGTATTTGACTGCTCGAATGTCCTTATAGCAAGTTTTTTCACAGATGACAGAGGCTGCGCCCACGAGAATCGGGAACACACGCTGATCTACCTGTGTTCAGGCGAACTTGAAATCGAGGAACGCGGCAAGAAAACGATATTGCATCCGGGCGAGTGCGCGTTCATGCGGCGAGACAACCGCATGTGGTTACAGAAACACGCCGACGAGGAGCATCCTTACCGCTCCGTCGTGTTGAAATTCACGAAACCGTTTCTGCGGGAGTTCTACCAGACACTCGACAGAAAAGAGATTCCTATGGAATCGAAGCGTGAAAAAGTGAGCTTGCGTGTATTGCCGAATAACCGTCCGGACATCCGCAGCTTGTTTGAGTCGGTTGTCCCCTATTTCGATGCGGGCGTGAAACCCTCCGATGACGTGTTGAAACTCAAGATGATCGAGGGGGCTTATGTCTTACTAAACACGGACAAGAATCTCTACGCTTCACTGTTCGATTTCGTTGATCCGTGGAAAATAGACATCATCGACTATCTGAACGATAACTACATGTATGACCTGTCGATGGAAGAGATCGCAAGTTATACCGGTCGCAGTCTGGCGACGTTCAAACGCGATTTTGCCAAAGTTAGCGACTTGACGCCGCAGAAATGGATCATTAAACGCCGGTTGGAGGCCGCACACGAGTTGATAAAGTCCGGTAAGAAGCGGGTAACGGAAGCCTGTTTCGATGTCGGGTTCAAGAATCTTTCCCATTTCTCGAAAGTTTATAAGGAAACATACGGTTATGCTCCCAGTATGATTTGAGCTGGAAGAAAATCGGAATGAACTTCACGACAAAGTTGTTTGAGCCTCGCAGCAAAATGGTTGCGAGGTTTCCTTTTTACCTTTGCATCAGAATATTAAAAACAAAAGAAGTTATGAATGATATTTTTGCAAAGGACTTGAACGGCGAAATGGTCTCGCCTAATGACGCAGGTTACGAAAAGCTGATTGCAGACATCTTCGCCACGATGAAAACGGCGACGGAGATGAACACGGGCTATCGCACGCCTGAAGAGGTACACGAGTATATGGGGCGCATTCTCGGCAAACCGCTCGATAAGAGCACCACCGTATTGCCGCCTCTCTACATCGACTACGGCAAGCCCGTGACCGTCGGCAAGGGATGCTTCATCCAACAATGCTGTACTTTCTTCGGTCGCGGTGGCATCTCCATCGGCAATGATGTTTTTATCGGCCCGAAGGTTAATCTCATAACCATCAATCACGATGTCAATCCCGACAACCGCAGTGCCACCTACGGCCGCCCGATCGTCATTGAGGACAAGGTGTGGATCGGTATCAACTCTACGATATTGCCGGGCGTTAGGATCGGCTACGGAGCCATCGTCGGCGCCGGCAGCGTGGTGACGAGAGACGTGCCGGCCATGACCGTCGTAGCGGGCAATCCGGCAAGAATCATCAAAACGATCGAAAAGAAATAGATATGGAAGAGAAAAAGGGAATGAGCCGGCGCAGTTTTTTGAAGACTGCGGCCGCAGTAGGAGCGGCACTGACTATTCAGCCCGCAATAGATAAGGTAAAAGCCGCCAATGTCGCATTCAACGGAGAAAACGCATTGTCCACGGAAAAAGGCGGTATGCCGCACCGTACGCTCGGCACGGGCCGGGCGTGTCCGCTATTGGCTTCGGCGTGATGGGCATGACCTACAACCGTAGCCAGCACCCGGACAAGAAGCAGTGTATCCGCCTGCTACATGAAGCTGTGGAACGTGGCGTAACGCTTTTCGATACGGCCATCATCTACGGGCCGCTGACCAACGAGAATCTGGCAGGCGAAGCGTTGGCGGAGTTCAAAGACAGAATCAACGTGACGACCAAATTCGGACACGAAGTCATTGACGGCAAAGGCACGGGGCGTCAGGACAGCCGTCCTGCAACGATTCGCAAGTATTGTGAGGATTCGCTCCGCCGCCTGCGGCTCGACACGCTGCCTATGTTCTACCAGCACCGCGCCGACCCGAACGTACCTGCCGAGGAGGTGGCGCAGACCATTGCCGACCTGATGAAAGAGGGCAAGGTGCAGCACTGGGGCATGTGCGAGGTCAGCGCCGACACCATCCGCCGGGCCCATACCGTATGCTCGCTGACAGCCATTCAGAGCGAATACCACCTGATGCACCGCGACGTGGAGACGAACGGCGTGCTGAACACCTGCCGCGAGCTGGGTATCGGCTTCGTGCCGTACAGCCCGATCAACCGGGGATTTCTGGGCGGTTGTATCAACGAGTACACGGTCTTCGACCCGACGAACGACAACCGTCAGACCCTGCCGCGTTTCCGGCCGGAAGCGATACGAGCCAATACGCGCATCGTGAATGTGCTACAACAGTTCGGTCGCACGCGCGGCATGACTTCTGCGCAGGTGGCTCTCGGTTGGCTGTTGCAGAAAGCCCCGTGGATCGTGCCGATTCCGGGAACCACGAAACTCTCGCATCTGGAAGAAAACTTGCGCACGCTCGATTTCGACCTCGCAGCGGAGGAGTGGCGAGAACTCGAAACAGCCGTCGCCGCCCTTCCCGTCGTGGGCGACCGCTACAACGCCGAACAGCAGCGGCAGGTGGGACGATAATGTAAAGTATTTACTATAATAGATTATCTTATGAAACCATAGTTGGCGGAGGATAGGCGGAAGACGCCACCGGTGAGGATGCAAAAGCGGTATTCCAGCGCGAAATGATTTTCCCCATCGGAGAAGTGTAAAGCACTGGCATGGCGCAGCAGCCGACAGTTGGTTTGCGCACCTCGCATTTGACGTTCCCGGAGAAAAAACATCCAACGAGTGGCTCGAACCCGTAACCGACGAAGAGTACGACAAATTACAATAATCTTGAACTTACGAACGAAGTAAATTGAGCCTCGCAGCAAATACGTTGCGAGGCTTTGCTTTTACCTCTGCATCAAAGGAATAACTAAAAAATATCAGATATGAAAACGAAAATATTGCTTCTGTTCGCGTGGCTCATGGCGACTGCCACAGGATGTTCCGCTGATGAATCTCGTAAGGATTTGTCGGATATGCCTCCGGCCGAGAAACTGGAAGAACCGGTCGCTCCTGCCGGTAACCGCAAGGCACAGATCGTCTATTTCTCCCATACGGGCAATACGCGGACAATAGCCGGTTATATTCACGACATGGTAAAGAGCGATATGGTGGAACTCGAAACCGAGGATACTTATACCGATATTACGATACGCTGTTGGCGCAAATCCGTCAGGAGGTCGCAGATGAGTATTGTCCGCCGTTTGCGACACGCAGCGAAAACATGCTGGATACGGACAAACGATATGTTCCGACCTTGTTCGATTTCAGCGGAACATGCGGAATGAATCTGCTCGACCTGTTGCGAAAAGAAGAGGATGTTGAAATCAAGTGGCAAAAAATACTGAATGAGCTTTATAGCAAACTTAATTGAGCCGACGAACAAAGCCCGTTCGTCCGGCTCTGGCTATTTTTGCAATGTAAACCAGTAAAATATATGAATATGAAAAAGTTTCTGTATCTTCTTTTTGCGATGTTCATCACAGTGGGATTGAACGCCTGTTCTCCCGATGACGATCCGGAGAATGAACCCCCGACGGAAATTCCTGAAAATCCGGACGACCCCGATCAGCCGGATAATCCGGACCCCAATCCCAACCCTGACCCTGGCCCGAACCCGAATCCGAATCCGAATCCGAATCCGACAACAGGAAAGACGCTCATCGTCTATTACAGTTTCACGAACAACGTGCATACCGTCGTGGGTGACCTGCGCACGCAGATCGAAGCCGATGTGATACGGGTGGAACCGGCCGAGAAAGGACTCGACTATGCAGCGAACAATTACGCCATCGGCAGTGCATTGATTCAGGCGATCCGGAACAATCCCGGCAATGCATCTTCTTATCCGGCAATCGATCCCGTAGAGGTAGAGTTCGGGCAGTACGGCACCATCATCGTGGCGGCGCCGCTTTGGTGGAGCAACATGGCGGCTCCTTTGCAGACGTTCCTGTTCAACCATGGTGCGGAGATGGTCGGCAAGCGCATCGGTCTGATCGTATCGAGTTCGAGTAGCGGCATCAGCGGCGTGGAGTCGGACGCCAAGCGGTTGATTCCCGACGGGAACTTCCTGACGCCGAGCCTCTGGATCCGTTCGTCCCAGACGTCCGACTGCCACTCGATGATAGCCCAATGGCTGGAAGATATAGGTTATACGGAATAAAATAGGAGACGGTATGAAAAAGATATTCATTCTATCGATGCTGCTTGTTCCGGTGATGGTTTTCGCGGTATCCTCGTCGCCTATTTATCAGCGACAGGAACGACGGCACGAACCGCCGAAAAACTGGCAAATGTTACGGGAATGAATTAGAAAAGCGGGATAAATATTTAGCCCCTGCCGGATAAATTTGCGGCAGGGGCTGTTTGTGATGCACAAGAATTCCTTTATTTCAATTTATTCAGCCAGGACTGCACGGTCTTTTTTGCCTGGGCCTGCGAGTTCTGGGCGGTAGTTCCTTGAACTGCGAGACCTTTGGCAATGGTCGCGCCCTTGCAGGCTTGTTCCAAAAGACGCTCCGTGCCGGACAATTCGCTGCCCTCGTGCGTGCAGAACGGGATGACGGTCTTCCCATTCCAGTCGTGCTTTTCGATGAAGGTATAGACCGCCATCGGCATATCTCCCCACCAGTTGGGATAACCCAGGAAGATGACATCGTAATCCTCTGCGGCAATGTCCTCTTTTACGGCAGGCCGGGCCTTGTTCTCCTTTTCTGTTTTGGCAATGTCCACACAAGCCCTGTATTCATCGGGATAAGGCTTCACCGGTTCTATCTGAAATAATTTGCCATTGGTCTCTCCCGCAATCATCTCGGCAATGATGTGCGTATTGCCTTTGCTGATGTTTCCGACATTGTAATTCTCTCCGGTACGGGAGAAAAATGCCACCAATACTTTCTTGTCTTTCATTATATTCTCTTTTGGTGCAGTGTTTTGCGCGAATGCGGAAATCCCGCATATGCAAAGCACGGTTAAAATCGACAGAATCTTTTTCATGATTTCATACTGTTTTCGGAGGTTGTATTATTTACACCGATAACGAATCCAGACCGTTTCCGTTCCGGCTATCCGCTCGACACTTTGCAGTTTCAAATGATAGGGTGCTTCACTCTTCCAGGTGCAGCCGTCAAACAGGGCGGTCTGTCCCTTGCGGCCGTCAATACCCGAAGCCAGCAACAGGCTGACTTCATCGATGAGTCCGGCTTCAAGAAAGCCTCCGTTGATATTGCCTCCACCGACAATAATCAAACGTTTCACATCGAATTGTTCGCTTAAAATATCCGTTGCACGGTGCAGGTCGATGCGCTCTTTTCCCGTCGCTATCCATGATACATTGTTCTTGCGAAGCATCTCAAGATGGGGTTCCGGCACGTTCTCGCTCATCACCACAAGCAGGGGATGCCCGTCCGCCTCGCCGGATGCCATCTGCAACCGTCCGTGGGTATCGACGATGACGGTGTACTCCCCGCTTTCCACTGCTTTGTGGACAGACTCTTTGCCAAGTCTCGCACCGGCATACCCGGAAATTTCCTCCTTTACTGCGGTACATTCAAGCGCGGCCGTCACCCGACCGGATAATTTGGAACTCGAACCGAAACTTTCCAATGTGGTGTAATACTCTTCACCGCTGATCTGTGCCACCATCGGACAGTCGATTCTTCCGTCGATGGATGCCACCATGTGGCAAATAATATAAGGTCTCATAACTTCTTTATATTTTATTTGTTATCTGTTTTTTCAGGTTTCAACTCTCCGTAGAAATAGGCCGCGGTGGCCCCTCCGTCGATGAGAAAATCGGAGCCCGTGATAAACGCTCCCCGGCCGCTCATCAGTAGTTCGGCGACATTGGCCACTTCGTCTGCCGTTCCGGGACGACCTGCCGGACATTTGGCGAACATGTTCTTGTAAAATTCGCCTCTCGGACCGTTGAACTCGTCGATAGCCAAAGGTGTTACGATGATACCCGGCGAGATGGAATTGACACGCGCTCCCCGTTCTCCCCATTTTACGGCCTCCGCCATGACACGCTTCACGTTGCAGCGTTTCGCCATCTGGTAGGCGTGCAGGGTGTCGCGGATGCGGTCCGGTTGCAACATATCCAATGCAAGCAGCGCGTCAGTCGGAGTGGTGGCGAGCAGCTCGTCCTCTTCCGGAGTGAGAGCCGGCATACGGTGTCCCGACTGACTGGAGATGGTAACCCCGACACCGCCGCACCCGATTACCTTGCCAACTTCTTCCAGCAAGAGGGCCGTTCCATACAAATCCACCCTCAAAATGGTTTCAATGGGTGCCTGACTGGGAGATACGCCCGCAGCATTAACAAGCATTGAAATCTCACCAAACTTTTGGGCTTCGGCAATCATGTTCAAAATGGATTCCCTTGAAGACAAATCCATCTCTACGGGACTCGTATCAAATCCTGCTTCATTCAAAATCCTGCTGACACTTTCCGCATTTTTCTGCGTCCTGTCGCCCACTACGATTTTCTTTCCGTAGCCCATTCTTCGAGCTATTGCCATCCCTATCTGACCGGCTCCGATTAAGAGCATTACTTCTGTATTCATATAACATTCAGGTATTTTTTATTTTGCAAAAATAGCGGATAAAGTATATATAGATGATAGACGGATTACGGATAAGTTTACCTAAATTACGGTTCTTGATTTTTTCAGTTTATAGGTTCCATTGCAAATCCTTATTTTTGTATCCGAATTAAGCGTAAATGAGGATGAATGAGAGAGTAAAGGAATTTAGAATAGACATGCGCCAACCTGAAGAAGCCGATCCCGCCGAGGGTATTCGTTGCACACAACTGTGTTTCAGAATCAATCACACCATGCCGATGACGGACGAGTATGACCGGCTTGTATCCGGAACTGTTTGCCGGTAATATTTTGAGTCGCTGCGGCGACACCGGATAGTACGAGACCGTCGGATTGCTCATCGTCCCGATCAATCGAGGCGGCGCGAAGCTCGATATGGCCAATCTTCAGAGCCTTTGTTATCCGTGCCATAACCGCGTCGGGCATCGAATCGCACACGAGATAACCAACACTTGGTTGCCTATGATATAAACCGATGAAAATGGGCGTGCGGTTGTGGTTTGCAAGCGAAAAAATGGAGCCGCCTGCGCCCATTATGAAAACCGAATATGAGAACGACACTGAAACTGACGCAGATCGTGGAGGAGTGGCTCGCCGAGACGGACATCCTTACGGCGACGAAGGCCGCCGCCGTAAGGTGGCCCGCATCGACATATTCGAGACTTCGATACCTAATTAATGGACGCACGGTCATCCATATCCCAGCGTAAGGGCAAAGTAGATAAACGCGATACGGTCGCCGTGCCGGGGATGATCGCGGAGCAGGACAGTTGTAACGTTTGGGGGCACGAATAGAATCAATACTTGATCTTGAAATAGTCGAGTATCGCCTTATCGTTATCTTGTGCGTTAAGACAGGTATCCGTTAGATACTCTTTTACTTCGGGCCAGCGTTGCAAGTCTCGGTAATAAAACATCTTCAGGTCGTCGGTGATGATGAAAGACACGATGCCGTTTGCGAGGCACTCTTTGAAGAGGAGGAGCCGACCGACACGACCGTTGCCATCCTGAAACGGATGTATGGATTCGAAACGCTGATGCAGGTCGAGCAGATCGGTAAACGACTTTCTCGGTTTGGCGTTGTATTCGGCAAGCAAGGCTTTCATTTCGCGCCGCACATTTTCCGGTGCGGCGGTTTCGTTACCGCCTACCTCATTGGGCAGGCGTTTGTATTCCCCGACGGCGAACCACTCCTTGCGGCTGTTCGATGTTCCCGATTTGAGTATTGCGTGCAACTCTTTGATAAGAGATTCGGTAATCCTCTCCTTGGCACGATCGATAATGAGGTCGATGCAACGGAAATGATTTGTCGTCTCTATGATATTGTCTGTACGCACGCTCTCGCCCTCGATTCCGTCAATAACGAAAAATCCTCACAACATCAATGTTGTGAGGATTTTGCTTGATTTTTCTTCTAAGGCTTGCTTAAGTTGTGATCCGCCTGGGTTATGAACCAAACGTTATTTCTTCCTCAATATCAGTACTTTCGGAAATTTTGGCTTTGCATCCGTCACGCTTTAGTCCTTAAAAACTGTCTGCTCTTGTCCGGTGTCTGTCTGCCAACATCTTGGGTTCAAATGTACGCATTATTTTTGAATTTTGCAAACCGTTGAAAATAAACATTCTAAGGTTAGTGCAAGGTGCAAGCTATATATATAAATATATACTTGCACCTTGCACTAAAATTTGTAGGCATAAATTCTCAAAATAAACTTATTACTTGCCAAGAGAGAAAAATATTTTCTGTATTTCTTTTGCAGATAAAAGTTTGTTTTATACTTTTGTGTAATCAATTACGTTTTTAATAACATATAATATGGGATTTTTTGAAAAAACAGGTAAAATGGCTATTGGTAGCAGATTACGTATGCTTACCGATAAGGTTACAGCTGACGCATCTCAAATTTATCAATTGTATGATGTGGATATAAAACCTAAATGGTTTCCCGTCTTTTTTGTATTATCTGATGGAGAAACTAAGACGATAACGGGTATTGCCAAAGAAATAGGTCATACTCACCCGTCAGTGAGTAATATTGTAAAAGAAATGGATGCAAAGGGGCTAATAAAAGAAATAACGGACAAAACAGACAAAAGAAGAAATGTTATTGTTCTGTCTGATAAAGGAAAAGAAATGGCAGATATTTTATCTACGCAATGCTCTGATGTAGCAACAGCAATCGAGAATATATCAAAAGAAACACGTAATGATTTATGGAGAGCTATTGAAGAATGGGAAGAATTACTTTCTGAGAAAAGTTTATTTCAACGGGTGAAAGAGGCGAAAAAGGCAAGAGAAAGCCATGATATACAGATAGTTTCTTATACCCCAAGTTTTCAAGCTATATTCAAATCGTTGAATGAGAATTGGATAACTGCCCATTGGCGTTTAGAAGCACATGATTTGGAATATCTTGATTATCCTCAACAAAATATTATTGATAAAGGTGGATATATTTTTGTTGCGACTTACAAAAACGAACCAGTTGGCGTATGTGCTCTCTGTAAAATGGATGATTTAATATTTGATTACGAATTGGCAAAACTTGCTGTCAGTCCAAAAGCACAAGGGAAAGGTATTGGCATTCTGTTATGTAAGGCTGCTGTAAATAAGGCAAAAGAACTTGGAGCCAAGAAATTATTCCTTGAAAGCAACACACTGTTAAAACCTGCTATTCATATATACAAAAAGATAGGATTTAAAGAACTTTCTGAATATCATCCTGCTTATGAAAGAGGTGATATTCAAATGGAGCTGACAATATAAATCGACAATATTTATGCTTAGTAGATTATTCGTTTTGAATGTAGCTAATTTATGTAGTTGTCCTTTTAATGAAAACATATTGAAAACAAATAACGAAAAAGCAATTAATCTAAAAAGTAGAAAGATGACAAAGACAAAAATTGTGGTACACAAAAAAGATGCCTTGAAAAAAGTATTTAAAGGTGTTTCATTGGATTCTTTGGCAATTGGTGAAAAGTCAATGGTAGCCAAGATGAATTATGTAAAAGGTAATTTCGCCACAACGCATCAACACCCGCATGAGCAATGCGGCTATGTTATTTCAGGTGAATACCGATTGAAAGTGGAAATACCGGAAGAAAATATTGATATATTGCTTCATGCAGGCGATAGCTATGCTATTCCGGGGAACACGCCCCATTCGTTTGAAGTTATTGAAGGTGGTGAGGTTGTTGATGTGTTCACTCCTCAACGAGAAGATTACTTGTAATAATTGAGAATCCACCTTGCTGTTGATTTTAGCAAGGTGGATGACTTACAAAAGAATTACAGATGAAAGAGAAACTTTCCCAAATATTAGTTCTAATAGATTCAGAAATAGATGAAATTGACCTCTACGGTTATGATATTATTCCGACTTCTCTTTCAATGGTGCATCGGTTACAAGACGTATTGAATGATTTAAGAAATCAATTGCAAACTTATGTTTTCCCTACTAAGGAAGATGAAATATCATTCTTTAAGTCCCAGAAGCCGGAAATACTTGGTCGATTATTGTATTTTCATAAAATATATCGTATAGAAACGCAATGTCCTAATGGTAGTAATGAAGCCGTTAGAAGCTATCTTAATAAGGAATTGGACAATCTGACCTATTTCTTCAATAGGAATTTAGATTTTTATCAGTATTATCGTTCACATTCAACCATATATGATGAATACTATTTTGTTCGTGGAAAGGCTGATTTAAGATTATGTACGGATAGCGTACAACTTGACAAAGATCCAAAATTCTCAACTGGATATGATTACAAGGTCGCAAAAATTATAGCCAATGAGATGTTACGTATTTATTTAAATAAGAGGTTAGTTAAACTGGAAACCGATAATCTTGTAGAAGATAACCTGCAAAAAGGCACGAAATGTCCTTTTCGTTTCACGGGTAAAAAAGTTTTTCTTATAGAATTGGGTTATTCTCTTGTTTCTTCGGGGGACATTAACAATGGAAATGTGGAAATTAAAGAAATAATGAACTTTCTCGGCACAGTGTTTCAAGTGGAATTAGGGGATTATTATGCTGCTTATATTGCCATGAAAGAACGGAAGAAAGACCGGACGGCATATCTTACCCGTTTGCAAGATTGTCTGATTAAGCGTATGGACAAAGATGATAGCAAATAATATTTTTTTCTTTTCGCAAGTAATTATGTTCTTGCAATAAATAAACCATTCAGTATTTCAATCAATATTGAATGGTTTATTGTTTTCATTCAATATTGCCATATTGAAATCTTGCTTTCAATCAATCAAGCTATCAATATTTCAATAAAACAAGATTGCAGAATTACAAAAATAAACTCATCGGTCGGGGAACGCCCAGCGGCAAGGGGCGGGACCACCCATCCCGACGAGCGAAAAAATCTTTAGTTGGGGAATCTCTTTCTTTTATTGGCAAACGACTTCGGAGTGAATTTGCCCAAGGTGTTTTGCGGCACGGAAAACAGATTTGTGTGCCATAAATCACACCTTGCTGTTATCTGACGATAACATAGTTTCATCGGCTGGCAGTCCTGTGTGGAACATCCAACTTTTGAGCCAATATTTCCATGTCGCTACTTACTTTCAAATTGGTAATCCTCGCATAAATTTGAGTGGTTCTGATATTGGTATGTCCCAAAATCTTAGATACCGTTTCAATGGGAACACCATTGGCAAGCAGCACCGAAGTCGCACACGAATGTCTTGCAACGTGGTAGGTCAAGGTCTTTTCAATTCCGCAAATGGCTGCGATTTCTTTTAAGTAATCATTCATTTTCTGATTGCTGATAATTGGTAAAATCTTACCGTTTGGTAATTTGTCTTTGTACTTTTCCAATATGGCTTTTGGTATATCCAGCAATCGGACGGTAGATGTAACATTTGTTTTGTGTCTTTTCCGTATAATCCACAAATTACCGTCAAATCCGGTACGAATGTCCTCTTGTCTTAGTTCGCATACATCAATGTAGGAAAGTGCCGTATAGCAGCTAAAAATGAACAAATCACGTACTTGTTCCAGTCGCTTGGTGCAGAACTTGTGATTGTAAATAGCGGTAATTTCTTCCATAGTCAGATAATCCCTATCGGTACGTTCAAATTTTACCCGATAAGACCCGAAAGGTCGGCAGTCACCAAACCCGTATTCTTGGCAAAGTTTACCACTGTGCGAAAGCGTTGTACGAACTTCATAGCCGTATTATGGCTGCATCCGTAGTTGTTCTTGATATACAGCAGGAAATCTTCAATGAATACCACATTTATATCTTTTATGAGCATGTCGGAAACGGAGTACTTGAACTTCATAAACTCGATAAGCCGTTTCTTTGTCAGTTCATAACGTGAATAGGTTTTGTCTGTGGTATTCATTTTGACCTTTTGCAAATACTGCTCGTTGTGCTGTTTGAAGAACTCTATCAAAGTCCGTTCTCTTGCTATCTTGCCTAAAAAAGCGTTCTTTACCAGTTCTGCGGTTACATATCCGTTTTGCGCCATTAACGCATGGTAATGTTGATGAACTGTGCTACGAATACTTTCCAGCATAGAATTGATGTGTACAGCTTCTGCGGTTCTGCCGGAAGCCTTGCCTAATTCCACGCTCCAGTGAGCCGGATTTATTTCCAGTTTGGTGTTAAACTGGGCTACAACTTGGTCGATAGTGATACGTGCGATAATCGGTGCGTTACCGTTCTTCTTTACTGCATTTCGTTTGACGAAATAGAGTAGCTTAAAAGTACTTCTCATAATCTCTTTTTTTAGTTACAAACTTAAATTGATAAACTGAAAATGAGATATTTGCAGTACGGACAAATCAAGACAACAAACCGCCAATTTTGGACATTCCGTGACCTAAAATCTTAGAGGGTGGACAGGTCATGAATTGGTCACAAAAGTGTGTCATTTTGTGACCTTTTCGTGTCTTAGGTCACAGACATTATACAAAGAAAAACTCCTACAATACCTTGATATTGTAGGAGTTGTACATTTACTGTCCATTTCTGTCCAGCGTTTCTGTGATCCAGCCGGGGCTCGAACCCGGGACCCCAACATTAAAAGTGTTGTGCTCTACCAGCTGAGCTACTGAATCTCCGTTTTTGGTGGTGCAAAGATAGACAGATTTTTCTTTAAACCAAAAATAAAACGGTTTTCTTTGCCTTTTTTTGTCATTTTATCGCAGTTCGCACCGGTCGTTTCGTGCGGTCGTTCAGGTTTCGGGGCGGTACCCCGTGTCGGGAGGAAGGTTCGGCAAAGATGCCGCCGCGACGGCCAGTCGGTCGCAGCGTTCGTTTTCGGGAATGTCGGCATGTCCTTTCACCCAGACGAAGCGAACGCGGTGGCGGCGGTACGCTTTCAGGAACCGCGTCCACAGGTCGGCATTTTTTTTATCTTTGAAACCTTTGCGTTCCCAACCGAAAACCCAGCCTTTTTCGACTGAATTGACGACATACTGCGAGTCGCTGTAAATCGTCACTTCGCACTGGTCGTACCGGAGCGCTTCGAGCCCCGCGATGACGGCCATCAGTTCCATCCGGTTGTTGGTCGTATGGGCGTAGCCGGCGCTCAGTTCTTTGCGGAACGGGCCGCTCAGCAGGACTACCCCGTATCCGCCGCGTCCGGGATTCCCCTGTGCGGCGCCGTCGGTGTAAATCGTAATTTGTCTCGGCATATGCGTTAAAAAAGAGGGACGCGCCCTCTTCTTTGTTAGTAAATTCGACCCCGGTACGGCCTGAGGAAGCCTCCGCCCTACCCTCGTGATTGCTATTTGTGCTCGCCTTTGGCTTCGATACACAGCGTGGCGTGCGGTACGATACGCAGGCGTTCCTTCGGGATCAACTTCCCCGTTTCGCGGCAGATGCCGTAGGTTTTGTTCTCGATGCGGACGAGCGCTGCCTCCAAATGCTGGATAAATTTTAGCTGCCGTTGGGCAAGGCGTCCGGATTCTTCTTTCGACAACGTGGCGGCACCCTCTTCGAGCACTTTGAAAGTCGGCGAGGTATCCTCGATATCGTTGCTTGCGGTGTGCGTAATAGTCGATCTCAGCAAATCGTAGTCAGCCTTTGCCTTTTGCAATTTTTCCAGTATTATCTGCTTAAACTCCTGCAGCTCCTCGTCGGAATACCGTGTTTTTTCATTTTCAGACATGGCCCTAAAGTTTTTGGTTTATGTATAAAAATAATATTAATTTACGAATCGGCAAAAGTTTTTGGCGGTAACCCCGGAAAATAATCGTCCGCAGGTTATGCTTTTTTGACCAATATGCTGACTGTCAAATCGTCCAACTCGATGTTTTGCGTGTCGGGATCGGTTATCGAATCGGCTGAGGAAATACTTACCGCCAGCGTTTGCGCGGCGATATAATCGCCGTACGATTCGACCGCTCCGTCGGTTTGACCGTTCTTGCCGATCGTTATCCGGATTTTGTCCGTGACTTCGAACCCGCTCTCTTTTCGGATGTTCTGGATACGGTTTACCAATTCCCGTGCCATTCCTTCTCGCTTCAGCTCTTCGGTTACCGTGATATCCATCGCGACGGTCAGTTTCCCTTCGGCGGCGACCAGCCAACCCGGCATGTCCTCCGACGTGATGTCGAAATCGGCGGCCGTGGCTTCGATCTTCACGCCGTCAATTTCGGCCGTCCACGAGTCGGTGCGTTCCAACTGTGCGATGTCGGCCTGCGAGAATCCGGCGACCAGCGCCGAAATTTGTTTCATCTGCTTTCCGTACCGGGGGCCTAACGTCTTGAAATTCGGCTTGATCCGTTTGGTGATTACGCCGGTTGTGTCTTCGATGAATTCGAGTTGCTTGATATTCACTTCGTTCAGGATCAAACTCTTGACGGCTTCGATATGCTCTTTCAGCACAGGGTCGAGCACCGGGATCAGGATCCTGCTCAGCGGTTGGCGCACCTTGATATTGACCTTGCGGCGCAGCGCCAGCACCATCGACGATACCTTCTGGGCGAGCGCCATTTTCTCTTCCAGGTCGCTGTTTACCAGCGAATCGTTCGCCTTGGGGAATGCGCTGAGGTGTACCGACGCATCGCAGTGGCGTCCGCTGAGGGCGTTCAGGTCGGTGAAGATCCGGTCGCTGATAAACGGCGCGAACGGCGCAGCCAGTTGCGAAACGGTCTCCAGACAGGTATAGAGCGTCTGGTAAGCGGCCAGTTTATCTTCGGAAAGTTCGCCGCCCCAGAAACGTTTTCGGTTCAGGCGCACGTACCAGTTCGACAGGTTTTCGCCGACGAATTCCTGGATGGCGCGAGCCGCCGGCGTCGGATCGTAATTTTCGAGCGCGTCCGTTACCTCTTTGACCAGCGTGTTCAGCAGCGAGATGATCCAGCGGTCGATCTCGGGACGTTTTTCGACCGGCACTTCCGGTTCGCGGCCGGTGAATCCGTCCACGTTGGCGTACAGCGCGAAAAAGCTGTACGTATTGTACAACGTTCCGAAGAATTTGCGCCGTACTTCGTCCACGCCTTCCACGTCGAACTTGAGGTTGTCCCACGGCTGCGAGTTCGAGATCATGTACCAACGTACCGCGTCCGCCCCGTATTTTTCGAGCACTTCGAACGGATCGACGGCGTTGCCGAGGCGCTTGCTCATCTTGTTGCCGTTCTTGTCGAGCACCAGACCGTTCGAAATGATGTTTTTGAACGCCACGCTGTCGAACAACATCGTGGCCAGCGCATGCAGCGTGAAGAACCAGCCGCGCGTCTGGTCCACTCCTTCGGCTACGTAATCGGCCGGATATACTTTTCGGAACTCCGCATCGCCGATCTCGAACGGATAGTGCACCTGGGCGTAGGGCATGGCCCCCGAATCGAACCACACGTCGATCAGGTCGCTCTCGCGCACCATCTTTTCACCTTTGTCGGATACCAGCACGATGTTGTCCACATAGGGCCGGTGCAGATCGAATTTTTCGTAATTCTCTTTGCTGAAATCGCCTTCGACGTAACCTGCGAACGGGTTTTCGGTCATAAAACCGGCGGCGACCGATTTGTCGATTTCGGCTTTCAGCTCGGCGACTGAGCCGATGCATTTCAGTTCGCTGTGGTCTTCGGTCGCCCAGATCGGCAGCGGGGTGCCCCAATACCGTGAGCGCGACAGGTTCCAGTCGACGAGGTTCTCGAGCCATTTGCCGAAACGTCCCGAACCGGTGCTGGCCGGTTTCCAGTTAATCGTTTCGTTCAGCGCGATCAGCCGGTCTTTGACGGCCGTCGTTTTGATGAACCACGAGTCCAGCGGGTAGTACAACACCGGTTTATCGGTACGCCAGCAATGCGGATAGTTGTGCGTGTGCTTTTCGATCTTGAATACTTTGTTCTCGAATTTCAGCTTCATGCACAGGTCGATGTCGAGCGTCGGATCGTTGTCCGTCAGCTTCGGATCGTAAGCGTTTTTGACGAAACGGCCTTCGTATTCTTTGTAGGCAGTCGTATCGACATGGGTTTTCACGAACTCCGGATCCATGTCCGCGATCAGGAAAAATTTCCCGGTGCGGTCGACCATCGGCTGGCGTTTGCCGGCGCGGTCGGTCACCATCAGCGGGGCGATTCCGTTTTGCCTGGCTACGCGGTCGTCGTCGGCGCCGAACGTCGGCGCGATGTGCACGATTCCCGTACCGTCCTCGGTCGTCACGAAGTCGCCGGTGATGACGCGGAATGCGTCGCCGTCCGGCTTGATCCACGGGATCAGTTGTTCGTATTCGACGCCGGCGAGGTCTTTGCCCATGTACTCTCCGATCACCCGGTACGGAATGTTTTTGCCGTCCCCGCCGTAACCGTCCAGCGGCAACTCTCCGTTTTTCTTCGGAAAAAAGTTATGCAGCAGCTCTTTGGCCAGGATAACGGTGATCGGTTCGGCCGTATACGGATTGAACGACTCTACTTTTACGTAACGGATTGCGGGCCCTACGGCCAGCGCGGTATTCGACGGCAACGTCCACGGCGTGGTCGTCCACGCCATGAAGTACAGCGCCCCTTCGACCCCTTCGAACAACGGCTCGCTTTTCGCGTTGCGAACGATCCGGAACTGCGCCGTGCAGGTCGTGTCCTTCACGTCGCGGTAGCAGCCCGGCTGGTTCAGCTCGTGGTTGCTGAGCCCCGTGCCGGCGGCCGGCGAATAGGGCTGTATCGTATATCCTTTATACAGCAGTCCCTTCTTGTACAACTCGGCGAGCAGGAACCACAGCGTCTCGATGTACTTGTTGTCGTAGGTGATGTACGGGTCGTCCATGTTGATCCAGTACCCCATGTCGCGGGTCAGCCGTTCCCACATGTCGGTATAGGTCATCACTTCGCGGCGGCAGATGCGGTTGTACTCCTCGATCGAAATTTTCGTGCCGATGTCCTCTTTGGTGATGCCGAGCTTCTTTTCGACGCCCAATCGACGGGCAGTCCGTGCGTGTCCCATCCCGCTTTGCGGTGTACGAGAAAACCCTGCTGCGTTTTGTAGCGGCAGACGATGTCCTTGATCGTACGCGCCATGACGTGGTGGATCCCCGGCGTTCCGTTGGCCGACGGAGGACCTTCGTAAAAGACGAACGTCGGATGTCCCTCGCGGGTCGTTATGCTCTGGTGGAATGCGTCGTTGCGGTCCCACTGTTCGAGAATTTCCCGGTTGATCTGCGATAGATCGAGTCCTTTATACTCTTTGAATTTTGAACTGCCCATGTTTCGATAACTTGACTTTTGCAATAATCTGCAAAAATAGCTATTTTTTGGCAGATTGTCAATAATATCCCGGGATTATGCGAAATCGGTTCTGCCGGCGGGTTCACTCCCCGCCGTGCCGCGGGGCCGACGGATGGTTTTATATGCGTTGACTACCAGCAGTACGCCGACGAAAACCGCGATCGAGGCGAGTCCACGATC
>NZ_QUDJ01000018.1:0-67325 GCF_003477565.1 Alistipes sp. AF48-12
TGAAGACGATTCTAAAGAGATTACAATCGTTATACAGGAATTTAACACGATAGGAATTGAATACCTTGAACAAAAAATACCTAAATCTCCATTCATTTGACAAATATATATTAAAACATTTTATGAACGGAATTCGTTGCATAACGACAAATCAAAAGAATACCTTGAACAAAAAATACCTAAATCTCCATTCATTTGACAAATATATATTAAAACATTTTATGAACGGAATTCGTTGCATAACGACAAATCAAAAGAATTAAATAATAGCCATATTATTACCTCTATATTTTTTGAGATATGATATGGCTATTTAGATAAGGATCCATATAGAAATTCTTTCGTATAATTTTCATTTGATATCTTCAACAGTACGCAGTTTTTCCGTTCTGTATAAACATCACGTATGTTTGCCGCTTCTCTTGTGAGAGAACCTTTCCTACCAGCCACATGCGGAACAGGTAGGTGTTGTAGGTGTTCAGCCGAAAAGCAATCAGAATAATGATTTCAGGCGCGTACACGTCCGCGTACAGCCCGTTTTCAAGCTGCATGTAGCGGCACACCTTGTAGTCGTTCAGCACGTCAGACTTGCGGACGGCTTTGATGACGGCGTTCACTGCCGGGACGGTCGTATGGAACAGTCCGGCTATTTCGGTGGCGGTCATCCACACATCGTTACCGGTTACGCTGACCGCCTTGTCCTCTATGATGATTATGTCACGTTTCATGGCTCCTCTTTTTTAGATGGTGCAACCTGCAAATTCCTCGACGTTGTTTAACCTTGCGGCAAGGTTTTCCATATCCTGATTGAGTTTTTCTTTGGTTATCTTCGCGTAAATCTGCGTCGTCTTTATGCTCTTGTGTCCAAGCATGGAGCTGACCGTTTCGATGGGTACGCCGTTGGAAAGGAAAACTGTCGTGGCTGCCGTGTGGCGGCTTTGATGCCACGTGATATGCTTGGTGATGCCGCAACGCTTGGCGACGGCACGGATACCGGCAAGGCACGTGTTATAATGCGGAACGGGGAATATCCTGCCGTTCTCGCATAGCCCACGGTATTTGCCGATTATGCGGTTGGCGATGTCAAGCAGGCGGATGTTGGACACCACGCCCGTTTTCTTGCGGTTGATGTTTATCCACTCGTGTTCGTCGAAATAGGTACGGATATTCTCTTCCGTGAGGTTGCGCATATCCGCGAACGACAATCCGGTGAACGCACAGAACAGGTAGAGGTCGCGGTACAGTTCCTGTTTGGCGTTTTTCAGTTTCCCCTCCATCAGCAGGCGTATTTCGTCTTTGGTCAGGAAACTGCGTGTCGTTTCCTCCTTCTTGATTTCATACTCGCGGAACGGGTCGCGTGTCAGCCACTCGTTGTTGATGGCTATGAACACCATTGTCCGTAGCGGGCAGACGTACAGCCACACGGTATTGGTGCAGCAGTGCTTGTCCGTGCGCAGGAACATCTCGAAGTCGGAGATGAAAGCGGGAGTAAGCTCTTTTAGGGCGATGTCCTTCACATGGTAGCGGATGTCGAGGAACTCTTGCAGGTGCTTGTAAACGACACGGTACTTTTCCAGTGTACCTTTTGCTTTCATGCCTGCTTCCACCTGTTTCTCATAGTTCTCGTTGTGCCGACGGAACACCTGCATCAGCGTGTGGTAGCGGTGTTCCAGTCCGAGAAAGGCGTTCTTTACCTTCTCCGCCGTGACGAAGTTGTCACGCTCCATGATTTCCTGATAGTGTCTGTTGATGCGCACCCGCATCTTGTCAAGCATACGGTTCGTTTCGAGTGCCGCCGCGCTTCTGCCCGTGACACGTCCCCCTTTGGTGTCCCACAGCTTCGGATCGACACTCAACTTGCAACTGAACTGCGTCTGGCTGCCGTCCACCGTGATGCGTCCCATGACGGGAACCGTCCCGTCCTTTTTCACTACCTGACGCTTGAGGTAGTAGATTACTGAAAATGTACTCTTCATCGTTCTTAATTTTTGGATTTCAAAATTAGTTGGTGAAGAGTCCGGTGTCGGTACGCAAAACGGGGAGGAACGGCGCAATCTTTTTTCCGTAACCGTATTTGTTACGTGAGTTGTGGGTAACTCACTATAACATAGTGTCTTGTTTCGCCATTCGTACCCGTTTGTCGCATTTTCGGACATGGTTACGAACAAGTAACGTTGCGGCGTCAAGATTTGGCTTCGGCAAGGATTGTAATGGCTTCACGAATTATCGCCACTTTAACTAAAACCCTTGTAACTCAATTCTATCACTATATCTTTCCGCATTTCACTTTTTTGTAGTAACTTTGCGTAACTAAAAAACTTTTTCATGTTCGTGTTTTCAATTTCAATATTCGATTCTAATTTTTATCGGGCCTCCGGATACCGTCCGTATCCCGTCAGAATGCCGAGCGACAGCCCTGCGAAACAACGGTTGCCCGCTCCGCCGGCATGGATGAGTCGGAAAGCCCCGGCCACAAATCCCCTCAATCCGCTCGTCTTCCGCAGTGCGAAATCATAGTCTACCGTTATGCCGCAAATGGTCAGTGCTCGGCCGAAATAGGCATACTCCGGGTCGATAACCCCGGTTTGCAAATCGGACTTCCCTGCGGTGTTGACCGTGAGCGAACGGCTGGGAACTGCGGCATAGGCGGCTGCTATACTTGCTCGGAGCTGGTGCGCCGCGCCGCGAACGAGCGGCATACCGGCCGATAGTTCGGCGCCGGCACGCGACGCGGCCAATGAAGACGCGGGCAGCACGTAACGATTTTCAAAATCGCCGTACCGTAGTTCGGCACCGACATGCCACCGGTAGCCGTTACTGCCGTCCAGCCGGTAATAACGCCACCGGGCGCCCGCTTCGTCGCGCGAAGTCCGGTATTTGACCGCGCTAAAAATCGTTCTCCAGTAGCTCGTAAATGAACCGTTGGGATTTTGTACGGTGACCGATTCTTGTAAGAACTCGTTGGCCCGGCCCGTCTTCGAGACATAGTGCAATTCGAACGCATGAAGCCCCTGCGGGCGTTCCAGCAGGCCTTTGATAGCCCCGCTCCATATCGTTTCGCCGTAATCGCCCGGACTCGCCTGATTCTGTCCTTCGACGCGGTCGCGCCGAACGGTCGCCGACGCCCGCACTATCAGCGAAAATCCGCCGGAACCGTAACGGTACTGCGCTTCGCCTCCGTAATAATTCGCCATAAAGCGGCGGGAAAACGAAAGCAAGTCGGGCTCGTCGTATTCACCCATCCCTTTGAATGCGTAATAGGGATACTTATCGTAATTGTCCGACTCTTTGCAAACGGGCTTGAGCATCTTTTCTTTGGCAAAACGGTACGACCCGTTCACCCCGACCGTACTGCGCGGCGACAGTTCAACGGCTATGCCTGGGCGAACGGCCAAATCGAGCGACTGCGTCCGCGTCCGAGGGTCGGATGAACGGGAAAAGTCGCCGGTGCTGTAATCCAGTGCCGCGCCGACCCACCACCGCCGGCCAATCCGGTGCGATGAGGCCTTCACATGAAAATCGACTGTCTGCTCTTGGTAGCGACTTGCAACGGCACTGCCCGCCGAATAGGGATTGCCGTTATACGGATCGCGGATGTCGGCCCAGGCCCGGTTGCGGTGCCATTTCTGTGTGAAATCGAATGCGCCCCACAGGTGTAGTCCTTTCAGCGACAGATAGCTGTCGGAATGAAATCCGGCGGACAGCGCCTCTGCGGCCTGTTGCGGACGACGGTACGCACCCGACTCGGAAGTAGCTCCGAGCCGGGTTGTCCCGTAATCGGGCATCGGACGGACGCCCAAAGCCGCCGGATTGGTTGAACCGAGCCAAAGATTACGCTCCTCGAGCAGCATACGCTCGGGAGTCGTTCCCGACGGAACGCACCATGTCCCGTCGGGCCAAAGGGTCTGTCCCCCGAGGCTCAACGAAGCAACCAGCAACCATATGCACATTCCGATCCGTTTCATCCCATTCTTTTCGTTTGGATGCTACTTATTCAGTACGGGTTTGTCGTATTGCCTCGGCACGAGAAAAGCGGGTGTACCGTCTACCGACGTCGAAACGACGAAATCGGCTCCCGAGTTATTCGTATCCTGGAGCACTTTGCGGCCGTCGGTTGCGGTATAAGCCACCTTGCGCTCGGCAATCACCGGCACCTCACGACCGAGGACGGCGGCCGAAGCGTCGAGCTCCGCATGCATGACCGGATTAGCGTCTTCCGCCTTGTATTGCTGTACGGCATCGATGATGATGCCGTTAGGAATCTTTAGGAACACGTTCGACGACGAACTGCCCGGCTCCGGAAGCTTTTCCATAGATGCGATCTCGGCGTCCGTGGCGCGGAATAGGATGACCGACATGGTAGCCATACCGAATACGCGGGCGCCGGCAATTGCCTTGTAGACGATCTCCATGTTTGGAACTGCCGTATTGTCCTGCGACATGTCCGAATCGGCATAATAGGTTTCGAAATCGGCGCCTGTTAGATCGATGTCCATCGGACGCTCTTCGGTAACGAAATTAGCGGCGCTCTGGGCGACGACGACACTCTCACCGGGGGCGAGCGGGTGTTCGGAACCCGAGCCGGGGAAACGGGCTGCCGTATTGACGAACACGGCATCCTTATACTGTTCGTAGAACGGATTGGTTACGGCCGCAGTGTTCGTATTGCCCCACAGGTAGGCCAGGCAAAGGCCGTCGAGGTAAACCGTTTCGGACGAATTGTTGAAAATCTCCCAGTACCGGTCGTTGAGGAACGTTTTGCCGGCTGTCGTTTTCGTACCGTTCGAATAGATCTTGCTGATCACCAGGCTGCCCTTGACTGCCCAATTCAGCGTTACTTCGTGCGTTTTGGCCGCATCCTCGTCGGTGAGCAGGTTGACAGACAGCGACAGGCCGCTCAGCACGACCTCGTTCTTCAGATCGTCACCCAGTCCAGGGGCCAGTTCCTTGAACTGGGCGGCTGTCAGCGTTTTTGACACGGAAAGGTCGTACACGCCCTGCATGATGTAAGTGAACGTCGCTATGCCGTCTTTCGCCTCGGTTGTATAGATCGTACCGGAATTGCGGTCTTTGAGTGTTACCTCTCCCTCGAAACGAGCCGAGGAGGAGAAGCCATCCGGATAGTTTATCCGGAATTCAGTTGACTCGATGCCCTTGAAATCCTCGTCCTTCTTACAGGACGTAAATGCCGCGAAAACCGCGAGCAGCATCAACGTAATTTGGGGTAATCTTTTCATTTTCATTGTTTTTTTATTGTTAATTGTGATTTTCAGAAACTTGCATTTATTTCGAATCCGTATGAGAACAGGTTCGAATTGCGCTCGACGAGCGTCGTCGAGATCGAACTCTTGTGCCACGGTTGCTTGAAGAACACGTTGTTGACATAGAACGAGAAGCCAAGACCGTTGCCGACTTCTTTGGTCACGCGCAGATTGACCGACCACAGCGGCGGCCATGTTTCAGGCAAGTTGCTGATCTGCGATTTGTAGATCTGATCCTTGACCATAAACCCCTCGAAACGAGCCTCGGGATCGGCGAGCTGCGCCGCGGTAAAGGTACGTAGACCGTCGCCCCGGGATGATTCCGGTCGACCGTCACGTATCCCACCGGAATCTCGGGAATGTTGATCGTCCGGTTGTACTCGTAGAAAATGGCCTGCACGGTAGCCGATACGACGAAACGGATCGACGGAATGTGTTGCACGATCCGTAGTGCCGTGCTGTAACGCCGATCGACCGAGGTCGACGATCCTTCCGGGTAAACAACCATCGTCTTTTGCTCGATCGTCGTGCTACCGACGGGCGTATTGTAGATTTTGTTCGACGAGTTGTTTCGCGTGACGATATAAGAGCCGTTCAGGTAGAAGCTCGTGCCGGTCGCCTCAATCCGTCCCAGTTCGAAATCGTACTCGATCCCCCGGCTGACCGAACGACGGCAGTTGCCCGGACGATCGATACGGTGCAGTACCGTATCGATCGAAGTGGGATTTTGGGGATCGTATGCGAGCTTCCCGTCCTCAACGGACACCGCCGAAGAGGCCCAGCGTGCCACTGTCGGCGCGATCCACTCGTCGGTCAGTGTTCCGAACCCGTCGTTCACGCGTTCGTGGAAAGCCGTCACCGAGAACCGCATCCCGTTGTGCAGCGTTACGTCGGCACCTGCTTCGAACTTGCGGTTTTTCATCGGTTTCAGCTGCTTGTTGGTCAGATCGTAGACCCGGGTCGTATAAACGACATAGGGAGTCCCGTCGATCGTCGCACTGATATTCTGCATGTCAAGATATCCAGGATCGGGATAGAGGTACAGCAAACCCGGCATTTTGGCTGAAATGCCGTAACCGAAACGAAACCGCAGTCCCCTGGTAGGCAGGTAGGCGGCATTGATCCGGGGCATCACACTCGACAAACTTTCCGTTCTACCGGGTTGCGCCAGTGTCCAACGCAGACCCGCCTGTACTTTCAGCTGGGTTTTGCCGATTTTCAGATCGAATTGGTCCTCGCCGTAAAGCGAAAATTGCGTCAGGAACGGGATGTCGCGAAAGGAACGCGAACGCAGCTGTGCAAGGGGCAGATTCGGATTCTCGTTGTAGAATCCGCGTCCGAGATTCCCCTCGCTGCGTAGTTCGGCTCCGATGGCGATTCGATGGAGAAATCCTTCCTGTCCCAGGTAAAAATCGTCGCCGAGCTGAACATAAAAAGAGATCGGGCGTCCTTCGGTACCGCCTCTGCCGACGTACTGGGACGGCAGGATTGCCGCCTGCTGGGTCGAGTTGCCGGTCGCGTTGAACACCGGTGCGTTATGGGCCGCCGGTGCAAGCATCTTGACTTGGTAATCGTCGTCGCGGCTGTACGAAAATCCGATATCGTAATGGAGACTGCGCATCAGCAGCCTGTCCGCGCCGAACCGCCCCGAATGGCTGAACGTAATTCCGTACTGACGGCTCTGCGCGTACATGCCGCGTACCAGTTCCGGCTCGCCGGGGTCGGCTCCGCTCCAGTCGCGGATCAGCTTCAGCCCCAGCCGGGTCGTCACCGCCCAACGGCCGTCGGCGAGATTCTTCGAATGAATCAAGGAGAGCAGCCCCCGGTTATAAGTATCGGTCGCATAGCGCGGGTCGGACTTGCCGTGCGCGTAATCGGCGCTCAAATTCAGCGTTCCGGCGCGGCCCAGATCGAAACCTTTGTCGGCATAAAGTTGCTGGATCCCGGGCATGATCCGCGCGAGCACTCGACCGGGTGTCCGGCCTACTTTGCTTTTGATTAGCATGGTTCCGCTGCTCATATCGCCGTACCGGGCCGATGCGATGCCCCGGATCACCTCGATTGACTCGATGTTGTCGGTACCGATACCGCGCAAGTCGATCCCTTTGCCTGCAGTGCTGAACGCCCCTGCCTCGACATTCAGGTTCGCATTGTTGGATAACGGAATGCCGTCGACGACGATTGAACCGCCGAAAGCGTTGTTGTTATCTGCTTCGAGCGTCCGGTTACGGAACTGTCCGGTGCTGATCAGCGACGGATTGCTGCCCAGAAAATTACCAGGGAGCAACTGGAGTACATCCTTGAGGCTGGTCGCCTGTAGGTGATCAAGCGCCTGACGGCCGATCGACGACGAAGTCGAGAGGCCGCTCTTGTTGTTCTCGGCGACGACAACGACCTCTTTCATCGCGAACGAAGAAGGCATCATCGCGATCCGGACGCTGTCTTCGGTTTCCGCTTTCAGCTCGACGGTTAGCGAGACCGTTTCGTAACCAAGCAACGAGACTGACAATTCGGCTTTCCCGGGCGGAACATCGGCAAAAAGGCTTCGCCGTCCGTCCCAGCCACCGCCCATAAGCCATACGGAGCGAGGGTCGTCACGGCCGCCTGCAACGGTTTGCCGTCCTTCGCCGAAATGACGCGTACGCGAAACGGCGCGCTACGAGGCGAAGCGGCTCCTGTAAAAGCCGCCCCGACCATCGGGGGCAGACACAACGTCCCCAACCATATCACGAACAATCGGAATCCCATAACAGTCCTTCTTTTCACACTTCTTCGCCCTGCTGCTGAACGGTCGTTCAGAGGCCTTTCTCCAAAGCCTTCTCGATTTCGTAATTCAGATAGCGGTAATGCTCGGCCAGCTCGTCCGTCGAACTCTGAACCCGGGCGCGCAGCAACTTTCCGAGCTTGCGCAATTGATTATAACACAGAGAAGTCGCATACAACTGCACATCCGTGGCACGGGTCGAACCGGTCATCTGGTCTTCGAAACCGTTCCCGTGCCGGCCGCATTCGATGTGGCGGCAGGGCCAGAATGCGCCTTCGTCTTCCGCAGGATAATCAGTCAAGCCGCGTAACGATGACTCCTTGTCCAGCGCGTCGATCCCGCGCAGCATACTCTGCACGAACGCATATTGCATCATTCGCTCACTGTGCGAAAGCGGCTTGTTTTTTAGCGTCGAAGCCCACACTCGGTTGTAAATGTCATCAACGTACTCCGACGCGGAATAGGCATCTTCAGGCGTCAACTTGGCATTGGTTTCCATGCGCGCGATCCGTCCGGGGAGCAACAGCGTGCGAACGGTGGACATCTGGTAATCGGTCACGTCCTCGTTTTTCGGCCGCGTCAGTTTTTCCAGTTGCGGATTGACGTACCAGTCGGGCAGTTCGTACAACTTATCGAAAATAAAGTTCAGCGCCTCTTTTTGTTTCTGTTTGGAAACCATCTCGAACGCGGGTTGGTCGGAGCCGACCATCGGATAGTAGCGGTACGAACCTCCGAGATAGACCATGACATGCCCCAAATAGCGGCGCGCCTGCTTGAAGACCTCTTCGTAAAGTTTTTCGGTGCGGTTGTAATCTTTACCCGGATAGGCGGTCCACAGGTGCAGGCTGTCGACAACGATCTTCAGGTTCCGAATACCGTATTCGGTAGCCTTCATCGCGTCGTCGCCGAGCGATTCGGTCTGCGAAGCGGGATCCGTCGCACCGAAAATAGCCTGTTCGCCGTAAATATAGATCGGATCGTCGGCCTTTTCATCGATCCAGCGGTTCAGCACGGGCACTTCCTCTTCGGGAGTCTTTGCTTCGAATATCGGTTGATAGGCCCATTTGATCGCGTAATAGTCGTATAGGCCGAGATGGGGTGGCAGCAGTTGCGTCACTCCGTCACCCGGTTGAGCGACGTAGTTGTTGCGGGCATAGTCCATGATCGAGGCCGTCGTGCCGTATTTCTCCGTAAATGAAGGCGAGCGCAGGGAGTCGACCGGATAAGCGTACGACCCGCGCATGTTGTGCATCAGGCCGAGCGTATGCCCCACTTCGTGGGCTATTACATAGCGCAGCATCGGCCCCATCGTTTCGGTGTCATACACCTCAGCGCGGGCTTTCGGATCGACGGCGGCGGTCTGGACGAAACGCCAGTTGTGCACTAGTTCGATCACGTTATGGAAAAAGTAGACGGACGCCTGTAGGATTTCGCCGCTGCGTGGGTCGGTCCACGACGGTCCCATCGCGTTGGCCACGTTGGTCGACGAATAGACAATGCAGGTGTTCCTGATATCGTCCGGATTGAACTGTGGATCGTCTGGATAGTCGCGGGCGACGATGGCATTTTTGAAACCGATCGCCTCAAAGGCTTTCTGCCAGTCTTCAATCCCTGCCTTGATATAGGGACGCCACTTGTCGGGGAAAGCCGGATCGACATAATAGACGATCTGTTTGGCCGGTTCGACCAATTCGCCGCGCTTGTACTTTTCGAGGTCTTCGTCCCGAGGCGCGATGTTCCAACGCTCGAGATAGCGGACGGTTTCCAGGTAATCCTTATCGGTCGAATACTTCACTTTGCGGCTGTTGAACAGACCGATGCGCGGGCTACCGTAGCGCGGGCGCATCGGAGTCTCGGGAAGTCGGATCATCGACACGGTCATCTCGGCCGTGAAAGGATGGTCGTAAACCGTATAAACCATCCGCGTTCGAAAATTGACGTTTTCCGGAAATGCCTGCATGGACACGACGCCGGACATCTCTTTCTGGAATTTGCCCTGCATCGATTCTCTCAACCCGAACAACTTGGCCAATGGGGAAGCGTCCAGAAACGGGCGGAAAGGTTTCTGGTCGGAGGCGAAAAAACTTCCGACCTCGATCACAACGGCCGACGAGTCGGGCGACACGGCGGCGATCGGGAAAGCCTGCATCACGGGATCGATCTTATTCCGTTCGAATCCCGGAGCGATACTCTCGGCCGAATCGCATACGGCCGAACAGTCGACCGTATGCAGATACACCTTGTCATCGTCGGCCGACCAGCGAATCAAAAGCGGATCGTGCGGCATCCGTCCCGCAATGATGTCCCGGTTGTTGCTGATGCCCGATACGCGGGCGGCCAGCAGCATTTGGGCGTCCATGACCGAATAAGGCAATTCCATATAATATTTCGATTTGACCTTATGCAGGGTCACCAATCCGCGGACGGTTTCCGCATCTGGAGTAATTACGGATTCGTACGGCTTGCGGCTTTTGTTTCTCAGGGAGTCGACCGTCGTATCTTTCGCCGCCGTCTCAACGACGGCCTTGCGCCTGCCGGATTTTTTGTCTTTGGCAACCGCAGCGGCTGTTACCGTCGTTGCGAGCAATAGGCAAGCGAATGTTTTCAGCATTTTCATCGTATGTCGAATTTGGTTTTTTTCGTGCCACAAAAGTATGGGCGACGCTCTCGGCGACCAATACTGAAAAATAGGGATAATCACCCCGGGAATACCTAATGCTTCCATGCGGGGCGCTAGAGTCTTTCCCTGAAAAAGTCGGCGACTTCTGGCATTTCAATCCTCAAATGTTAAATCGACAAGATGAAATAGAGTTAAGATATTAATATCTGATTCAAAAATTGCAGCGTAATTTAAATGGAAGGCATTCATATCAATGAATCTGATTCCTGTGCCTCGAAGGACTGACCATGTGATTGGAGAAACGAAAACGAAGCCGCATTTGCGACCCCGTTTAATACAATTTCAATCAAAATAAATTTTACGTGCTCTAATTGATTTTCATCCAATAATTTTGACAGGAATCTTTACATGTGTAATGACAAGTCTCAGGGCATGTATTTCCTCATGTGTAATTGCAGCTGCCGTCGCATGTGCCATTGCATGAAACGAGACAAGTTTTATTATCTCCACAGGTTACGCCGCAAGTCTGATTGCAAACAGAATCAGAAATTCCTCCACGACCATTGGAATTCTAAATAAGTTTCTGCTCCTCTTCTCAATTGATTCATTTCGTCGTGCTCGATCCTCGCTATGACTTCTTTTTTCAATATAAGTTTTCTTATAAGGCATAAAGATTAGATAGTTTTCCTACTCTTTTACAGATTTTCGGAATCCTCTGATTTATCATTTAAACACCATATGCAGATTGTCCGTGTAGATATGTAAGAATCCATACCTCTTCTTACTGCACACATCGTATTCGATATCCAGCTTCTCCGGAATCTGAAAGTCGAGATTATCGGTGTATTCGATTAGGCCCACGCCCCAGTCCGTTTCGATCACTTTCACGTCGCAGTGCGTGTGTCGCGTGTACTTTACCATCGATTTTCAGACCGTGCCCACCCATGAACCGTCGGGATGATCTTCGTTTTGGGAGGCTTCGCAGTCGGGCAGGCAATCGTGGATCACGACAACTCCGCCTTCGTTCAGGTGCATCAGCGAATTACGGATATCGCGGTCGGCTTGCGCTTCGAGGTAATACGATATCGTACTTTTTATCCGGATAAGCGGCAAAGAAATCGTCCGAAGTCATCCGGTAAGTCAGGTAGGGGAGAAACCGGTTGAGGTCTTCCTGCGTCCATGCCGCACAGAAGTTGCTCGACGGATCGTAAGGATCGACCGATTCTTTGAGTTCGCACCGGATTTTCGTGAAATTCGGTTCCGGATCGTCGAGCCCGATCTCGAGGTACGAGCGGTATCCCTGTTTCCAGATCAGATAATTGATAATGTCGGTTCGCGTAATCATGACTTTATTCGGTTAGTGGAATATATCAACTCATCATTAAGCATTCGTCCCAATCGGGTTCCCGGCCGGATACGGCGGCCATCAGGGCGAGACCGATACCGGCCAGTCCTTCCGACAGTCCCATGTGCAAGCCGTATAATCCGTTGTATGTGCTTATATCCTTGACCTACTGATCGAGCAATACCGTTTTCCCTCCATGAAAGAAGTTCCATCCCCGGAAACGATGTCTCATGAGCAGTACATCCGGGAAAAATTGCTGCCGGATGTTCGTGAAAATGGTACCGGGCCTAAATGTCACGTCGGATTGCGCGATGCCATGTATGCCCGGAGCCGGGATTCGAAAATTGCATACGTGATGAATCAACAACATCCGCAAGTGGACGATCCGTTTGACTATGTTGACTTCGTGAATGAACAAAAGGCATTCCGGCAGGCCTATCGCAACTGTCCGATAACGGAATTGCCGATACATGCCGTACAGACCGGTCGGGAGGTGTTATTTTTCAGCAACAGTCCGCTTGGACTGCAGGGGCTTAAACAATTCTATCAGGAATTGGTTAACGGATATTTCTCGGTGCACAGCGAACGTGACCCCGTCTGCGAATATTCGGTATCCTAATAATTCATGGGATTTAAATGCTTTTACCGATCGGTACTACCAAAAGGGGGGGGGGAGACGGTATGTATCGTTTTCATTTTGAAGATGCCCTTTATGATCGCAACCAGATTCCGGCGCCGGAGACCTGGATAGTCTTATAGATGTGGTGGTTAATTGCTTGTGGATAAGTTAGATGTCTGTTCTGTTCTTTTGGGCGCGGAACACAGGAAAAACAAAATTGTCAATTAAAGCCATTTTCCGATTTTTTATTTTCATTGCGTTTCTTACCTTGCACTTACTTCTACTCTCGACATCCTTCATCCGTTTTCGATACCATTTTTACCCCGCCTGTTTGAACGTCGTATCGTCGAATGATCATTGCAGCCAAAAGAGAAAAGCAAGTTTTTCGTGTTCCTCTGCAATGGTAATCATTTTCATAAAGCCATAACCGTACAGGCAGGCAAATGCCTACCTACTTATTTAATTTAGTTTACTTTACTTTACTTTAGCATATATAGAGGCTAACGTACTAAATTAAATTGTTTTTCGTGTTATCACGGCATTTTGCTAACATGGAAAGCATGAATGTTTTAGTCTCTGCCGCTTGTTTGACACTTCAAACCTTTTTATTCCCCCTTTTCGCTTTAATACTATTATGTCAATCGTAGCACCGGTTGGCATATTTGTTTTCCTCTTCGCTATTCGCTTTGTATTGGATAAGCCCTTTGCCTCTGTTTGCAGATTACATGGCAGTTCTCTCGACGACGAATGTCGGTCGGGGTCACTCCCTTAGTTCCGTGGCAGACGGGCAAGCCCGAACAAAAATAGCTTTGGCAAATGACTAATACCTGCAACGATGCGAATTGCCGATAAGTGTCCAATCGTAACTATACAAATTGACGTATTGCGACAACAGCTAAAAACGAGTTTCGATCTAAATCCTCGTGCTCCTAATAATTTTATTACTAATAATATTGTTAGTAATAAATATATTACTTATTTTTGTGCGGAACAACAATTAAAGATTATGGAGAACAAACCTTTTATATTCGGCATTGCGACATCGGGCGATAACTTTACCGACCGTGAGAAAGAAACGGAGCGTTTATTGCTAAATTTCCGGCACGGTGTGAATACGGTGCTGATTTCGCCCCGTCGCTGGGGTAAAACATCTTTGGTGCAAAAAGCTTGTCGTCTGGCACAGTCCGACAAACTGAAAATCGTTTATCTCGATATTTTCTCATGCCGTAGCGACCGGGATTTTTACGATGCCTTTGCTTCCGCCGTTCTCAAACAAACATCCTCGAAGGTGGACGAATGGCTGGAGAATATCAAACTGTTTCTTTCCCGTATCAGCCCCAAAATCTCGATGGGTGCAGATCCGATGACAGATTTTTCCATATCGCTCGAAATAGATCCCAAGAGCAACGATAGTGATGAAATCCTGCAGCTCCCCGAAAAGATAGCGCAGAAGAAAGGTTGCAATATCGTCGTCTGCATCGACGAGTTCCAACAGATAGCCGAGTTCAAGGATTCCAAGACATTCCAGAAACGGCTGCGTTCCGTATGGCAGTTGCAAAAATCGGTGTCTTATTGTCTGTTCGGCAGCAAAAAACATTTGATGAACGAACTGTTCGAGAAAAAGAGCCTGCCGTTTTACAAGTTCGGCGATGCCATTTATTTACAGAAAATAGGAACGACGGATTGGATCGACTACATCTGCGGACGTTTCGAGGCTACGGGCAAACAGATCTCGAAAGAGCTGGCCGAAAAGATTTGTCAAAGGGTAGACAATCACTCTTCGTATGTGCAGCAGTTGGCATGGCTGGTATGGGTTCATACGGACAAAATCGCTACGGAACGGGATTTCGAGGAAGCGTATCAGGATATTATCGACCAGAACACGCCGCTGTTCGAGAAGCAGACCGAGAGCCTTACGACCTATCAGATGAATTTCCTGCGAGCCATTTTAGACGGGGTTCATAGTGAATTTACCACACAGGAGGTACTACGTAAATACCAACTCGGCTCGTCGGCCAATGTCAGCATCGTAAAACGGGCGTTGGTAAAAAAAGAGCTTATCGAGATCGAAAAACGTCAAGTTATCATTCCCGATCCTGTAATGACGGTATGGTTAAAACGGGAACTTGGGGCATAAGCTTTTTTTTCGGATGAATCAGCTTGCTTGTGTGGGAAAACGTTGGTTCTGTCCTGTGGCACGCACGGCAGCCGATGTCTGAATGCGTCCGGGGAACAAGTATAGGTTTTGTGGGACACAAAACCGCCGATAGTGTCGGAGAACTTCCGGACACCGTAGTTTTTATACTCTATAATATATGACTATAATACAAGTCATTGTGCCAGCAATTGCTCTTGCAGCCATCTATTGAGTAAATCGGCCAATTCGTCATTATTCAGATCTTGCATCAGAAAATGCGTATTGCCATGTATACCGATTTTGGGTAATTCCACCAACGTTGCATTGCCTCCGTGTCGATTGATCGTTTCCACGAACTTGCGGGCCATTTGGAGCCGCACGCGCCAGTTCTCATCGCCGAGATTCTCGGACGGCGTTTCGGGAATATAGTCGCCGAAATAGAGGACGACAGGGATTTCCGTGAGCCGCTCGAACTGTTCCGTCGGAACGGGCGTTCCGGCTACGCCTCCCGTCAGCCCGTCGATACGTTCCGGGACTTCTCTTTCGGGGAACACGAATCCGCCCGGCTCATACGAAACGACCGCCTTGACCTGTGGATTTTGCATGGCAGACATCCAGCCGGGAAAACCGCCCGCCGAGTGGGTGACGAGAATATGGTCGCCGATACGGTCAGCCAATGCACCGAGGGCAGGTACATCCTCTTTGTGGTCGCTCAAATCGGGCGTCATTTCACGGAAAAATTGAGAAAGCGACACGGAATCTTTCGGGAATTGCACGCCCTCGTTATAATTCGGCCAAATGCCGATGCGCCAAATATCGAACCAGAACATCTCGTCGGTGACGGGCTTTACCGTCGTTGTTGCGGATGTGCGTCCGGCACGCCCCCTGCCCGGAAGATCCGCCACATAGCTGCTCCAGCCACGGCGTAGCATCAACGTAGCAAAGCCTTCCCGTCCGTCGGGGGTCATCTGCCAGCAAACGCCTGAGCCTCCGTAGCCGTGCACATAGACCAACGGCAGCTTTTTCGCATCAGCGGGTATCTGGAAATCCACGAAGGCATGATCGGCGCGATAACTCTGGCCGGTCTCTTCCTGCTCCACCCAACCGACGAATTTACGGTTGTCGTATGCTCCCGGCCGCTGTGTGGTTGTACCTCCTACCGAGAAGTGACCTTGTTTGACTATTGCAACAGGTTCTTGCGCTCCGGCTATTGCTGTAACTGACAGCAACAATACCGATAAAATTATCTTCTTCATTTCTTTTCCGTTATTTGATTCAACACTTTGCGAAGCGGTTCCGAATAGTTCTTACCGAGATTCATTTCAACGATGTTCAGCAATGCCGAGAGTTGTTCGGGCGTAATACCGAGATGCAGGCAAATAGACATGTGGCCGACAGCCATCGGTTCCACGCCGCTCACTCCTGCAAGGATGGACACCGTAGCGAGTTCACGTTCCCGGCAGGTCAGCAAGTCTCGCTCGAAAAGATCGGTAAACAAATGTTCTTTTAGAAAACGCTCGATAGTAGGGGCGAATACGGCATATCCTGCTTTCGGAGCATCGGCCGGCGTACCCGATATTTCGGCAAGCACGTCGCGTCCCCGCTCGTAGCGATTTCTGTCGTCCTTGACTGCGGATGCTTCCCGACCGACCGGGTCGTTTATTCCGGCCGCTTTCCGTTCGTCCACTACCTGCATGAAAATCTGGATTGCCCGCAGGCTGCGCGGAAACCCGCAATAGGCGTAGGCGTGAATCAACACTTCGTTTATTTCGTTAATGGTCATACCGGTTTCCAATGCCTGCGTAAAAGCCGGCTTCAGGTGCTCCAAATCTCCTTTACCCGTATAAGATGCCACTGCGACGATGGCTTGCTCACGGACGGTCAGCACCTCGTTCGCTTCGGCATAGCGGCTTTCCGCTTCAGTCGTGGCCTTACGGTACTCTTCGTCACTTACCGGTTCGAGCCATGCCGCCGCGTTGGTTTGAGGATTGGCGGTAATGGCTATATGGGCGAACCAACTGTCCGGTGCGGCCCCATGCCAATGCTCGACATCCGGCGCTATTTCCACGATGTCGCCCGGAAACAACCGACGGGCGGGCTCTCCTTTTTCCTGATAGTAACCGATGCCTGCGGTGGCTATCAACAACTGGCCGGCTTTGTGCGAGTGCCAACTGTTGCGGCAACCAGGTTCGAAGGTTACATTTGCCATCGGGACGTTCAATTCTTCCTTTTCGGTCAAAGGCGCAAGCCATACTTCGCCCGTAAAATTGGGGTTCGGGGATATTTTTTCGCCGAGCGGATAAGGCTGCCGGAAGGTTTCCGCAGTTTGCGCATAAATTATAACCGATGATATGGATAACATAGCTGTTAAAAATAAATTCTTAATTCTCATATCCGTTTTTTGTTTGATTATTTTCCTAATGTTCGTGTAAAGGCAAGCGTAGATAGCTGCCACTTGCCGTTCTCCATTACATATACCTCCGTAACGATAAACGGAAAGCGCACGGCGTTGCCGCCGACTACCGAGTGCAGATGAATCCGGCTGTAAACGGTAGCCGTTCCGGCCGCAAACTTCACCTGTACGTCGTGTATCTCGGTTTTCTTGTACCAGATGCCACCCGTGCGGATGGTGTTCAGCTCTTCCTGTTTGCCCCAATAGCCGCCCATGTGGACGAACTGCGAGTTTTCGTGAAACAGTTCCGCCAGCTTCTCCACGTTCTTCTCTGCCATCCATTCCCACTTACTGTTCGATAAATCAACTATCGCCTGTTCTTCGGCTGTAAATATTCTCTGATTCTCTTGCGCTTTTGCTCCGACCGTTAAGGTCAGAAACATAAATACCATAATGGCTATTGATTTCATATCTTTCCGATGTTAAGTTCCTACTACTCGCAAAAATAGCGGGAAGCCCGAAACTGGTCGATACAAAAAATCGGAAAAAACTGCAGTTTTTTCCGATTAAGCGACACCGTCTATCCTGAATTATCTTCTCAAAGAGTTGCGTAAGGCAGGAATGCGTTTAAAGACATGTCCGATGGAAAGGACCGATGTGATAATTCCAACCCTATAATGCCATAATCCTATTCGAGAGTTCGCCCCATTAATATTAAGCAAAACAATTCCCGTAACGGATACGAATAAAAATACGATAGATAGCGCCATCGTAACTCTGCTTTTTCTGCCTATCCCGTTTTTTACAACTCCTCTATACCAACTCCAATGTGTAATTATATGGAATATTACAGTTATAAGGAACAAAAAACTTGTTAAAACGTGAAATACGGCCCAATTATGCCACACCTCGTGGGCATTCCCGTGTCCGGCAATATGTAATCCTATTCCCGAACATGCAGACAGAGCGAATGTGAAAATTAGAATCCAATCTATTACAAAAATCTTTTTCATCTGTTTCCGATTCATACTATGTGACAAAGGTCGCCACTCCGATCGGACGCAGACGATAACAATTGTAAAGATCGAAGCCTAACGGCGATTTCTGATACGGGACAGGGAGACGGGGGTAATGCCGAGATAAGAGGCTATGTAATGTTGCGGAACCCGCTGAATGATATTCGGGTATTCCTTGAGCAATTCTTCATATCGTTGTTGCGGCGTATTTTTTATCCGCGACAGGAATAGTTGCTGATAGGAGTGGAACCGGTCGATGAGCTTTTCTTCATACGCTTGCCTCCACCGTGGGTCGTCTTTGATAATGGCGTAAAAATCATTCCTTTTTATCGCAGCGACTTCGGCAGGCTCAATGCTCTCTAAGTAGAAAAGGCTCGGCGTGCGCTTATATAGGCTATCAAACGAAGCGACAAAATCCCCCTCAAAAAAGAATTGGAAAGTAATGTCTTTCCCGTCGTTATAGAAAAACAGCCGTAGACAACCCTTACGGATCAAATAGAGTTTATCCGCAACTTTACCCTCTTCCAATAATATGGTTTTCGGGGGAATCGTCAACTGTTTTGCAACTGCGTAAAAATTAGACAGATAATCCGATGCCATAACTATTCCCTGTAATCCGTAGGTTTCATACCCAGATGTTGCTGCACGTAGCGGCTGAAATAGGCTGGCGACGAGAAGCCGAACAGATCGGAGATCTGCACGAACGTCAGCGATTTGTCCCGCAGCAGACGCGTGATGTCGAGGATCGTATAGCGGTTGATCCAGTAGTTGGCGGCATATCCGCTTACCTTTTTCGACACTTCCGACAGATATTTGGATGTAACGCACAGACGGTCGGCGTAATAGGTCACTTCCCGGTGCTCGCGGTACGTTCCTTCTTCCAGCATCTTAAGGAAACGGCTCATAACGGAAGCGTTCTGCGTGGAGATGTCGCTTTCGCCATAGATGCGGGCATGGAAATCGAAAAAGTCGAGGATGGCCGCCTGCATAGCATTAATCAATACCTCGCGGTAGAACCGGTGCTCCGTGTCTTTGATGCGCAGTTCCAGTAGGTCGAAATCGCGGCGACATACGATTTGTTGTTCGGGAGTCAGGTGCATGACGGGATTGAGAAAGAGCGCCAACGAACCTTTTATTCCGTAATTGCTCTGCGGCGTACACAAATTTATGAAACCGGGAGTCGCATAGATTATCTTGCACCGGAAGTCGTCCGACGGTTCTATCTTCTCCAACATTTTCCGTTTACGTACGATGGACACGTCTCCGGCATGCAGTTCAAAATCACGTCCGTTGAAACGATAGCGGCACGTTCCTCCCAGACAGAGCAAATGAGCCAGATACTCCTCTTCGCAATCCGTCCTTATGATGCCGAGCCTGTCTGCGACGATTATATCTTTCTGATCTTCCATGCCCTATCCGTTTATCCTCAAATACAAAAATAGAAATAAATCCGAAATGAACTTGCAATCGTGCGAACCACGACTGCAAGTCCTGCCGTTTTTAACACTATCCGACGGACTATCGTATGACATTGATCGTCCGCAACCAACTTTCCACTCCGTTTGTATCCTTTCCGGTGGTTCCGAATCCTTTCAGGTGTTCGGCGGCAGGGGTCAACTCCCTGATCCGCGCCAGCGTTTCATCGCGGTAGGTGGCTGCATAGGTGCAGAACGGCACGACGGTCTTGTCCCCGAAGTCGTAGCTTTCGGCAAAAGTGCAAATAATCATCGGGGCCGTCCACCACCAAACGGGACAACCGATGAATACGGTGTCGTATTGGTCCCAGTTATCCACTTTGGATTTGATGGCAGGCCGGGCATCGGCTTCCTTTTCGGCTTTCGCCACCTCGGTGCAGGGGCGGTATTCGGTGGGATAAGGTTTCATGGGTTCAATGCGGAACAGCGTGCCGCCGGTGAGCGAAGCGATGCGTTCGGCAACGTGCTGCGTATTGCCGCCCCAACTGAAATAGGCGACAAGGATTTTCTTCGCCGGTCGGGCATTCTCGGATGCGGTTTGCGCATCGGCTCCCGCCCAGCACAGCAGGACGGCGAGCAGGGTTATCAATTTCGTTTTCATACCTATTCCGATAATCCAAGGTTTTTACCGAAAAATTCCGTCAGTTTGCCCACTGCTTGATTCACATATTCCGGTACATAGTAGGTCTTGATATGCGTCGCACCGGGGATAAGGAACAGTTCTTTGTGCTGCGTGCCGGTCGCCTTGCTGTAACATTGCTCGGTCATGTAAAACGTATCGGCGATGCTGCCGGCAATCATCAGCAAAGGTTGTTCGATCAGATACATTCCCTCGCTGGCATCGAACGCCATCAGGTCGATCAGACTGCTCTTGGTGTAACGGAACGTGGAGTTGGGATGCGCATGGCTTTGCAGGTAATATTCGTAGCCGTCGCGGTAGAGGTCGAAAGGCAATGCGGCCGCCTGTTCCGGCGTCACGCCGCTCATATCGCCGACGTATTCGATTTCGCCGCTTTCGGCTTCTTTTTGGCGGGCAGCGCAGGCATCGGCGAGTCTTTCCTGCACGCTATTTATCTGTGAGTCGAGAAACCCGTTACGGCGTACCAGTCCCGTGTTGAACATGCTGAGTGTAGCCACCGCTTTGAACCGTTTGTCGGTCTGCGCGGCTTTCAGCGTGTAGCCGCCACCGCCGCAGATGCCGAGGATACCCACCCGCTGCGGGTCTACGCCCGGATATTGCAGTAGGATGTCGGCGGCCCGGCGGATGTCCTCGATGCGGTTGGCCGGCTTGTCCGCGTTGCGCGGTTCGCCCTCGCTGGCTCCCTGATAGGCGGCGTCGAATGCCAGACAGATATAACCCTGTTCAGCCATGCGCTGGCTGTAAAGTCCTGCTACTTGTTCTTTAACGCCTCCGTTCGGATGCGCCACGACGAGGGCCGGATAACTTTTCGCCGGATCGTAGCCCGCAGGAGTATAGACGTTGGCGGCGATTTTCAGGCCGTTCAGGTCGTAAGTAATGGGATGAATATTTACCGCTCCCGCTTTATTCTCTGTAATGGCGTCGGCATACACCAAGCCGAACGGGTTGCTGTTGTGGCTCTCGAAATTCGACATATCGGCCGCAGCGAATGCTTTGTTCTTTTTCATAGTTTCCTGTGCGTTTAATGTGCCGGACAGCAGGCTCGCCATGCTCAGCACGCAGATACATACTTTTTTCATTATTCTCCTTCTGTTTTTGGTTTCTCTATAATGGGTGAACCTCCGAACACCTCGCTCATTTCGATCGTATCGAGTTCGGCGTCGATGGCCCGTACCTCTTCCGCAGACAAGCGTATATCCGTTGCGCCTATGTTCTCTTTCAGGCGACAGAGGCAACGCGTTCCGGGAATGGGAACGATCCACGAACGTTTGTTCATCATCCATGCCAGCGAGATCTGCGAGGCGGTGGCGCGGTGTTCGTCCGCCAACCGTTCGAGCAGGGCGAACAGCGGACGGTTCTTCACGAAACTTTCCCTACGGTATTGCGGCATCGAGGCACGGTAGTCGGTTGCCGGATCAAACGTAGTTTCGGCTGTATAACGGTTGCTCAACAATCCGTTGGCAAGCGGCGAGAATGCGACGAACCCCACGCCCAGCTCTTCGAGTACGGGAAACGACGTTTCGTGTCGGCGGACCATCATCGAGTAGCGGTTTTGTATCGCCGTTACAGGACAGACACGGTGGGCGCGGCGCAGGTATTCTTCGGTCGTTTCCGATATGCCCCAGTGCAGGATTTTTCCCTCCCGGATAAGGTCTGCCATTACTTCCGCCACCGCCTCCGGTTCGATAGCCGGGTCGATACGGTGTTGGTAATAGAGGTCGATACGGTCGGTGTGCAAACGGCGGAGAGACCCTTCGAGCGAACAACGAATGGCTGCCGGACGCGAATCGGGGATCACGGCGTGCGTGCCGCTTGCTTCGGGACGGTCGAACGATATGCCGAATTTGGTGGCGATGACAACACGGTCGCGGAACGGACGCAGGGCCTCGCCCAGCAACTCTTCGTTATCGTGCGGTCGGTCGGCCGTGCCATACGCCTCGGCGGTATCGAAGAAGGTGTAACCCATTTCCACGGCATCGGCAAGGAGTTCCATCATTTCCCGTTTGTCGGCGGGAGCGCCGTAGGCGTGGCTCATGCCCATGCAGCCCAGCCCGACGGCCGATACCCTCAGCCCGCTCAATCCTAATGTTCTGTATTCCATATTTTCTATTATTTACGAAACGGTTGCCATTTAAGATAGGTCGCCGAACGCCAGAACCATTCCAGCGGGCCGTATTTGAAATAAGTGAGCCATATTCTACTGAATACGACTTGTACTATATAAAATGCAATTCCCAAACAAAATAATTCGGTAGCATGCCAACGGCCGAATATGGAGCCGAAACCCCAAAGCGAGAATATGATGGAGCCTATAATGCCTTGCGCTTCGTAATTTGTAAGTCCCATGCGCCCGTAAGGAGTCAATAGATTCAGGCATTTTCCTATACCTTTCATATGATACAGAATAACGAATCCCATCGTTATGGCTGCCGAGAAAAGAACCATATTCACATCGTTCAACGTCATGCGGAAAAGCGCTGTCGCAGAGGGGGTAATACCTTGCATGAAAGAGGTGTGTTCTTGCGGCAGGAGTCCGTTCATTCGACCGATAATCCACGCTCCGGCAGCAAACAATACGAATAGTGAGATGTTGCGGCGAGTGTGCAGGTGTACCGTTTCGAAAAAGCGGATACGCCCGACGACGAGTCCCAAAATAAAGAGGGCAAAAGTCAGATAACCACGACCGCCCCAATTGAACTGGTAATTTAATGTCCGCATTCGACCATCCGTGAGGTTGCTTTTGATGGTATTGGCAAGTGACGGAGTTTCTTGTGCGACGTCGGCCATTTGGCGCGGACGCTCGGCACGCACGCGTTCCGTTTCGGGGGCATTGGCAACTACGGTCGTTTCCCGAGGAGCCGCGATTTTATCGTAACCGAAAGATATCCAACGAGGAGCGCCTATCAGAATCAAGGATGCGACTACGACAAGTACTCTGGTCTTCAATGGATACAATAATACCAACACCAATCCGAATAGGGCATAAAACGATAGGATATCTCCCGAATAAAATGCGCTTCCGACTACGCCTATCAAAAAGAGTATTACCATACGCCAGATAAAACGCCGTCTGAAATCCACTCCTTTTCTCGCAGCACGATCCATTTGTATGAAAAAGCTCATACCGAAAAGAAATGCGAAAATATTTATAAAACGTCCCATGAGTACGTTGCGGGTCAACCAACCGATCCACTCGTCTAAAACAGGGAAAGCAGGTTCGGTTGGCGTAAATGCACCGAAATTAAAAATGCTGTAATGTTGCTGCATGTGTACCAGTACCACACCGAGTAAGGCGAATCCTCGCAGGGCATCGATTACGGTAATACGATTGTCTTTTACTGTTTGGTTCTGTCCCATAAATATAGCTAATGCGAATTTCAATTATTTGTCTTTAACCACGTTGTCCATGTTCGACATTGCAAAGTTAGAGAAGAACCTCAAACCGTAATTACAATAAATTCGGTTGGAACTACACTTATCTCGGTTTTTGTATCGTCCGATCCTGGACGATTGAATTTCAATGTAATTTACCGCAAAAAATGCAATCCAAACCGTATTTTTTATACTGGCAACATATGTGAATATGCCTACATTTACACAACTGTAAAAACAAAATAATTAGCGTATGGACACAGTAAAATTGAACAATGGCGTCGAAATGCCGCAGATGGGTTACGGCGTCTATCAGGTATCGCCCGCCGAATGCGAACGTTGCGTAAGCGATGCATTGAAAGTGGGTTACCGGATGATCGACACGGCGCAGGCATACCACAACGAAGAAGGCGTAGGAAATGCCGTCGGCAAAAGCGGTATCGACCGCAAGGAGATTTTCCTCGTGTCGAAAGTGTGGATATCGAACTACGGGTATGAAAAAGCGAAAGCTTCCATCGACGAGAGCCTGCGTAAATTGCAAACGGACTATATCGACCTGATGCTCCTGCACCAGCCGTTCTGCGACCGTTACGGGGCATATCGCGCATTAGAAGAGGCATATAAGGATGGTAAACTACGTGCCATCGGCGTTTCGAATTTCTATCCCGACCACTTTATCGACCTGGCCAGCAACGTGGAGATCGTGCCGGCGGTAAATCAAGTGGAAACGCACGTATTCGACCAACAGACCGAGCCGCAGAAAATCATGGAGGAGTTCGGTACGCGCATCATGTCGTGGGGACCGTTCGCCGAAGGTCGCAACGGTTTCTTTACGAATCCGCTGTTGGCCGGAATCGGCGGCAAATACGGCAAAAGCGTAGCTCAGGTCGCCCTGCGCTGGCTTATCCAGCGCGGCGTAATTATCATTCCCAAATCGACCCATATCGAACGGATGCGGCAGAATATCGACATCTTCGACTTTTCGCTTTCCGACGAAGATATGGCAGTCATCGCCACGCTCGATACGGGCAGGAGCCTCTTCTTCGACCACCACGACGCGGAAACGACTCGAATGTTCATGGGATGGAAATAAAATGGTACTGGCTCCGCTGCCGGTATTGATTGTAGCAACCTACGACGAACAAAGTACGCCCCGCTATAAATGTAGGAGGCGTTCAGTGCGGTTATCATCACGTAGCATTGAACCTCTCTAATCATAAGACGACCGAGAATCTGGAACTTGAAAGGGCATTCTTTAAAGGGCTACTGGTCTTCGCCACGGTCGCCACGGCGCAACAGTACCGCACGAATATCTTCGGCATACGGGCCGGTTACAGCCTGTCGGATATGACGGGCAACTACCTGGAAGGGGAAAAAATCTCCGACCCGCGGTCGAGTTTCCACGTGGGAGTATCCGACCGGATCCTGCTGTCGCGCCGGTATCCGCTCTACCTGGAGACGGGGCTCTATCTCTCGAACAAAGGCGCCAACCGGATATCGCCTACGAAGACGTTCCGGGCACCTCGCAGATACGCCCGAGGATCGAACTGATGTACCTGCAACTGCCTGTGATGATCGCCTACCATTTCCGGCTGGGACGCGCGACGACCCTGCAACCGTTCGTGGGCGGTTACCACTCCGTAGGCCTCAGCTGCAAGCTGAAAGAAGAGTACAGCGGCCAGATCACCGGTACGGCCACGACCGACCTGCTGCACGGAACCGACCGGAACGGGGAAGCCCCGCAGCGAATGAAACGATCGGACGCAGGTATCCGCTTGGGCGTAGGGCTTACCCTGCGGAACGTATACCTCGGCGTGGGTTACGAACTCGGACTGATGAACGTGTCGAAATACCCCGACCGATTCGGCAAAACGGAAAACAACGCGCTGACCGTATCGGCTGGCTACAACTTCTGACGACACCGCGCCCACCCGGTTTCCGGGAAAACGCCCGTCGAAACACGAAAAATCCCCTCCGGAATCCGGAGGGGATTTTTACGATCGCGCGGCGGCGGCATCGAACGGCGCCTGCCGCCGCAATCTATTTGTAAACTTCCCTACGGGCGGCTTTCAGCGTATTCTTCATCAGCGAGATGATCGTCATCGGCCCGACGCCGCCGGGAACCGGCGTAATGTAACTGCATTTCGGGGCCACCTCGTCGAACTTGACGTCGCCGAGCAGCTTCCAGCCCGATTTGGTCTTGTCGCTCGGAACGCGCGTAATGCCTACGTCGACGACCACCGCCCCGTCTTTCACCATGTCTGCGGTGACGAATTCGGCCTTGCCGAGCGCCGCGATCACGATGTCGCCGCCGCGCACCACCTCTTTAAGATCTTTCGTCCGGCTGTGGCACAGCGTCACCGTACAGTCCCAGCCTTTCTGCGACAGCAGGTTGGCGATCGGACGGCCGACGATGTTGCTGCGGCCGATCACGACGCAATGCCGTCCGGCGGTTTCGATCCCGTAATATTTCAGCAATTCGAGAATCCCGTCCGGCGTGGCCGGCAGGTAGGACGGCAGTCCGGAGATCATCCGCCCGGTATTGACCGGATGAAAACCGTCGACGTCCTTTCTCGGATCGATCGCTTCGATCACCCGTTGTTCCGAGATATGTTTCGGCAGCGGCAACTGGACGATGAAACCGTCCACTTGCGGATCGGCGTTCAGCCGGGCGATCTCGCCGAGCAACGCCTCTTCGGACGTCTCCTCCGGCAGCCGCAGCACGGTCGAACGGAACCCCACCTCGCCGCAGCACTTCTCTTTATGTCCCACATACGTTTGGCTCGCCCCGTCGTTGCCGACCAGAATGGCCACCAGATGCGGCGTCCGTTTCCCGCCGGCGACCCAAGCCGCCACTTCGGCCGCAATCTCCCGGCGCAGGCTGGCCGCCACCTCTTTTCCGTCTATTATCTGCATCGTATACGTGTTTAGTCGTTATCGTTTCATCCGTCCGGCCATCTTGGCCATCTGCGGCATACCGCCGGCTACGGTCTTCATCATTTTGCGCGTATCGTCGAACTGTTTGAGCAGGCGGTTCACCTCCTGCACGGTCGTCCCGCTACCCGCCGCGATCCGCTGCTTGCGACTGCCGTTGATCAACGCGGGATTCTCGCGCTCCTTCGGCGTCATCGAATGAATAATCGCCTCGGTCTGCTTGAACACGTCGTCGTTGATCTCGACGTTTTTCAGCGCCTTGCCGACGCCGGGAATCATCGACGCCAGATCCTTCAGGTTGCCCATCTTCTTGATCTGCGTGATCTGCGTCAGGAAGTCGTTGAAATTGAACTGATCCTTGACCAGCTTTTTCTTCAGCCTGCGGGCTTCCTCCTCGTCGTACTGCTCCTGCGCCCGTTCGACCAGCGACACGATGTCGCCCATGCCGAGAATACGGTCGGCCATACGTTCCGGATGAAACACCTGCAACGCGTCCATCTTTTCGCCCGAACTGATGAATTTCAGCGGTTTGTTGACCACCGCACGGATCGAAATCGCCGCGCCGCCGCGGGTATCGCCGTCGAGTTTGGTAAGCACTACGCCGTCGAAATCGAGCCGGTCATTGAACTCCCTGGCGGTATTCACCGCATCCTGACCGGTCATCGCATCGACTACGAACAGGATTTCGCTCGGCGAAACGGCCTTTTTGATCGCAGCGATCTCCTGCATCATCTGCTCGTCGACCGCCAGACGCCCCGCCGTATCGACGATTACCGTATTGATGTGATTGGCCCGCGCGTATTTAACGGCATTTTCGGCGATCTGCACCGGATTCTTGCTACCCTCTTCGGTATAAACCTCCACGCCGACCTGATCCCCTAGTATCTTCAACTGGTCGATGGCGGCCGGACGGTAAACGTCGCCCGCCACCAGCAGTACCTGGCGGCCTTTCTTGCTCTTGATCAGGTTGGCCAACTTGCCGGAAAAGGTCGTCTTACCCGACCCCTGCAACCCGGCGATCAGCACTACGGCCGGCGAACCTTCCAGGTGGATATCGCTCATCGTCCCGCCCATCAGTTCGGCCAGTTCGTCGCGGACGATCTTCGTCATCATCTGTCCGGGCTTGACCGCCGTCAGGACATTCTGTCCCAGTGCTTGGCTTTCACTTCGTCGGTGAACGTCTTAGCCACTTTATAGTTGACGTCGGCGTCGATCAGCGCGCGCCGGATCTCTTTCAGGCTCTCGGCGACGTTGATTTCGGTGATGCGTCCCTCTCCTTTCAGGATCTTAAACGACCGTTCGAGTTTATCGGTAAGATTTTCAAACATATTTCGAAGATTTTTTCAGATTCAGCACAAGTCGGAAACGGGCTTCCGCCTCCGGCCTACAAAAATACGATATAATTTTTAAAAAACAGACAATCCGCGCCAAACACCGCCGCAATTATCCGTCCGACGGCAGCGTCCCCTGCAAACGGATCGGCAAACAACCGGTTCCGTCGTTTCCCAAGCCGTTCCCCCGGAAACACTCCGCCTCACTCTATTTTAAAAACTTTTTAAACAACCGGATACTGCGGTACGGAGCGTACCGCAACGGAATATCGATCCACCGGGGCGAACGCACGACGGCCCGCAGGTTGCTGAACAGTTCGAACGAGAACCGTCCGTGATACTTTCCGATGCCGCTGCGCCCGACGCCGCCGAACGGCAGCCGGCCGTTGGCCAGTTGCACGACCGTATCGTTGACGCAGGCCCCGCCCGACGAAGTGGAGCGCAACACCCGGTCGGCTTCCCGACGTCCGCCGAAATAATAGAGCGCCAGCGGTTTGTCGCGCTCGTTCACGTAGCGGATCACCGTTTCGATATCGTGAAACCCTTTGACCGGCAGCAGCGGCCCGAAAATCTCCTGTCGCATGACCGGGCTGTCGTCGTCCGGCTCGTCGATCAGCGTCGGGGCCACGTAACGCTGCTGCGGATCGCAGGTTCCGCCGAAAAGGATCTTTCCCGAACCATGCATCATCCGCTGCAGCCGTTCGGCAGCCTGCACCGAAACGATCCGCGGATAATCGTCGCTGAGGCGCGGATCGTCGCCGAAAAAACGACGGACGGCCCGCTCCATCTCGACGCACAATTGTCGCTTACGGTCAGCGTGTACGAACAGGTAATCGGGAGCCACGCAGGTCTGTCCGGCATTCAGCAATTTTCCCCAAACGATCCGTCGGGCGGCCAGCGGGATATCCGCATCCCGTCCGACGATGCAAGGGCTTTTTCCGCCAAGCTCCAGCGTCAGCGGCGTCAGATGTTCGGCCGCGGCCCGCATCACCGTCTGTCCGAACGCCGATCCGCCCGTAAAAAAAATAGAATCGAAACGCTGTTTCAGCACCTCTTCGACGACCTCGGGCCCTCCCTCCAGAAACGACACGTAACCGGGCGGAAAAACCTCGCCGATCAGTCGTTTCAGCAGCGCCTCGGTATGCGGAACCAGCGGCGAGGACTTCAGCACGGCGCAGTTGCCGGCCGACAAGGCGCCGACCAGCGGATTCAGCAGCAACTGCACCGGGTAGTTCCACGGCGCGACGATCAGCACCACGCCCAGCGGCTCGGGCACGATGCGGCTGCGCGACGGCAGAATCGTCAGCGGCGACGGCACCCGCCTTCCGGCCGCCCAGCGATTTAGCCGGCGAAGATGACAGGCGATCTCCTGCAGGACGATCCCGATCTCGGTCAGGTAACTTTCCGACGCCGACTTATGCAGATCCAGCCGCAACGCCTCGCACAAAGCGTCCGTATGATCCCGCAGCGCTTTCCGCAGCCGGCACAGCGCATCCGCCCGGAACCGGACGTCGCGCGTACGGCCTTCGGCGAAATAACGACGGTGCTCACGAAGGAGCGATTCCATATTTTCCGACATATCCTCCAGTTTATTTTATTACCGGCGAAGTTAGCATTTTCCGCGGAACGGAGCGTCGCCCCCGAAAAACCGCACCGGCGGAAAAACGCCGGGCTCCGGGTCACATCGGACATTTAGGACATCAATCCTGTAAATCAGAACACTATCTCACGTCAATTTTGCCGATTTTTGTAAAAAAGATAGGACGTATTCACTACTAATCTGGTTGCCAAATGTCTGAAATGAGCAAAAAGAACATCGGGACGCACGCCGGTATGGTGTGGGGTCTGTTGAGCGACGGACGGAAATGGAACTACGGCGAACTGCGCGACAAGCTGCGGCTTCGCGACCGGGATCTGAACGCCGCGCTGGGCTGGCTGGCCCGCGAAGACAAGATCGGATTCGAACACGAGGGAGGCAGTACGCAGGTTTACCTGAAGGAGGCCGTCGGAGCCAACAACTTCTTTTTTTAATCCCCGACGGACACGACCGTCTATTCCGGACTGCGCAGGACAGGAACTCTTCCCGGTCAGCGCAGTTTGTTTTTCTCGAAATGCGGGGCCACCCGCAGTTTGAAATAGAGCGCCGAGACGACGGTCAGGCAAGCGCCGAACAGATAGGCTTTGTCGAACGACCCGATCTGGGCGATATACCCGCCCAGCAACAGTCCGGCGCCGATACCGACGTCCCACGACGTCAGGTAAGTCGAAGTGGCGGTTCCGCGCTGGCCGTTCGGCGCCAGGTTGACGAACAGCGTATTGAACGCCGGAAACATCGTCCCGAAACCGACGCCGAGAAACAGCGCCACGGCGAAAAACAGGTATTTGCACAACACGGGATTCCACACCGCGATCGCAGCGCAGGAGGAGAGCACGAAGAAGCAGACGCAAACCAGATACATTCCCAAAGCGATCACCTGCGTCACGCGCCCTTTATCGACCTGGCGTCCCGAAAAGATCCTCGAAATCGCCATCCCCACGGCCATCAGCGTAAAGAAGATCCCGACTTTCGACGTAATCCCGATCTCCGCGGCATACATCGCCACGTACGTCGTGGTCATTCCGTAGGGGATCGAAAGCAACAGCAAATCCAGACCGGCCGGTAGCCCCTTGAGCAGGATAAACCGATCGAGCGAAACCGGTTCGCGTTTGACCGGTTCTTTGGCCGGAGTCCGCACCAGGCAAGCCATCGCGAATCCCAACGCGCAGGATGCGAGCGAACAGAGGAAAATCGTCTCGAACGAGCAGGACTCGTGCATGAACAACCCGACCATCGGCCCCACCGACATCGCGATGTTGTTGGCCAAACCGTAATAGCCGATCCCCTCGCCGCGGCGCGACGAGGGCATGATATCGATTACCACGGTATTCCCGGACACCGTAACCGCCCCGAACGCAAAGCCGTGCACCACGCGGAAAATCATGAACAGCGTCAGGGTTCCGGCTACCAGGTAGCCCGCGAAAATAGCGGTAAACACAAAATAGGCCAGTAGATAAAGCGGTTTGCGGGCAAACGTATCGAGCAAATAACCCGAGAACGGCCGGATCGAAAGCGCAGCGATCACATAACAGGAGAGCGCAACGCCCACCGTAGCGCGCCCGGCCCCGACACTTCGGTCAGGTAGAACGGCATCACCGGCATCAGCAGGTAAAAGCCGAAAAACAGCAGGAAATTAGCCAGCAGGATGCAGCAGTAACTCGGCGTGACGAGGCGGTCTCTATTCATAGATCGATGGATTTGAAACTGCGCAAAGGTAGCGATGTTTTCCGAATTCCCGCACGCCGAGAAACCGACGCATTCGCCGCGAAACGGAATACGGACCGAGCCGTCCGTTTCGCGGCGACCGAAACGGCAAAATACCGCCTTGCAAAATAAACACGTCATTTTCAAACGGTTATTCCGCCTCCGTTTCCAATCGGGAAAACAAACGACAAAACATTAATAATCAATACATTACCAAATATTCACAACATTAAATCAAAATGCTACATCGAAAGGATCTTAAAATTATTTAAGAAAATGAAATAACCGTTATATTTGCATTCAAGTTTTAGGTTCATTTAGATAAGTAGTTTTTAGGTTAGTAGGGAAGAAAAACGGTAGACGGATCCATTCCGCCGGCTGTTTTTCTTTTTTTATACCCGTTACAAACCGTTCCGGCCGAAAAAAACGGAATCGGAAACCGAACATTAAACAACTGATAAAATGGATATTAACACAACAGGAGAAAAGCGAAACGCAAATATTATTAAAAAAATTTAATAAAAATTTGGAAAAGCGGCCGATTTATCTTTATCTTTGCAGTGAAGTTTTAGGTTAGTAGTTTTAGGTTAGTAGGAGAGAAAAGCGGTAGAGGAGATCATTCTCCCTGCTGTCTTTTCTTTATTTTTTTGTAGCCGGTTCCATTTTCATACCGCACGACGCCACGCAACCAGCTCAAATACGGTCGGTCCGCCACGCGAACGCCTCCGCCCGCGGCAAAACGCCCCCTTTATGTAAAAAAAGATTATTTTTCGCCGGCCGACGCGCCGACTTTGTAGAGGTTTTTACGCCGGATACTAAGGCTGACCCAGTCGTTGAAATTGAAATAGCGGATAATCCACTTCGGATAAGGATTCCAGGCGACTTTCTCCACCGGCAGCGCAGTGTGCTCGGGCAGGCGCTCGTCGCCGGACAAGATAAACACGTCGGGGCAGGTTCTGCGCAATCGCCGGGCCTCGCGTTCCAGTTCCGATATGGAACCGGCCAAGCGAAGCTCCATATTGCGCGGCATGTAAAAACGGGCAGTGACCACGCGGGGGCCGATCATGAATTCGCCGTAGCTGTAATAAGTGGGTTCGTCCTTCACGTTCAGCACGCACACCCGCTCTTTGCCGCGGCAGTAGTCGTCCATCATCCGGTAGAAAAAGATATCCGTATTTTTGATCGGAATGACATTATAAACGATCAGCGCGAAGTTCAGAACGACGGCGAGCACGCCGACCAACCGGACGATCCGGTTTCGCAGCAACCGCTGCGGCAGGTCGCGCGCCAGCAAAACGGCGAAAAAGGGAATAAACGGCAGCACGGGGAACAAAAAGCGGAGCTCCTTGTGGCCGACCAACTGGTGCGCCAGCAGGAAAGGCACCATCGTCCAGGTGATGACGTGTTTGGGATTCCGAACGAAAAACCAGCACGTCGCCGCAAGAATCGCCAGGCCGTAAACGACGAATCCCTTGCTGACCGTATCGCTCAGGTAGAAATACCACGGTTTGATGCCGAACTTATCGATGTGGGAATTCAGGATATTTTCCCTCACGTAATTGACCGGCGAGCAGGTCCAGGTCCCGTACAGCCAGTAATCGACCAACACGCCGACGCCCAGCATCGCGGCTCCTCCCAAAGCCAGGCCGGCGAGCAGTCGCCAGCGCCGGGCGAACACCAGCAGCCAGAGCCCGAATCCGAACAACGCGAATCCCACTTGGTAGCGCGAAATAAAGGCCGCGCCCGCCAACAATCCCATCCCTGCGCCCCACACGAAAGGGCGCTTCCGCTCCCGCTGCCCGTATGACAAATAGACCGAGACCAGCAACAACAGCAGATTCCCCGAGAACGTTTCGGAACTGAACCGCACATGGAGATACACCATGAACCACAGGAAAAAACTCAGCAACAACAGCCACTTCTCCTCGCTCGGTCCGGACAGCGTCCCGCGAACGGCGCGGTAAAATGCGAGTACGGACACGATGGACAGCGCCCCGCTCAATACGTGCAGCAGCGAGAACAACAGGTACGGAGAATAGATTCCTCCGGCATCCAACAGCCATCCGAGTCCGTAGGCGATCATCGGTTGCAGTCCAGGGCGCATCATCAGGACGTATTCCCACGGCAGTTCGGCCGGAACGGGCGTTCCGAAAAGCTTCATGTGCGCGTATTCGAGAATCTGGAAATGCTCGTCCGGATGATATACCTCGTTGCTGAAAAACGCGAACAGAAGCGTAAACAGACACCCCGTCAGAATGATGTATTTCGGTGTGATTCCCCGGAAAAAAGAAGCCATATCCTCTGAAAATAAGCAAATGCGCCGTACCATAAAGGTTGCAAAGTAAATCAAAAATCCTCAAAAGGCCTTTTTTATCCATTAATTAATGCTTAAATTTGCACCGTTTTATTCAAAAGTCCCGAGTCTAACTAACTACGATAATTTATAATGACCAAACAAATCAAATTCATTCCGGCCGCCGAAGCGGTGAAAGTGATCAAAACCGGCGATCACATTCACCTGAGCAGCGTGGCCAGCGCGCCGCAGTGCCTGATCAACGCCATGTGCGACCGCGGACGCAACAAAGAATTCGAACACGTGCACGTGCACCATCTGCACACCGAAGGGCCCGCTCCCTACGCGGCTCCGGAGTTCGAAGGCATTTTCCAGCTCGACTCGTTTTTCGTAGGCGGCAACGTCCGCAAGGTGACCCAATCGGGCTACGCCGACTACATCCCGGTATTCCTCAGCGAAACCCAGAAACTGTACCGCAGCGGCACGTTGCCGTGCGACGTGGCGATGATTCAGGTATCGCCCCCGGACGCGCACGGCTACGTATCGCTGGGCACTTCGGTCGACGCCACGCTGGCCGCCGTCGAGTGCGCCCGTACGGTGATCGCCGTCATCAATAAACACGTTCCGCGCTCGTTCGGAGACGCGTTCATCCACGTTGACGACATCGACCTGTTCGTACAGGACGACAAGCCGCTCGAAGAGGCTCACTTCTCGACCCCGAACGAGACCGAAACGGCGATCGGCAAGCACTGCGCCGCGCTGATCGAGGACGGCGCCTGCCTGCAAATGGGCATCGGCGCGATCCCGAACGCCGTGCTCGCCCAACTGACCGGGCACAAAGACCTCGGTATCCACACCGAGATGTTCGCCGACGGCGTGCTGCCGCTGGTCGAAAGCGGCGTGATCAACGGACGCAACAAAGCCATCGACAAAGGCAAGATGGTCTCCACGTTCCTGATGGGTTCGCAGAAGTATACGACTTTATAGACAACAACCCGGGCGTCGCATGATGGACGTCGGCTATACGAACGACCCGTTCGTCATCGCCAAGAATCCGAGGTGACGGCGATCAACTCGGCCCTGCAGGTCGATCTGACCGGCCAGATCTGCGCCGATTCGCTCGGCACGAAATTCTACTCCGGCGTAGGCGGCCAGATCGACTTCATTTACGGCGCATCGCGTTCGGAGGGGGGTAAGGCGATCCTCGCGATGCCTTCGGTAACGAACAAGGGAATCAGCAAGATCGCCCCGGAACTGACCCTCGGCGCCGGCGTGGTGACCACCCGCTCGCACGTGCATTGGTTCGTCACCGAATACGGCGCGGTCAACCTGTACGGGAAATCGCTGCAGGAGCGTGCGCGGCTGATTATCAGCGTCGCGCATCCGGATCACCGCGAAGCGCTCGACCGCGCGGCTTTCGACCGCTACGGAGCGCACCACCATTACATCAAAGCTACGACGAAAATCTGATCGTTCCCCGTTTCGATCCGCAAAAAACAGCGGAGGCTTATAAAAGCCTCCGCTGTTTTTATATCGGCGGTCCGCATCGGTACGTTCCGGCACGCCCCCGGTCAAATATCTTCGGGAACCAGTTTCCCGTCCGGCCCCCTTTTCATCGGCGGCGCGGGATCGGTAGATTCCGGCAGTTTGTCGTTCGCGACGATCGTACCCGAATACTGCATCAGGTTCCGGTTCGAAACCATATCCAGTATGGCCTGTCCGGTCTGGTCGTAAATCGTAAAGACGAACGTATAGGCCGTCCCGGTATTATCCGTAGCCGCGAACGACACTTTCCATCCGGAGTCGTTGCGCTGCGTCCGGAAGCCGGTCATCTTGTCGGTGTCGAAATTGACGACCGCATTATAGGTCATTGCCCTGCCGATCACCACCGGAATATGCACCTGCAAACGGTTTTTGAAAATCCCGATGTAATAATAAAAGTCGTTGATGATCTGCGAGCCGCCCCGCGGCCCCCACTCCATGCTCACCGGCAGAAACTGGAAATCTCCGGACGCCACCATCGAATCCAGTCGCTCCATGAAACGCTGCTGGCGCAACTGGCGTTCGGCGGCGCTGCGCTGGCGCCGGTCGGGCTGTTGCGCGGCGGCCGTCAGCGCGGCGGCGAGCATCGTAAAAAGCAACCATTTTTTCATGACGTCTTTTCGCCGAAGTTTAATAGATCTGCTGGATCGAACCGTAGTAGGTCACCGTCGGATAGAGGGTCGAAGCGATGTTCAGCACGGCCTCGCGGGTGATCGAGTAGATTTTGAACGTAAACGTATAGGTATTGTCCGAATAGAGATTCGACGAGAAAGAAATCGTCCACCCGTCCTCGTTCTGAACGGCGGTATACTTCTGGATGTCGAACGTAATGTAGTTCATGATCGTCAAATGATAAGGAGCGACCACGCCTACGATGTACGGGATATCGATGTCCACGTAGTCCTTGTACATCGCCAACGAATACATGATCGAATAGATCTGGTGCATGTTCCCGGCCGGTTCCTGCTGGAAGCTGGTCGGCATGAACTTGTAGTAACGGTTCAGGACGATCGAATCCATCTGTTTGATCTCGGTCTGATGACGCGCATCGCGCATTTGTACTCGTTCCTGGTGACGACTTTCCATCTGTTCCCGGGTCATTCCCGTTTGGGCCGAGGCCGACGTCGCCAACAACGCAGCGGCCAGAATTAAATAAACGTACTTCATAACATTAATAGATTAAAGTGACATGAATTTTGATAAATTTGCTTACCGTAGCAATTTCGGAAAGGCTCATGCCATCCCCGCAATGATGCTTTCTCCGTGTAAAATCAAATTCCCTGCCTAAATATTGGAAAGCGAATAAATTAGACCGTTTAGACTACAAATATCCCGAAGTGTACGACCGAATCGCCGTTTAATCCCTATATTTGTTAGTCTCAACCCGTTTGAGGGTTTATCCGAATTTAACCGAACTTCTTATGAAAAACACTCGCTTGTTACTTACCTTCCTGATGACTGTCGGCTGCTGGTCGGCCGGAGCGTCGCTGCCGTCGGCACAGCCCGGCGAACGGCAGCTCACCGGCACCTGGAGCGCCCAATGGATCTGTGACGGAGGCTTTTCTCCGTACGATTACGGCGTCTACCGCTTCCGCAAACGTCTCGACCTGCCGAAAAAACCGGAGCGGTTCGTTATCAACATCTCGGCCGATAACCGCTACCGGCTGCTGGTCAACGGACAAGAAGCGTGCTGGGGCCCGGCGCGCGGCGATCTGAACCGCTGGTATTACGAAACGGTCGACATCGCTCCGCTGCTGCGACCGGGCCAAAACGTGCTGGCCGTCACGGTATGGAACCTGGGAACCCGTAGCCCCGGAGCGCAGATCAGCCGGCAGACCGGTCTGATCGTACAGGGCAATTCGTCCGTCGAAGACGATGTCAACACCGACGGTAGCTGGCTCGTCCTGCGAGACGAATCCTTCTCGCCGCTGTTCAACTGTCCGGAAGCCGGCTACATCGGCGGCCACGACCGAATCGACGGCACGAAATACCCGTGGGGATGGGAAACCGTCGGCTTCGACGATTCGAAATGGTATGCGGCCACCGGCTTTTCGCCCGGTAAAACCTACGGCGCGCCCGGTTACGGCGAAAGCGACTGGATTCTGACCCCGCGCGACATCCCGATGATGGAACTGACCGAACAACGCCTGACCGCCGTGCGCCGGCAACAGGGACTCGCATCGCTGCCGACGTTCATCGACGGCCGGTCGCCGCTGAAAATCCCGGCCCGCACGAAATGCACCGTGCTGCTCGACCAGGGATTCCTGACCACCGCCTACCCGGAACTGAAAGTATCCGGAGGCAAAGGCAGCAAAATCAAACTGACCTATTCCGAAGCGCTGTTCGACGAACGGGGCAAAGGAAACCGCAACGAAATCGACGGCCGCGAGTGCCGCGGATTCGCGGACGAGTTCCTGCCCGACGGAGCCGACGGACGGTTGTTCCGCCCGCTGTGGTTCAAAACCTATCGTTATATCCAACTCGACATCGAAACCGGAGCGGCGCCGCTCGTCGTCGAAGATCTGTACGGCATCTACACGGGCTATCCGTTCGAAGTGCGCGGCTCTTTCGAATCGGACGACCCTGCATTGGAGAAAATTTGGGAAACGGGCTGGCGCACCGCCCGACTCTGCGCCCACGAGACCTATTTCGACTGCCCCTATTACGAACAATTGCAGTATGCCGGCGACACGCGGATCCAGGCGCTGATCTCGCTGTACGTCTCCGGCGACGACCGGCTGGTGCGCAAGGCGATCCGGATGTACGACCTTTCGCGCTCGTACGAGGGAATCACCTGCAGCCGTTACCCGAGTCACATCCCGCAGTACATTCCGCCTTTTTCGCTCTACTGGATCGGCATGATCCACGACTATTGGATGCACCGCAGCGACGACGCTTTCGTGCGAAGCTTCCTACCCGGCATCCGCACCGTGCTGTCGTGGTTCACCGAAAAGATCGATCCGCGCACAGGTCTGCTGAAAAACGGTCTTCCGCACTGGAACTTCACCGACTGGGCCACCTCGTGGGAACGGGGTATCGCACCCGAAAGCGACTCGTCCGGTTCGGCGATCACCACGCTGCAACTGGCCGCCGCGCTGGACGACGCAGCCGACCTGATGCGCCGCTACGACCGGCCCGCCGAAGCGAAAGAGTATGCGGCGACCTCCGCCGGACTGAAGAAAAACGTTTACGAAAAGTGCTGGGACGCATCGAAAGGATTGCTGCGGGATTATATCGGCAGCCCGACCTACAGCCAGCACGTCAATATCATGGGCATCCTGACCGACGCGATTCCGCACAAAGACCAGCGCGCCGTATTCGAACGGATCGACAGCGATCCGTCGCTCACGCAAACCACGTTCTATTACAAATTCTATTTGATCCGCGCACTGAAAAAGGTCGGTCTGGCAGACCGTTATACCGAAATGCTCGGGCCGTGGCAGCAGATGATCGACATCGGCCTCACCACCTTCGCCGAGACCCCCGAACCAACCCGTTCGGACTGCCACGCCTGGAGTTCGAGCCCGAATTACGACCTGCTGGCAACGGTCTGCGGCGTAGAACCCGCTTCGCCGGGATTCGCTACGGTGCGGATCGCCCCGCATCCGGGACGCCTGAAACAAATCAAAGGCATCGTACCGCATTCCGAGGGCGACATCACGGTCGAACTGCAACGCGACGGGAATAAATTATCCGGACAAGTCGCTCTGCCGGGGCAATTGACCGGCGATTTCGTCTGGAACGGCAAAACCGTCAAACTGCATCCGGGCGTCAATCCGATCCGGTTCTAACGACAAACGATATCTGCCGAAAACAACGCAGGGAGCGGAAAATTTTCCGCTCCCTGCCTTTTATCACCTTCGAAAACAATCAGTGCTGTCCGCGCGATACGAGGTAACGGATCAGAAACCCCGGCCGGTCGGTCTGGATGATCCGCGCGTTCAGCGAATCGATCAGGTAACCGTACACCCGGTCGGGATCATCGACCGCCCGGTCGTCATAACGGCTGCCGGACATCCCGTTCCACATCGTATTGTACCAGATCAACGATTTCCCGGCCAACTGATTTTTGACCCTGAGCGGCGTCTGGCAGGTATCGCTTTTATACAACAACTCATAAGCTACCGGACGGATTTTCTCCTGAAAATCGGCAATCGCTTCCTCTGCACCCTCTTTGTTCAGATTGACGATCGGCATATAAAAAACCCTGTCGAGGTAACGCCCGAAACTTTCGAGCACCTGATCGGCCGCCTGATCCCCTTTCATAATAATCTGGCGGGTGGTGCCGGCCTTTTCGGCCAGCGCGTAAACATCGTCGAATATCCAGTACCCTTTGTCGATATTGAGCATGATCCGGTCTCTGCTTATCTCGAAAACTTCATCGAGCGTCGGAACCCGCAGATCGGTCAGCGTACTGTCGGCGGCTTTCAGATAACAGTTCCGGATCGAATCGAGCGTCAGTTCCGAAACCTTGCCGCTGCCGTTGGTCGTCCGGTCGATCGTCGCGTCGTGCATCAGGACCAGACGGCCGTCGGCAGTCTTGCGGACATCGATTTCGACTACATCCACCTGCATATCGATCGCATTTTGAACGGCCTGAAGCGAATTTTCGACGCTGTGCCTCCAATCGCCCCGATGGGCCACCACGATTACCGACCGAGTATCCGGATCTTCCAATCTCGAAACGATGCTGTCCACCCGGTCGGTACGGCACTTTCCCCACTCCTGGCGCACGAAAAGCCCAAGATGCAGATAAGAAAAATTCCCGAAAGTTTTTTCATAGTTTTATCCGTTTACGCCGATCAATGCTGCAGTGCGTCGGCCTTTTCCTTCATGCGCTGAGCGCGTTTGTAGCTGTCCGGATGCGTCGCAAACGCCTTCACGATCGCCGAAGCGTTGTTGCGGTTCGTCTTCGACATATCGGCCAGTTTATCGAGCGCATGGTACATCGCATACGGATCGACATTATTTTTCAGGCAGAACTCGAATCCGTACTCGTCGGCGTCGTATTCCTGCTTCTGCGAATACTGGGCCTGCGCCAGCGAGTTCGCCAACTCGGCCAATTGCGATTCGGACAGTCTGGCGGCGACGCTGCCGCTGACCGAACTGGCCGCATTCTGGGCCGCCGAACGCAGGTAAGCGTTTTTCAGCGCATCTTTCGTATCGGTGCGGGCCACGTGACCGATTTCGTGACCGATGATCGCCATCAGTTCGCTGTCGGACATCGTATCCATCAGCGCGCTATACACCCGCACGCTGCCGTCGCCGCAGGCAAACGCATTGACGTCCTTGGTCAGGTAGACCTTGAAATTCAGCTTCAGGCCGTCGACGGAGATGTTCTCGGTCAACCGCTGCAACCGCCGGTGGTAATCCGACGTATCGACCTGATTCTCCTGATCCATCTTCTCAACCGCGCTCTTACTCATCTCGGCGATGTCCGCATCGGTCAGCGTAACGGCGCTGATCAGATTGCCGCCCGCCTTGAGCAGCTTGCCCACCTTGAGCTGCGCCGAAGCCCCCGTACCGAAGAGCGTCAGCAGCAATACAAAAACAAGATTCCTTTTCATAATATCGTTGTATTTATCCTGCGCAAATGTAGAACTTTATATAGAAAAAACGGACGTTCCGTTTCATAAAAAATACCGGCGGCCCAAAATTTGCAACGAACCCTTTTATTCGGGTATTTTTTCAGACGAAATGGCAGACTCCGTGCCAGCATGTCCGACAATCGAAACCTCTTTGGCAGTCGGCAGCGGCCAAACCGCCCGTTTTGCCGCTTGGCATAAAGATTGATAAATCAAGTTCGAAAACAAAAAATTCAGCATAAAACAACTAAACGAGATAACGACTATGGGAAAGATTATTGGAATTGACTTAGGTACTACGAACTCCTGCGTTGCCGTGATGGAGGGTAACGAACCCGTGGTGATCCCCAACAGCGAGGGACGCCGCACGACACCTTCGATCGTAGCGTTCGTGGACAACAACGAACGGAAAGTGGGCGACCCCGCCAAACGGCAGGCGATCACCAACCCGCAGCGTACGATCACGTCGATCAAGCGTTTCATGGGCGAGACTTACGATCAGGTCGGCAAAGACATTGAACGGGCGGCTTACAAAGTGGTCAAAGGCGACAACAACACCCCGCGCATCGATATCGACGGCAGACTCTATACCCCGCAGGAAATCTCCGCGATCGTCCTGCAAAAAATGAAAAAGACCGCCGAGGATTACCTCGGCACCGAAGTATCCGAAGCCGTCATCACCGTTCCGGCCTACTTCTCCGACTCGCAACGCCAGGCTACCAAGGAAGCGGGCGAAATCGCCGGTCTGAAAGTGCGCCGTATCATCAACGAACCGACGGCCGCAGCGCTGGCCTACGGCCTGGATAAGGCGAACAAGGATATGAAGATCGCCGTATACGACCTCGGAGGCGGCACGTTCGATATTTCGATTCTGGAACTGGGCGACGGCGTATTCGAAGTGAAATCGACCAACGGCGACACGCACCTCGGAGGCGACGACTTCGACCACGTGATTATCGACTGGATGGCCGACGAGTTCAAAAAACAGCATAACATCGACCTGCGCAAAGATCCGATGGCCCTGCAGCGTCTGAAGGAGGCCGCCGAGAAGGCGAAGATCGAACTGTCGAGCTCGACCTCGACCGAGATCAACCTGCCGTACATCATGCCGGTGGACGGGATTCCGCAGCACCTGGTAATGACCCTGACGCGCGCCAAATTCGAACAACTGGCCGACAGATTGATCCGCGCGACGATCGAGCCGTGCAAAAAAGCGATGGCCGACGCCGGACTGAGCAACAGTCAGATCGACGAAGTGATCCTGGTAGGCGGTTCGACCCGTATCCCGGCGATCCAGAAAGTGGTCGAAGAGTTCTTCGGTAAAACGCCGTCCAAAGGCGTCAACCCGGACGAAGTGGTCGCTATCGGCGCCGCCATTCAGGGTGGCGTGCTGACCGGCGAAGTGAAAGACGTGCTGCTGCTCGACGTGACCCCGCTGTCGCTGGGAATCGAAACGCTCGGCGGCGTATTCACCCGCCTGATCGACGCGAACACCACGATCCCGACGCGCAAGAGCGAAGTCTTCTCGACCGCAGCCGACAACCAGCCGTCGGTGGAGATCCACGTGTTGCAAGGCGAACGCCAGATGGCCCGCGACAACAAGACGATCGGACGGTTCCACCTGGACGGCATTCCGGCCGCACCGCGCGGAGTACCCCAGATCGAGGTGACGTTCGACATCGACGCGAACGGCATTCTGAACGTATCGGCCAAAGACAAAGGCACCGGCAAGGAACAGAAGATCCGGATCGAAGCGTCGTCCGGCCTGACCGAACAGGAGATCCAGAAGATGCGCGACGAGGCGAAAGCCAACGAGGAGAAAGATAAGGCCGAACGCGAACGCGTCGACAAGGTCAACGCCGCCGACAGCATGATTTTCTCGACCGAAAAGCAGCTCAAGGAGTACGGCGACAAGATCCCGGCTGACAAGAAGGGCGCCATCGAAGCCGCCCTCGGCAAGTTGAAAGACGCGCACAAATCGCAGGACATTGCCGCCATTGACTCGGCGACGACCGAACTGAACAACGCATGGCAGGCCGCTTCGCAGGACATCTACAACGCACAGCAGGCCGCCGGAGCATCGCAGGCGAACCCGGGCGCCGACGCAGGCGCGGATGCGGGCGCAGGCTCCGCTTCGGGCAGCGCGGGCGCCGGAGCCGGACAAACCTCGAACGACAACGTGACCGACGTGGATTTCGAAGAAGTGAAGTAAGGTCAAACAATCATCAATAACGAAGTGGAGCGTATCTCAACGAGTTACGCTCCACTTTTTTTATTCGGATTAACCGTGGGGATACTTATTTTGACGTGATTTATCTACCTGATTCATGAATTGATGTTAAAGTGATAAAAAAGATGAAACATTCCGCAGTAAAAAACATGCTTTGAAAAAAGGAAGCAAGACGACAAGCCATTGTTAATGGAGCCGAGGGGGCGTCAGTTCTTATCGGTGATTCAGGTTTACAACAAATACAATATTTCCAAGCCCACGTTATATAGATGGATTAGGCAGGGGAAGATCAAGGTGCGCGTAATCTCGGAGAGAGAATGACACTGATAGATGTCACGTAAATAAAGGCTCCTTGGGATATTCGTAAGAGCCCATTTGAAGAAGAAATGCCTCCAAACTCATTTATGACTTCAAAAACTTTCTGTTGACAGCTCCGCAAGGAGGCGATAAAAAGGGGTAACGTAGTCTCAAAATTCGGCGGCAACACATTTTGAACTACATCCCAAAAGTTTTGTGTCTAACTTTTGGGATGTAGTTTCTTTATGAAATGTATATTTGAGGATAGACTTAAAACAGTCACTCTTCACATCCTCCACCCAGTGCCTGATAGAGACTGATAAGCCCCTGTATCTCAGTGATGCGGTTGGCTACTTGTGTCAGTTGGGCGCTCAGGAGGCTTTGCTGTGCCGTCAGTACCTCCAGATAGGTCGTATTGCCGTACTGCATGGTAAGGGAAGTGCTCTTATATGCTGTCTGCAAGGATTCCACCTGTTTCTCGTACAGTGCCGACTTGTCACGCGCCGTCTGATATTGTGTCAAGGCGTTGTTCACCTCGGTTCCGGCTTGCAAAAGTGCCTGCTGGAAACTGAGCTGAGCTTCTTCCTGCTGGGCCTTGGCTGGCTATTTTCAACTGTTCGGTAAGTTGCCCTCGTGCAAAGAGCGGTTGTGGGAGCGAACCTACCGCCGAGGCGAGGAACTTTCCGGGATTGACAATCGTACTCCCTGCCGAATTTGCCCCCCCCCCGCGCTTCCGCTCAGTGTTATGGATGGATAAAAAGCGGAACGCGCCTGGTTTGCGGCATAAAATGCCTGTTCCAAGGAGCGTTTCGCAGCCCGGACATCCGGACGGTTTGACAACAGTTGGACTGGAATGCCGGTAGAAAAGCTTGTAGGTATATTTAAGGTGTCTAACTTGCCACGTTCTATGGTATGAGGAGTGGAAGCCAACAACAACGACATACTGTTTTCGACTTGATTGATTTGTTCTTTCAGGTCAAGTACGGAGGCGCACACGCTGTAATAAGCGGCTTCCATCTGCGACACGGCAGAGTTATCCGCTCTTCCGGCGTTCATCAGGGCGCGGGTGGCATCAGCCGATTCCTTCCACGATATTTTCGTCTGCTCTGATATTTCGAGCTGGGCGTCGAGCATCAGCAACGTGTAATATGTATTGGCGATTCCGGCTATTACCTGCGTGCGTACGGCTTGTCTGTAATCCTGGCTCTGTGCATACAATGCTTGCGACTGTCGCTTGGCGTTACGTAACTTACCGAAAATATCTATCTCCCAACTGGCGGTAACAGGCACCGAGTAGGTTTTGGCAGCCTTGCCGCCGTCGAAGCTGCTTATTGTCCTTGCGGGGAGAGATACAGAGAGGGGAGATATGCCAACTTCGCTGACAATCTCCAGATTGACCTGTGAGATGACTTTCTGCGCATAGAGTTCCTTGCTGCTGTTGAAGTTCAGTTCTACTGTTTTCAGGTTCGCTCTGGCTGCCGCCACGTCCGCCGTTGCTGTCCGCAGGGCCGCTTTATAGGGCACTTGGTCGATGATGAAGAGAACTTGTCCCGGCGCACTTTCTCGCCTTCGCTTACGCACAGACGTTCGATAGTGCCTGATACTTGACGCCATCAGCATTGCACAACCGGTCAAGCCGATTAATTTTAGCCATTTTTTGTCCATTTTCTGATTTTGTGTGCGAAATTATCAAATGTACAGTAGACAACAGTGTTCCGAAATGCTTATGTTGTGTTCTGTATATTCGAATAAGCCAGCGAATAAGAATAATAATCAGTCAGGAACTACGAGACAGTTATTCATCAAGATTTTGCATTATTATATCTGATAAGTTTGACCGATCCGGAGAAAAAGGACTATCGGTAGAAAAAACAACCTTTTTACATATTTCACATGGTTTTAAAAAGGTTGCCATAGGCAAGAGGCGTTCTCGTATGTCTATTCCGCTTTTTGCTCAGTTCTTTGTTCATGTCACGGCTGCCCGTCATGGAAAAAGGAAACCTTTCCGCCGCCATAAGGCATGATGAAACGAATATGGGGATATTCGTGGTATCCTGTTGAATGTCAAATCGCAGATGGTTTTGGTAACATCTGCGATCATCCCGTAATCGGTAAGGGGAAATTTTTCCGTCCGGTCGAAAAAGTTGAAGCGTACGCGGTTCCGGAGGCAGACATAAAAAAATCCCCGGCTGCAAAGCCGGGGATTTTTCCGTTTCGCCGGGCGATTACATCATTCCGCCCATACCGCCCATGCCCTGCGGCATCGCTGCCGGAGCTTCGGGTTCTTTCTTGTTGACCAGTACGCATTCGGTCGTCAGGAACATGGCTGCGATCGAAGCTGCATTTTCCAGCGCGACGCGGGCCACTTTCGTCGGGTCGATGATACCGGCCTTGAACATATCTTCGTATTTGTCGGCGCGGGCGTTGTAGCCGTAAGCTCCCTTGCCTTCTTTGACGTTGGCGACCACTACCGAGCCTTCGCCGCCGGCGTTGGCTACAATCTGGCGCAGCGGTTCTTCGATCGCGCGTTTCACGATCTGGATACCGGTCGTTTCGTCGTCGTTGTCGCCCTTCATCTTTTCGAGAGCTGCTACGGCGCGGATGTAGCTACGCCGCCGCCCGGGATGATGCCCTCTTCTACGGCGGCGCGGGTTGCGGCCAGCGCATCGTCCACGCGGTCTTTCTTCTCTTTCATTTCCACCTCGCTGGCAGCGCCGACATACAGTACGGCCACGCCGCCGGCCAGTTTGGCCAGACGCTCGGCGAGTTTTTCCTTATCGTAATCCGAAGTCGAGATTTCCATCTGCTTGCGGATCTGTGCGACGCGGTTGGCGATGGCTTCCTTGTTGCCAACGCCGTCTACGACGGTCGTGTTTTCTTTGGTGACGATCACCTTGTCGGCCGAACCCAGCATGTCGAGCGTAGCCTGATCCAGGCGGATGCCGCGTTCTTCGGAGATCACCGTACCGCCGGTCAGGATGGCGATGTCTTCGAGCATCTCTTTACGACGGTCGCCGAAACCCGGAGCTTTCACGGCGGCGATCTTCAGCGTGCCGCGCAGTTTGTTGACAACCAAGGCTGCCAGCGCTTCGCCGTCGACGTCTTCGGCGATGATCACCAGCGAACGTCCGTTCTGTGCGGCGGGTTCGAGCACGCCCATCAGCTCTTTCATCGTCGAAACCTTCTTGTCGGTAATCAGGATCAGCGGCTTTTCGAGCACTGCTTCCATTTTTTCGGAATCGGTGATGAAGTACGGAGAGATGTATCCGCGGTCGAACTGCATCCCTTCTACTACGTCTACGTGCGTTTCGGTGCCTTTGGCTTCCTCTACGGTGATGACGCCTTCTTTATTCACCTTGCCCATCGCTTCGGCGATCAGCTTGCCGATCGCGTTGTCGTTGTTGGCCGAAATCGTGGCTACCTGTTCGATCTTGCTAATGTCGCCGCCCACTTCCTGGCTCTGCTTGCGCAGGTTTTCGACGACGGTTCCGACCGCTTTGTCGATACCGCGTTTCAGATCCATCGGGTTCGCGCCTGCGGTTACGTTCTTCACGCCTACGCCGACAATGGCCTGCGCCAGCACGGTAGCCGTCGTGGTGCCGTCGCCGGCATCGTCGGCCGTCTTCGAGGCCACTTCCTTGACCATCTGGGCGCCCATGTTGGCGATCGGGTCTTCGAGTTCGATCTCTTTGGCTACGGTCACGCCGTCCTTGGTCACCTGCGGAGCGCCGAATTTCTTATCGATTACAACGTTACGTCCTTTCGGGCCGAGCGTTACCTTCACAGCGTTTGCCAGCGCGTCGACGCCTTCCTTGAGTTGTTCGCGCGCTTCGGTATTGTATTTAATCTCTTTTGCCATAATCTTGATTGTTTGAATTGGGTTTATACTGAGTTGAACGATTAGATGATGGCGAGGATGTCGCCCTGTTTCATGATCAGGTAGTCTTTACCGTCGATGTTGATCTCGGTGCCGGCGTATTTGCCGTAAAGTACCTGGTCGCCCGTCTTCACTTCCATCTTCACATCGGCCGTTCCGGGGCCTACGGCGATCACTTTACCTGCGAGGGGTTTTTCTTTGGCTGTGTCGGGGATGAACAATCCGCCGGCCGTTTTCTCTTCTGCGGGATTGGGTTCGATCAGAACCCGGTCTGCTAATGGTTTAACTTTCATAACGTCGTTATTTTTTTAAGTTTGTTAATGTTTGGTTTTCATTTGCCGTTTCCGGTGGACATTCCTTTTACGGAAACGTTCCATTCTTTTACACATAATATGCCAAACGGGAAATGTCAGGTTTTCGAACGAAAAAACTGACAAAGGAGTCCTTTCTCTGTCAGTTTGCCCTGTCACTTTGACATGAATGGCCGTGTGTTTTCGGTATGCGCGTTACCGTTTGCCGCGTTTCTTACCGCCGGCCCGTTTGTCGAAGCCCGCTTTGCCGCCCCAGCCGGCTGCCGGATTGACCGCATCCCACTGGACGTTGTTCCAGTCGAAGTCGTTTTTTCTCGGATTTCCGCCGGATTTGCGGGCGGCGTCCCTGCGTTCCGTTTTCCGATCCTCTTTCCGCGCGCCTTTGCGCTTCTCTTTCCGGAAGTCCCGTCCCGAACGTTCCCTGTTTTCGCCGGAATCGCCGTCTTTGGCGAGTTCTGCGATCGGGCGTCCTCCGCGGTTGATGTCGTTGAGCTGGCGGATCGCCTGCCGGGCGTCCGAGAACGGCACGGTTACGAACGAATAGCTATCCATCACCCGTACGTCGTCGATCTTGTTGTCCGGCAGCCGACACTCGCGTTTCAGCATGTCGGTCAGTTTGCGGGCGTCGAAACCGTCCATTTTGCCGATCGAGATGAACAGCCGCGCCGTTCCTTTGCGGTCGACGTTGATCGAACGGATTTCGGGGTAGCTGCTCTCTTCGAGTTCGTTTTTGAACGCCAGTTTCAGCAGGGCCGCCAGCGCCACTTCCGGGTCGAGGTTTTGCAGCACCTCGCCGGCCATTTCGGTATATTTGCGGTACGACTCGCTTTCGACGATTTCGATCAGGTCGTCCTTGATCTTGGTCTTTTTGATCTCGACGACGTCCTGCGCCGACGGCAGGGCGACTTTCTTGATGTCCACTTTGATTTCCCGTTTCAGCGAACTGAACTGCCGGTATTCCGAATGCGAGATGAACGTGATCGCCGTACCGGTATTGCCGGCGCGGCCCGTGCGGCCGATCCGATGCACGTAGGATTCAGTGTCCTGCGGCAGCGAATAATTGATCACGTGGGTCAGGTTGTTGATGTCGATCCCGCGCGCCGCCACGTCGGTGGCTACCAGTATATTGGCCAGCTTTTTTTTGAATCGTTTCAGGATTTTTTCGCGTTGTACCTGCGAAACGTCGCCGTGCAGTCCTTCGGCCGCATACCCGCGTTCGGTCAGCTTGTTGACCACTTCGTCTACGCCGATCTTGGTGCGGCAGAAGACGATCCCGTAAAATTCGGGTTCGACGTCGATGATTCGCGTTAGCGCGTCGAATTTGTCGCTGTCGCGCACTTCGAAGTAGATCTGGTCGGTCAGTTCGGTGGTGACTTCTTGTGCCGGTACGCGCAGGATTTCCACGTCGCGCATGTATTTTTTCGACAGGCGGATGATCCGTTCGGGCATGGTCGCCGAAAACAGCAGGATGCGGCGGTAGTCGTTCGTATTGGACAAGATTTCTTCGACGTCTTCGATAAAGCCCATATTGAGCATTTCGTCCGCTTCGTCGAGGATCAGGTATTTCAGGGCCTTGATGTCCAGCGTGCCGCGACGCAGGTGGTCGAGGATGCGGCCGGGCGTGCCGACTACGACATCGATGCCTTTGCCCAGACGCCGCAGTTGTTCGGTCATCGAAGCTCCTCCGTAGATCGGCGAAATGACGAGTTTGCGTTTGGCGTTGAACGACAGGATTTCTTCGGTAACCTGCAGGGCCAGTTCGCGGGTGGGAACCAGAATCAGCGCCTGGGTCGCTCCTTTCTGCGGGCGCAGTCGTTCGAGGATTGGCAGGCCGAAAGCGGCGGTTTTACCGGTGCCGGTCTGGGCCTGTGCGATGATATCGTTTGTTTTTTCGTCGTCGAGCAGAACGGGGATCGTGAGTTTCTGGATCGGAGACGGGGTTTCGAAGCCTTTCGCTTTAATGGCTTCGAGGGTGACGTCGGTCAGTCCGAGCGCTCCGAATTCTTCTAATTGAACCATGTATATGTATAGTTATTGTGGTGTAAAATATGACCGACATGTAAATTTTTTAGGTCATGGCGTCAGGGCGACGCAATTCCGATACAAGTGACAAATCATAAATTTGCGGCAAAGATACGTAAATAAATGGAAAACCGCGACAAATTTTGTTTTTGTCGCGGTTTTCCTCTCAGTATCACGTTTTTTGTTCCGGACTTACCGGTGTCTGTCCGATTTCTTGAAATCGTTTTGCGGCCCGGAAAATTTTGAGTAAACTTGCCGTTGCGTTTAAAGAGTGTAAAATGTCCGAAGAGAAAAAAGTGAAAGTATTGCAGAGCGAGTATCTTTTCAACCGTCCGTGGCTTACGGTGCGCAGGGAATCCATCGTGCTGCCTAACGGGAATCCGGTTCCCGAATACTACGTTCTCGAATATCCGGAATGGGTGAATACGATTGCGATTACCCGCGATCGGAAGTTCGTTTTCATTCGTCAGTACCGGCACGGTCTGGGGTGCGCCTTGATGGAACTGTGTGCCGGGGTTTGCGATCCGGAGGATGCCTCGCCGCTCGCCGCCGCCCGACGGGAGTTGCTTGAGGAGACCGGTTACGGCCGTGGAACGTGGCGCGAGCTGATGACCGTTTCGGCCAATCCGTCTACGCATACCAACCTGACCCATTGTTTTGTCGCCGAGGATGTCGAACCCGTTTCGGAGCAGCATCTCGAAGCGACCGAAGACCTGACCGTGCACTTGCTTTCACAGGACGAGGTCCGTGATCTGCTGTTGACCGACCGGGTCAAACAAGCGTTGCATGCGGCTCCGCTTTGGCGGTATTTTGCCGAGAATCGCTTGCTTTAGAATTTCGATCCGGTTTTACAATAACCGTTTTCCGATCGAACGGAGCGCCAGCCACAGTGCGACCAGCCCGATCGCATACAGTGCAATTCGTCCGGCGGAGGATTTTTTTACGGTTTTCGCAATCTCCGTTTGCGATTCCGTCCGGCGGAGTCGTACGGATTGCGCCGTTTTTTCCTGTTCTTCTTTTTTATTGACCGAGGTGCTGTGTCTGATACCTCGTACGCGGGTGACCCGTTTGATTCCCGCCGGTATCCGTCGCATCGTATCGGGGACGGTGTCGCGGCCTTTCAAAACGTATTCGGTACGGACGATCTCCCAGTTTTCCCAGTCGTCGGTCAGTTGTTCCGCAACCTTGTCTTTTTCCGATCGGACGGTCGCCGTCGTGTCGCGCAGCGACTGCCGGTCGTGCGATTGCAGGTTCCTGCTTGTCCTGCAGCCGCTCCCTGCGACCGTCGCCGTCAGCAGTACCGGCAGACCGCATTTAAAAAAGGTACGGATGCAGCGCATCGGGAATCAGCGATTTCAGTTTTGCTCGGAATTCGCCGACGGTGATCCTATCGTCTCCGTCAGTGTCGAAAATCGGGTTCTGCCGGGCGATCACACGGGCCGGCAGCCGCCGGGTCTGTAGGACGTACCCGTCCGGTTTGCCGATGGCGGCCGGGAAAAAACAAGCCAGATAGAGGTCTGCGAACGTCCGGCAGTGTGCAGCATAGGGCCTGAAAAACAGTTCGACGTAATCGAGCTGTTCTTCCCCGGTCATTTTCAATAGTTTTTCTGCGGTCGTTCCGAGTCCTTCCGCCGTAGCCGGCATGAACTGGATCAACCCGACGGCCCCGCCGCGCGGATTCCGCGCCGAGGGATCGAGGCGGCTTTCGCTCCACATGATCGCCATCAGGTGATCCGGGTTGACGCCGAGTCGGGCCGCGATTTGTTTTACTTTACCGGCGAATGCCGGCGGGACTTTGTTTTCGTAGATCATAGCGAATCTTTTTCGAGTTTTCGGTCGATTTCCTGTTTCATGTATTTTTTTAGTTTCCGGAATAGCGGGTGTTCCGATATTTCGGCTGCATTCTCCAGGTAGCTCCACAGCTCCACGCCGCAGACGAATCCTGTGAACAGGTTGGCCAGGCGCAGCCCTGCGAACGGGAGGATGCAGGTGTCGATCAGCCACGTCATCGCGATGCCTACCGTGACGAAGACCAGCTTGTAGACGGTTCTCCATGCCTTGTCGCTTTCGAAGGCCCACGGGCGTTTCATGCGTCCGGCGCGTTTGTAGCTCGCCGCGACGCCCGTTGCGAAATCGACGCATACGAATGCCAGCGCGCAGCATACCAGCGGTTGCACCGGCGCGAACAGGGCCGCGACCGAAGAGATCGTTCCGATCATTTGTTTCATACGAGGCGTTTTTACAGAATGAATCCGCCTTTTATCAAGACCCGGCGGCGGATATTTTCTTTCGGGTCGTATTCCGGGAACATCGCCGGATTGTTTTCCACGTAGTCGATCGCCTTGTCCAGCAGCGTGTCGGCATCGTTGCGCGCCTGCCTGCGCAGCCGGTGCAGCCGGCTGTCCGGGACGGCTTCCGTGTAGGCGGATTTGTTCTGCCGGACGCCGGCCGCACCGATCGCGGCGCACTGTTCGTCTACCATCAGGTAGCGTACGTAGTAAGCCAGCGCGGGCTTTATATACGTCCGGCAAAAAGCCGCGTACGGTTCTTCGCCCAGTTTGTCGTACAGTTTGCCGAATACCGGGCGCAGGAATCCCAGTTGCGCCGTTTCGATTCGGGCCGGGACGATCATCCCTTCCGGAACGTATTCGTTCGACGGGAAGGCCGTTTCCAGCACTTCGGCGGCGGTAATCAGTAAGTCGGTCATGTCTTTGCGTGTTTAGTCGATGTTGCGGAGCGCGTATTTGGTGATTTGCGCCAGGTAGAGGTTCTGTTCCGGATCGTCCGGGTCGTAGTTCAGCCCGTCGTTTTTGCGGGCTTCCCACACTTTCATGTACAGCGGTTTCGATCGGGTGGGAGGGCGGTTGATGACTTGCAACGACGACGCCTCGCAGTGCAGACAGCGTTCGATGACCGTCCGGATCGGTTCCAGCAGTTCCTGCTGTTCTCCGAGAATCAGCGTGTTCAGGGCGATTTCATATTCGTGCAGGATGCGTTCGGCGTTGAATCCGGTCGTATAGTCCAGTCCGCTCAGCGACCGGAACCACGAATGTGCGACCACGATGTCCGACGTAGCCTGGTCGTGCAGCAGTTTCCAGTCTCCCTCGTTGGCCGAGGCGATGGGTACGAATTTCGAGTTGTCCGTCTCTTCGGTGTTTTTGACCATGAACATCACCTGTCCCGGTTTTCCGGCGAATCGTTTTTCTGCGGCCGAGATGATGTCGTAAGCGTCCTGTTCGTTATCCACGTCTCCGTCCAGCACCATGATGCCCGACAGTTGGAACGAGTTGTCCAACCGGCTGATGTTCCATTGGTCGGTCTTGTAGGCGATCGCCGATACGTTCAGTCCGGCGATGTAGGCCGGCAGTCCGTAGTGTTCGAACATCGGTTCGTAGTCTTTATAATGAACGATCGACCGCAGCGTCCCGTCCGGGGCCGGTTCGAATGCCGGGTAGAGCGGCAGCGATTTGGCCTGCTGCAATGTGAATGTGGTCCAGTCGTGGTGCAGCAAGATGTGCGTTCCGTCCCGTGCGACCCGGCACCGCGAGGCGTCCTGGTGGAACAGCGACAGGGATGTTTCGTCCGGGTCGGTCGCTATTTCGAGAAATGCGTTTCCGAACAGCGATTTGTCGAATGCCAGTTTATTGAGGATCACGCGCAGCGATTCTCCGGCCCCGTTCGCCCGTTCCGCGATGGCCGCCAGCGTTCGGCGTTCCGGATCGCAGGTGAATCCTTTGCCCGAGATGTAATCCGCTTTGTCGTTGATGATTCTCCGGTGTGTGGGCGACCGGCGCGACATCAGCGCCAGGGCATTCGGGAACAGGTTGTCCGATCCCCATCGCCAGTAACGTTCGTTTCCCGCCTTGTCGGGGCCGGCCGCTGCGAACGGATTGACCGTATTCCCGCGCACATACAGGTTTCTGGATGTATTTTTCGTTTTCATCGGAATGAGTTTTTTTCAACGGGAAACAGGAGAGCGTTCGTTGCCGGCTCCCGTTTCCCGTTGGTTTCGATTGCTATCCGGCTGCGGAGAACAGCGTTTCCATATCCCCGAAGAACGGTTTGGCTTTCGAAACGTCTTGGCTGCGCAGCGTGATGACTTCGTTCGTTCCTTCGGCAAGCTGTTTTCCGGTCGTTCCGTTGGCCGAAACGAGTCTCAGTGGCCGTTCTTTTTCGAACTCGACGGAGTAGCCCACCAAGAACGAATCCCCGTTCGGAGTCGTCAGCAGGGCGATCAGCCCGTTGCGTGCGGCGTCGGCGATCGAGGTGATCGCCGGGGAGCTGTCGTTGCCCATCTTATCGAGCGTGAAGATCAGCTCGTGGGTGACGACCTGCGCCCCGTTGACGACCGAAACGGTCTCCCGGTATTCGGCTTCATCTTCCCGGAATTCGTATTTCGAAAAATAACAGTCTTCGTCGAGCCGGATCGCGGAGTATCCTTTCTCCGCGCTCGCGTAGGTCACTTCGGCCACGTCGCTCTGTTCGACCAGTCCGATCAGGCGGATCCCTCCGTTTCGTCGGCTTCTGGATCGGGCGTAATTTGACAATGACATAATCGGTCTGTTTTATCGGTTGATTACTGGATGATGAATTCTCCGCTCTCCCCGTTGAGGTAGGTGACGGTGCAGCGGATTTTGACAATACCGCTTCCGGTCAGCGTTCCGCCGAAAACGCCCTGTTCCCCGGTCAGCGGGACGGCTTCTCCTACCGGGCTGTCGTCGTTTGCGAGTCCCTGCGCCGTTAGGCTGTTCACGGCGCGGTATCCTTTTACGGTGATGCTGACCGCTCCGCCCGAAGCGTCGATGCCGTCCGAGGACAGTGTCGCGGAGATGCCTCCGACCGCCATCGAAACCATTTCGGGGAGCAGGTAGTCGCATCCGGCCATAAAGATGGCCCGTTGTCGGTTTTCCATCTGATCGGGATTGTACCACATCCGGATTTCGGTTCCCGGGAAGTCGGCCGTGTTGACCGCGATCGCCAGATTTCTACGGTCGGTGAGCAGCGCGAACGTCTGCGGCATGTCCCCGCACGTTTTCAGGTAAGGCGTTACTTGGATGTCGATTACCGGTATCCCTCGGTATGAGAGCGCTTCGCGTCCGTTTTGCTTGGCGAGATAAGCCGATTCGAGTACCACGTTATCGAGTTCTTCCTCGTATCTGGCATAGATATCCGACGTTACCAGATAAACCAGATTGCCTTGCGGTTTGAACGCTTTCAGAACTTCCGGCGCATCTTCCCACAGCTTCTTGAACACTTTTTCGGCAGCGTCGGTGTCGCTGTTGCCGGCAAAATTTTCCGGCAGGTAGAAGCAGGGTACGTCGTTTTCACCGGGCCCGCTGTCCGCGAGCAGGCGTTTGACGAATCCGTCGAAGGTTGCCAACTGCCCGTTGCGTTCGGTGTCCCCGAGCCACATCGTCGCACGGATGCTTTCCGCGACGGCTTCCCGGAACAGGGACGTTTCGGCGGCTTCCAGTTCCGTCCCGGACAGGTCGTCCAGGTTGACGTCGCTGCGTCCGGCAATCGTTTCGTAAACCATGTTGAAGTAGTCGTCGGCCGAGTATCCGACTTCCGCCTTTACTTTCGACAGTTGGATCTGCTTTTGAAATTTGGTTGCGCTTTCTCCTCCGTTCCAGCCGCTCGCCGTGTATTTTTGCAGGATGTCCCCCGCCCGTTTCCAGAATTGGAGCGTCGTCGGAACGGGGGTGTTGTACAGGATTTTGATGCCCAGGTCGACGGCGTCCGACCCGCTCAGCATCGGCCGAAAAAAGATCGTTTCGAGGTCGCGTCCGGTGTAGTTTTTAGGGTTTTCGATTTTTGCCATAATTTTTATAGTTTACAAAAATGTTTTAGTGTTCTTTTATAAAGTAAATATTACTTTACGCAGTCCGGCCTTATCGTCTGAAATTGCGTAGATCGCTGTCGTAGGCCGCCTGGTTGGCCGAACGGGGTGTTTCCGTCGGGGATGGGTCTTCGTGCGGAAGCGTTCGGGTCGCCGTTACCGTTTGTCCGGCGGCCGTCTCTTCGGCCGGCGTGTCGGCTGGTTTCGCCAACGCTTCGTTCAGCGTTTCCAGTTGTTTGTCGCTCACCCCGTTCTCCGTGTCGGAAGCGAGGCCGAGCCTGCCCAGTAGGGCGTTCCATTGTTCTCGGATCGTTGTCATGGTTGATTGTTTGGTGGTTTGTATGGTGCTGCGAAGGTACGCGGTTCGTCACGGAAATTTTTTCTACGAAAACCGACTTTTCGTTACAGGTTTACGTCGGTATAGTAGTACATGCATTTGCGCACGTATTCGTAGGTGCAGGCGAATTGTTCGGACGCCATCCACATCGCGTCGATCTTTTTCATCCCGTTCTTTTGCAGTGCGGCTACGAATTCCCGGATCGTCAGTACTTTGCACAGCGTGATGTCGATCACGCCGATTCTGGCCAGTTTCTCGACCAATTGTTGCGGAGCGAGCTCTCCGAACCGTATGCCGATCATGCGGATCAGTTCTTTTTCGTAACGTGTCATATTTTCCGGATTTATGGCTTTCAGAAAGATGCTTGTTCCACGACGCTTTTAACGGCCTGCTGCGCTTCGGTGATGTCCGATTCGAGCACGTACACTCTCAATTCCGACAACCGTTCGTTTACGGTTTCGCGGATTGCGCGGCGCGACTCTTCCGACAGCCGGGAGGAACCGCGCTCATCGTCGTTCCCGCTTCGTTGCGGGTACGGTGACGTTTCGTTTTGCGATCCGTATCCCGACCCGTTTTGCCGACGGGTCGGATCGACCGGTTTCTGGATTGCCGGAAACGGTTCGGTCGCAGGTGCGTAAGCCGCCGTCGCCTGTCCGTATCCGGAATGCTTCGTTTCGGGACCTGCGGGGTTGAAAGCCGTTTCCGTTTCGGGATCGGTTTGGCGGGAAATCGCTGCCGGGAGTCGCTTTTCACCGGGAACTTCCGTTCCGGCGAACGGCTGCGGAACGCGGCTTTCCCCGTTCGGAGATTTTCCGTCCGTTATCCGCGAGATGCCGCTGTCTTTTTTTCCGGATGCCGTTTGCCGTCGGTCTTCGCCGGCCGGGTCTGCCGACGCTTCCCGCAGCCGCCGGGCGAGCCACAGCTCGTCGTCCCAGAAGATTCGATAGGGTTCTGTGTTCATGGATTATACGTTTTTTAGAAAAATGCATTTCGTAGATTGTCCTCCAGCGGGATTGTAGTCGCAGATCTCTTCGAGCCGGCATAGCAGCGTTTCCCCGGCGATCGTCAGCCGGAACAGGGCTCTGAAATCGTGACACAGCGTATTCGGAACGATCAGCGGTTCGATGTCCTTCGGCTTCAGATACAGGTATAGCGTGATTCTCCGTCCCCGGTTGTATAGCTCCACCGCTTTGTCGTAATATCGGTGCAATCCGTCCGCTCCGTCCCGGTCTTCGAAACAGAGTGTGAACGGCTGTTCCCCCTGCGGATCGTGGAACGCGATTTTGGGGTACTGGCTGTCGTACGACGGCCATCCCCACGGATGTCCGTCCAGCGCGGTCATGCCGCAGTACCGGACGATTTTCGGTGGGAAATTCAGGTTTTCATTCTCTTCCGCGTTACCGCTGCGGTCGCGGTCGCCGACCTGGGCGAGCGAAGCTTCCGGCGCATCGGGATACTCGCCGGTTTTGTTCAGGGTCGGCGTGAAGATCGGGTTGCTGTAAATTTGTTCACCTTCTTTGGCGAACCGGTTCAGGATCGGTGCGCTCCAGCGTCCCAGGATCTCTTTGTGGGACTCGTCCCACCGGGCTGCGCTGCCGTCTCCTGGCTGGTAACGCAGCGTGAAGTGCTGCGCCAGGTCTGCGCCGGGTTCTTCGACCGCGACGGGCCGGCTGCGGTCGATTTTTTCGCTCCAATCCACGACGACGTCGTTCCGGTAGAATGTTTCGCGCGGTTCCACATAGAGCGTCCTGGTCAGCGTGTCGGAGTAGAAATAGAGATTGAACAACTGTTTCAATGCATTGATCAGCGCGATCTGCCGGATCTCGTGCGCCGCGACGTCGGCAAATCCGATGGTCGTCCCTTCGCACGGATGCGGCATGAAAACGGGCCTGAGCGTCGTCTCCCGGCCGAGTGTCAGCTCCATGCCTTCGTCCGCTCCGCCGAAATGGAACCGGTGGAAATAGCGGGGGGTCGACGGAGATGCCGTCGCTGCCGAACTTCTGACCGTCAGTTCGATGTCGATTTGTCCGGTTTCGGCGACATAGCCGTCGTACAGCGCCCAGTCCCCGGTGAACGGCAGGTAGGTGCCGCCCGACTGGATCCATAACCGGGGATTGGATATCGTCTGTCCGGTTTGCGGTTCGATTAGGGTGCTCCGCGACGAAAAGGTTTTCACGATGGAGGTTGTTCCGTCCGTTGCGAGTTCGTGGGTAAACCGGTATGTGTTCGCTTCGGCGTGGTCGAAGACGATCAGCCGGTAGCTCCATCCGTCGCGATACGTTTCTCGCCGGTCTTCGTTGCGGTTGGTCACCTGGTAGCGGTGTTCGATGTTGTCGTCGAGGTAGACCCGGTCGAAGCATTTCAGGGCCGTCCGGCTGGCGATCCGGTAGTCCGAACGGTAACGGAGCCGGTATTCGAATCCTACGGCTACGCTCTCCGTCGGGTAATAAGCCGCCCGCTGCCCGTCTTTCCGGAAGCAGCCGTTGCGGTTGTAGACGCCCGCCACGGAAACTCCGTCGGAGATGTCGTCCGGATCGGCCGTGTCGACGATGTTCCCGACCGACGAGATCGTGGTCAGCGGATCGGCGTAAACCCTGCCGAACCGGTCCGCTACGGCCGTTGCATCGGCGAACCGTCCGGCGAGGAATCCCATCCGTTCGGCCAGCGGTTCGACTTCTTTTTCCGGATAGCGCCCGCTGATGTACAGCGCCCGGAAAAATGCGCTGTCCATGAACGTCGACGCGACCGTATAACCTCCTGCGGCCGCGATCGCATCGACCAGCGCCCGTACGTTCAAGAACGGATGGTAGTCCGTAAAGGTCAGCATCCGAACGCCCTGCTGAACGGTGTCGGATGTTACGGCGAACCGATCGCGCTGCACGGGGAAAAAACGCACCGGTTCGTCCCATGTCCAGCTTTGTTTGACCATGTCCGCCGTGATCGTATGTTCAAAAGCGATCCCGATTTCATTGAACATCTCCGCCGCCGCTTTTTGCACCCACTCTTTGCCGGCCCCGATGATGTTGATTCGGTACCATCCCTCTCCTGCCGGCGTACTTTCGCACCGGGTCATCATCGGGGAGCCTTCGAGTACCGTGCAGCCGTCCGCTTCGATGCGTGCCGTATGCGGCTGCTGGTTGAACTGCTCGGCCGCGTGTATCTCTTCCGGGTTGCCGAACAGCAGTCGGTTGCGTGCGGTCATCGGCACGCGGATCGTTTTCGAGTATCCCGTCCTTCCGGTTTCGATTTTGGTGATCGAGGCGATTCCGAGCGAAATCGACACGGCGGTCGTCTGGTCGGTATCGGCCTGTTTGCCGTCGATAAACAGTTTCATCATGGTTTACTGGTGTTGGTAGATTTCCCGGGCGCTTTTGCGGACGGTCAATTGCAGTTGCGAGAGCGTTTCGGACACGGTCGTTACCGTTTCGGTCAGGACGTCCAGCGGGACGAACGCATAGTTCTGCTCCATCCACACTCCGGGCGCTACGGCGATTCCGCTCAGCCATTCCATCGTTTCGCGGTTGACGAAATCGGAGGCCAGCGATAGCCTGTTTTCCCGGCTACAACCGGTCGTGCGGTAGCCGTCGGCCGTGTATACGCGCTCTTTGCGGATGTCGTATCCGTTGCTCAGGACGCACCGCATCGTATGGTAGTCGATCTGGCCGTATCCGTTCCACCAGCATATTCGGACGTTCTGTTCGCCGGTCGGCGCTACCTGGTACCGCTGGCAGGCCATCTCTTCGTCCTCGCCGTCCAGGATGCGGACCGTTACGATTTCTCCTTCGGTCGGTTCTCTCAGTCCGGCAGCCCTGAGTTTCGCCCGCATGTCCGCCATTTTCAACCCGAATACGTGCAACCCGTCGGCATCGTTTTTCGTAGCCAGCGTGACCGGCGTCGCCGGAGTGCCCGCAACGACCGCGACCGCTTTCAGCGTTCCGCCTTCCGCGATGACGGCGATTTCGTCGCTCTCTTCCGGCCCGATCGTCCGGGTTTCCGGCGACGCCGATAGTTTTTCGTAGGATAGATCGTTCGTATCCCCGCGTTCAGCCGGGTCGTGCTGCGCGTGCTGCCCGATCCGACCGTCAGGTTCACGATCCGTTTCGGCGGGGCGACGAACGTGCATTGCACGGTTCGCAGCGGGGCCACTTCGAACTGCCCCTGTGCGTAGCCGGCTACGTTCACGTCGTATACAGTCGACCCGTAAAGCCTTTTTCTGCCGATGATTCCGGTACCTGCGTGGTCGAAAATGTCGAGCTCCACGATTTCGTCGGCCGTTGCCGAAATCCGGAACAGCGCGTCCCGGTAAGCCGGGGAGTACGGCGCGGGGATTTTGGTGATTTTCATAGGGATTCGTCGGTTGAGGTTTGACAATCGTCCGTGCGGACGTCGAATTCCACCCGCAGCGATAGTTCTCCCTGTCGGGTCAGCGTGAATTCGGCCGGAGCCATCGAGATGTTTTCCGTGCAAAAGACGTTTTGCTGCGGGGTCAGCCGGTCGGTGAGCCGTAGGGCATCCCGTTCCAGCCCGTCCCATACCCTATTTTTTGCGGATTCGTCGAATTTGCGGTTGCATTGCATCAGCTGCAGTACGACGCGGTAGGTAATCTTCCGTTCCCGCCTTCCTTCGACACGGCTCGTTTTCGGCGGCGACAGCCATACGGCCGGAAATTTCAGCGCGCATTCGTTCATGCGGTACTCGAAGCCTTCGTAAAAGTGATAGCCGAGTTTCTCGGCGGTTTTTCGGATCAGGGCCGAAAGTTGATTTCTGGGCATTTTGAGTTTGTTTTACAGGATGTTTTTTCATCGAAATCGTCCGGAAAAGAGCCGTTTATCCGTTCATTTTAATGCGGCTCTGCACGAGATCCATAAAATCGTGGCAATTCATTCGGCGTACCGGCTCGATCTCGTCGATCCGGAAATGTCCCGCCCACAGCAGCAGCTCATTCCAGGTCGGTCCTTCGCGTCCGGTCTTTTCCCCGTTCGTCCGGGGAGTTTCGTAGCAGAGCGGGTAATTGCGTTTCAGGTAGCGGTGTGCTTGCCGGAGCATGTCGTAAAGGCGCAGAACGATGTCCATCGGCAGTTTTTTCATGCTCCAGGCCCGATGCCGGCATGTCTGTTCCCGGTAGGGTTCACCTTCGGGACGGCAGAGTATCGCGACGACGAGCGGGGCGTACCGCCATTTGTCGCACAGGTACAGGTCGGTCGCTTCGCACAGTTCGACGGCCGTCGTATGCGCTAGCGGTACGACGCTGCCGTCGGGATCGACTGCCGGAGCGGGAAACAGCATCCGTATTCCGTTCCAATCGAAACCGTCCGTACTGTCGTTTCCGTCCGGATTCTCCGGAAATGGCGGCGGAAACCCGAAAAAACGTTCGCCCAGGCAGTCGGCGAACTGTTTTCGCTGCCGGCCGTCGATCTTCCGAACGGTTCCCGGATCCACTCCGCAAATGCGCTCCAGTACCCGCTCCGCTTTCCGTTCCGTTGCAGAAGTGCCGACCGTCTGCCCGGCATATTCCGCCAGCGTAAAAAACTGTTCCCAGCCGATTTCGTTCCATGCGGAAGGGCACGGATAGCTCCGATTGTCGATCGTTACGGTGGTCATGTGTCGATAACTCCGTTTTTAGTGTGTATAATCTGTTAATAGACGGTTAGCTGATATACAACGACAGCACTTTTTCCAGCTCTTTCAACTCCCGGACAACGCTTTTTGCACGGTTGTTCGACATTTTCTGTTGCATCCGGAAACGGGCCAGCCGTTCGACGGCTTCTTCCGCCTGCCGGATAGAGTCGATTGCTTCGGTCATCAGTCGATATGAATCTGTATCGGTTTTGTTTTTAATAGGTTGCGATTCGATCGGTTGGCTGATTCCGGCTTCCGATCCGGTTGTTCGGACTGCTTGCGACATGGGTTTCTGATGGTTTTGATTCGGGTTATCGACAGACTGTGCGGGACAGAACCGGTGAAGAGTGTTCATAACCTGAAACGAAATGTCCCGAATTGCAATCGATAACTCCCCGAAATGTTAATAAATAATTCGATAGAATATGGAATAAGCGAGCGGCGTTTCGTTCTCCGTTCCTCCGACCGGCGCGTTTGCCGTTTCCGTTCGGAAAAGTGCCCGGTCCGGGCCGTCGCTGTACAAATATAGAACGCCGCCTCCCCCTTTGTCAAGAGAGAGACGGCGTTTTTTTCAAAAAAACAGGAATTTTAGAGAGGCTCCGGTTTTTTATTTGATATGTAAGATGCGTTTAACCAGTTGCTTTTATTCTGTGTGAAGAAATTAATTATTGAAATAAAAAAATCGGCAAAAAGATCAATTTTTGAATCTTTCGATAGTCGTTTCACATTTTATCGTTGTTCATTTTTGGTTTTCGGCCGGTCGCTCGAACAGTCGCAACTGTTCGAATTCGTGGTTGAACGACATGCGGTGGTATGGCGACAGACCGTATCGCATGACCGCTTCCCTGTGTTCCCGGGTCGGATATCCTTTGTTTTTCTGCCAGTTGTATACCGGATATTCCTCGGCGATCCGCATCATGTAGTCGTCGCGGTAGGTTTTGGCCAGCACCGAGGCCGCAGCGATGGACGCATACGTCGCGTCGCCTTTGACGATGCAGCGGTACGGAATATCCAGCGTTGTCCGGAACCGGTTTCCGTCGATCAGCAGCAACTGTGGTTTCACCGATAGTCGTTCGACGGCGCGGGACATCGCCGCGAACGAAGCGTTCAGGATGTTGATCCGGTCGATTTCTTCCGGAAAAACCATCTCTACGGCCCAGGCTACGGCTTCCCGTTCGATAACGTCCCGTAACAAGTAGCGGTTTTTCTCGCTCATCTGTTTCGAGTCGTTCAGCAGCGGATGGTTCCATTCCGGCGGCAGGATAACCGCGGCGGCGGCCACCGGTCCTGCCAGCGGCCCCCGCCCGGCTTCGTCGCAACCGGCCTCGACCAGTTCGTGCTGTGAGCAGGTTTTCAGCATCTCCCTCGGCGGTCGGTAGGTTTATTGGAGTAGCGTCCCGTTGTCCGTGTCGATGGGCGTAACGGTTGGCGTTTCCTGCTTTTTATCTTCCACGATTCCTTTGTCGATGAGGTACTGTTCGATCTGCCGGGCTTGCCCGGTCTGTCCGAACATGCCCGCGATCTGATAAAGGTCGTAGAGGTATTCTGCGTTTTCCTTCACGTCCCGTAGAGTCAGGTCTTTGTATTTCCCTGTAAAGCGCAGGTAATAGGTAATGTTTTCCTCCAGGTTTTTCGCATATTCTTCCAGCACCTCGTTTCCCTTGTCGAAAGCTCCGGCCATATAATAGGCCTCGATGATCGGAACGGTCGACATGTAGTTGTGCCGGATCTGGCTGAACGGGATCTTCCGGATGCCGGTATCCAGCACTTCGATCGCCCGCGTCGTGTCGCCCTTTTCCAGCAGGGCCTTCGCCAGCCGGGCGTACAGCGTCCGCGCCTGCGTCGAGTAGAAATTGTTATGTACCGTATAATCGGCATAGACCTTCGGATCGTCGATGTTTCCGTAGGAGAATTCGTTCATCAGCTTGTCGTACAAGTAATCCGCATCGACCCGTCCGATGTTGAGATAGTCCCCTTTGGTTGCGATCGGCACCAGCCGGTACACGAATCCGTCGACCTGCAGGTAATCTCTCAGTCCGAGTTCTCCGGGCGAAATGGCTTGCGTGAAATAGATCGGCCGTTTCCAGTCGAAGTGCGCCAGCAGATCGATCAGCATCAGCTGGTCGCGCGTGACGATGCTGCCTTTCAGGGTCAGGTAGATCGTGTCGACCATCAGGTGCGCGTCTTCCGGTTTAACGATGCCGCTGGCGATCGCGTTCTCCTTATTGACCGGGATCGCGATTTTCCGCGTCGGAATGTAGTCCCCTTCCGTTCCGAACGGCGTGGTCACTTTGGTGACCGGATCGTCGAGCCTGATCCATTCGTCGATCACCTGTTTCGCGGTGGCCGATTTGAATCGTTCTTTGATCGGCAGGTAATCGTTCCGGTAGGTGTATTTGTCGCGCGGCAGGGTGAACGGCACGGGATCGGAGTCGTTGCTCTTCAATTTCATCTGGTCTATGTACCAGTCGGCGCCCAGGTAGCTCATGTTCATCACGCGGACGTCGGTGCGCACCCCTTCGACTTCCTGTGCGTACCACAGCGGGAAGGTGTCGTTGTCTCCGTAGTTCATGATGATCGCGTTGGGCAGGGCCGATTTCAGGTAATTCATCCCGAAGTCGCGGGCTACGAAACGCCCGGCGCGGTCGTGGTCGTCCCAGTTTTTAGCGCCCAGCAGGGCCGGTACGATCGCGCCGATCAGCGTTGCCGCTACGGCCGTGTAGACGTGATCTCTCTTGAACCAGCGTTTGAACGCTTCGTACAGGGCCGGTACGCCGAATCCGATCCACATGCAGAACGCGTAGAACGATCCCGCGAAAACGTAGTCCCGTTCCCTCGGCTCGGCCGGCGGCGAATTCAGGTAGACGGCGATCGCCACGCCCGTCATGATGAAGAAGGCCATGACGACCGTAAAGTTTCTGCCGTCTCGGTTCAATTGGTAGATCAGCCCGATGATACCGAGGATGAACGGTAGAAAATAGTAGGTATTTCGTCCTTTGTTTGCCGCTTTCTCGCTCGGCAGGTGGTCCTGCGGGCCGAGGAACAGTTCGTCGACGGCGTTGATCCCGGAGAGCCAGTTGCCGTCCGTAATTTCGCCGGTCGACTGGATGTCGCTCTGGCGTCCTACGAAATTCCACAGGAAGTACCGCCAGTACATGAAGTTCATCTGATAGGCGAAAAAGAATTTCAGGTTCTCTGCGAACGTAGGCACGGTAATCGTTTCATCGCCGAACGGGATTTGACGTCCTTTGATCTGCACCCAGTTCTGGTAAGCCTTGATGTCGGACGGTTTTTCCGAGTACATGCGCGGAAAGAAGAATTCGAACTGCGGATCGTATTCGTATCCGCCCAACGTCTGCGCCGATTCGTATTTCCCGCTGTCTCCCTTGTAATAGGCCGTTTTTTCTTTGTAAGCTATCGGAGGCGACGAATAGTAGGGACCTTTGACCAGCGGTCTTGCGCCGTACTGGTCGCGGTTCAGCAGCGACAGCAGCCCGTAGGGGTTGTTCGGCGCGTTGCTGTTCATCGGCGGGTTCGCCGCCGACCGGATCACGACCGAAGCGTACGAACTGTATCCGAGGATCACTACGGTCACGCACAACAGAATCGTGTTGGCCAGCACCTTTCCTTTTTTATGCGTAAGATAAACGCCCCATGCCAGCGCGGCGAACAGCGCGAAAGCGTAGAACGTGATTCCGCTGTTGAACGGCAGACCGAACGTGTTGACGAACAGCCTGTCGAACAGTGCGCCCAGTTGGATCGTTCCGGGAATGATGATGAACATGGCCGCCACGAGGATCGCGGCGGAAACCAGCAGCGCCTTGACGACTCCCCATTTGGTCACGCTGTATTTGCGGAAATAGTAGATCAGTACGATCGGCGGAATGATCAGTAGGTTCAGCAGGTGTACGCCGATAGCCAGCCCGGTAAGGTAGGCGATCAGGATCAGCCAGCGGTTCGCATGCGGTTCGTCGGCGACGTTTTCCCATTTCAGGATCGCCCAGAATACGATCGCCGTAAAAAACGAAGACAGCGCGTACACTTCGCCCTCGACGGCCGAAAACCAGAACGTGTCGGTGAACGTATAGGCAATGCTGCCGACCAGTCCGGCGCCGATCACGGCGATCGTCTGCGGCATCGACAGCTCGTTTTCTCTTTTACGCATCGCCCGGCGGGCCAGGTGCGTGATGCTCCAGAAAAGGAACATGATCGTGGCTCCGCTGGCCAGCGCCGACATCGCATTAACCATCAGGGCTGCATGCTGCGGCCCGGCGAACATCGTGAAGAAGCGCGATATCATCATGAACAGCGGCGCTCCGGGAGGGTGTCCCACTTCGAGTTTGTACGAGGTTGCGATGAATTCGCTGCAATCCCAGAAACTGGCCGTCGGCTCCATGGTCAGCAGGTAGACCATCGACGCGAAGACGAAGCAGAACCAGCCTCCGATCACATTGATTTTTTTAAAGGAATTGTTCATCAGATTTCTGTCGGTTATATTTTCAATGCCGTTTTTCGGGAAAACGTATAATCCCTGCAAAATTAGAAAAATAACGGAAGAAACCGCAATTTAGTCTGAACTATCGGAGAAAGTTTTTAATTTTGCGTTGTTAAAAAACGCAGCCATGAAATCGAATTTGTCTATCCATAATACCCTGACACGCAAAAAAGAGGCCTTTGTGCCGCTGAAAGCTCCGTTCGTGGGACTTTATGTCTGCGGCCCGACCGTCTACGGCGATCCGCATTTGGGGCACGCCCGTCCGGCCATTACGTTCGACCTGTTGTTCCGCTACTTGCGGGCGACCGGTTACAAGGTGCGTTACGTGCGCAATGTCACCGACGTGGGACATCTTGAGAACGACGCCGACGAAGGCGAGGACAAGATCAGCAAGAAAGCCCGGCTCGAACAGCTCGAACCGATGGAGGTGGCTCAGTACTATACCGACCGTTATCACGATGCGATGCGTCAGTTGAACGTCCTGCCGCCGAACATCGAACCGCGCGCTTCGGGCCATATCATCGAGCAGATCGCGATGGTGCGGACGATTCTGGATCGCGGTTACGCTTATGTCAGCAACGGCTCCGTTTATTTCGACGTCGAAGCTTATAACAGGAAGTTCCGTTACGGAAAGCTCTCCGGCCGCGTACTGGAAGACATGATGGCCAATACGCGCGACCTGGACGGGCAGGGCGATAAGCGCAATCCGTTCGATTTCGCGCTGTGGAAAAAGGCGGCTCCGGAACACATCATGCGCTGGCCTTCGCCGTGGAGCGACGGTTTTCCCGGCTGGCATATGGAGTGTTCGGCGATGAGCACCCGCTACCTGGGCGAACAGTTCGATATCCATGGCGGCGGTATGGATCTGATGTTTCCGCATCACGAATGCGAGATCGCGCAGAGCACGGCCGCCTGCGGTCACGATTCAGCCCGTTACTGGATGCACAATAACATGATTACGATCAACGGACAGAAGATGGGCAAGTCGCTCGGCAACTTCATCACGCTTGAGCAGTTGACTACGGGCGCCCATCCGCTGCTCGAACAGGCCTACTCCCCGATGACGATCCGTTTCTTTATCCTGCAGGCGCAATACCGCAGCACGCTGGATTTTTCGAACGAGGCGTTGCAAGCAGCCGAAAAGGGATACGAACGCCTGATGAAAGCCGTCTCGACTTTGAAAAAGATCAAGCCGTCTGAAGCGTCTTCCGTCGATATTTCGGACGTTGAAGCCCGTTGTACGGCGGCGATGGACGACGACCTGAATTCGCCGATGGTGATTTCCGAACTGTTCGACTGCGTTCGGACGATCAATCAGATTTACGACGGCAAGCAGACGATTTCCGCCGCCGATCTGGCCGAACTGCGACGGGTCGTTGATTTGTTCGTGTTCGATATCCTGGGGTTGCGCGACGATCTGGCCGGCGATAATTCGCAGATGCTCTCTTCGGTGGTCGACATGATCCTGAATATCCGGATGGAGGCCAAGAACGCCAAAGACTGGGCCACGTCGGATAAGATCCGCGACGGCCTGGCCGCGATCGGCATCAAGGTCAAAGACCGCAAAGACGGTTTCGATTGGGAGGCGGAGTAGGGGCGAAGAGAGACGCTTCCGGTATAGTCGTTCCCGCCGAAAACGCCTGCGCCGCCCGGATTATCCGGGCGGCGCAG